>JAGWVE010000027.1 GCA_018971025.1 Bacteroidota bacterium | reverse complement strand
CCACTGGTATCAATGTCTCCATCCATAGACCCTGTATTTCTGATTATAAGCTCGTGGTGTTCATTTTTAAAGTCAGAATATATTTCAACAACACCACCATCTCTTTGCTTTCCAATGCCATGCTTGATCGCGTTTTCAACAAGTGTTTGTAGCATCATAGGTGGTACCGGTTGGTCCAGCGTATCTTCATCAATATGATACACAACTTGTAATCGGCTTTCAAATCTAATAGATTCGAGTGCCAAATAATCTTTCACAATGGAAAGCTCTTTTTCGAGCGTTACCGTTTCAAGTTTTTCGGCTTGCATACTACTGCGTAAAATATTACTCAGTTCTGTAATGGCCGTTCTTGCTCTTTCCGGATTTTCATCTACAAGGGCTCTAATACTATTTAGGGCATTAAAAATAAAATGCGGATTGATATGCGATTTAATGGTTTTTAATTCAAGTTCCTTTACCAAACTTTCTAGTCTCACTTTTTGAATTTCATTCATTCGGCCCAACTCAACATAATGCCATACATAGTAAATGCTAACCCAAATAAAAATCATGGGTGAATCAAAAATCAAATTGGAAAAGAAACGGGTGCGCACCGAAAACTTCCGTGTAGGATCATAGAGCCTTACCCACTCCACAAGGGCACTATTGGTTAAGCTATAAAAAACAACGACGCCGGAAAAAAGCAGCAGCAGCAACCACCATTTTTGTATGGGGAAGGGTGGCCTTAGTTTCAACTGCACAAGTAAGGTACGGAGCAAGTGCGTGAATAAGATACCGGTTACAATGGTGATCCCTAATCTTGGATAAAAAATAGGATTAGGCTTGCTGTCAAAAATGTAGGCGAAAAAAATCATGGTTAAACCATAGGAAAACCAGCCCCCTATTTGACACCACCAATAAATACGTGTAGTTTTTAAAGACATATACAAATATAAAAATTAAGCGCCCCAAAAGGGGCTAAAATTGGGAGGAAAGGCAAAAACCAACCTTGGTTGGCATAAAATAAAGTTAACTTAGGGTGAACCTTTGGTTTTGTGTGATGTTTGTATAGTAAGAAACCTATATTGCTTGACACGAATTACCTATTTTTACAGCCTAAACTAACTTTTTGCATGGAAATAAGGCCAGGAGCGCTACTCGGGAATATCAACAACCCCGATGACCTAAAAAAGATCCCAAAAGATCAATTGCATCAAGTTTGCAATGAACTACGCCAGTATATCATTGATATCGTGAGCGTGCACGGCGGGCACTTTGCTGCAAGTTTAGGTGTGGTAGAATTAAGTGTGGCACTTCATTACATTTACAATACACCATATGATCAACTTGTTTGGGACGTAGGCCACCAGGCATATGGACATAAAATTTTAACCGGACGTAGAGATCAATTTGTTACGAATAGAAAATACAAAGGCCTTAGTGGTTTTCCTAAAAGATCAGAAAGCGAGTACGATACATTTGGCGTTGGCCATTCTTCCACCTCTATCTCTGCTGCTTTAGGAATGGCCATGGCTGCAAAATACAAAGGAGAAAACAGAAAATCAATTGCAGTTATTGGTGATGGTTCTTTAACTGCGGGTATGGCTTTTGAAGCCATGAACCATGCGGGCGTTGCGGATAGTGACGTGCTTATTATTTTAAATGATAACTGCATGAGTATCGACCCAAATGTGGGTGCTTTAAAAGAATACTTAACAGATATTGCTACTTCTCCAACCTACAATAAAGTAAGAGATGAAATTTGGAATTTATTAGGCAAAATGCCTGTAGGAAAATCTACCAGCAGATCGCTTGCTTCCAAATTAGAAGCGAGTGTTAAAGGCATGGTTAACAAAAGCAGCAATCTCTTTGAAGCCCTGCAGCTACGATATTTTGGCCCTATTGATGGTCATAATATTACCAACTTAGTAGATACCCTCAAAGATTTAAGAGAAATCCCTGGCCCTAAATTATTACACGTTATCACAACTAAAGGCAAGGGCTACGAACTTGCAGAAAAAGACCAAACAAAATGGCATGCGCCAGGATTATTTGATAAAGTAACCGGAGAAATTTTAAAGAAAAAAATAGACACCCCGCAACCACCAAAATACCAAGACGTTTTTGGTCATACGCTAGTAGAACTTGCAAAGGCTAATCCTGCAATTATGGGTGTAACACCTGCTATGCCAAGTGGTTCTTCTTTAAAATTTATGATGGATGCCATGCCTGACCGCGCATTTGATGTGGGCATCTGTGAGCAGCACGCTGTTACCCTTAGTGCTGGCCTCGCTACGCAGGGCATGCGCGTGTTTTGTAATATTTATTCTTCATTCATGCAACGTGCTTTTGATCAGGTGGTGCATGATGTTGCCATACAAAAATTACCTGTTGTACTTTGTTTAGATAGAGCCGGTCTTGTAGGTGAAGACGGTCCAACCCATCATGGTTGTTATGATATTGCGTATTTACGTTGTATCCCTAATTTAATTATTAGTGCCCCCATGAATGAGCAGGAACTGCGCAACCTCATGTATACCGCGCAACTGGATAGCACTGGCTTACCATTTGTTATCAGATACCCGAGAGGTGAAGGTGTAATGCCGCAGTGGCAAACGCCATTAGCCCCTATTGAAATTGGCAAGGGTAGAAAAATAAAAGACGGTAAAGATGTTGCTATTTTAAGTTTTGGTCATCCAGGAAATTTTGCAACAACAGCCATCAGAAATTTAAGATTGGAAGGTATTGATCCGGCGCATTACGATATTAGATTTGTAAAACCACTAGACCAAGCATTACTGCACGAAGTGTTTGCAAACTATTCAAAAATTGTTACTGTAGAAGACGGTACCGTTGTTGGAGGATTTGGTTCTGCGATTCTAGAATTCATGAATGCCAATGGCTACAAAGCAGACCTTACTATTTTAGGTATTCCGGATAGACTTGTAGAACATGGTACGCTCAAAGAATTACATAGCGAATGTGCGTATGATGCTGCAGGTATTGAAGCCGCTGTAAAAGCAATTATTAAAACAGAAGCATTACAAACTGTATAATTTGTTATTCCATTTCTAATGGAACGTCGTTGTCAGTAAAACTACTTGGAAGGTCTTCATCTGTAAGACCTTCTTCTTTTAGTTCCGCTTCGCGGTTGTCATTCCATTCAATGATAAAGTTGTTCATACCCTCGCCCACCATGAGTTTCATGTATTTCTGCTGGGTTAATTCGAGGGTTGATAAAAAGAGGAATAAAGCGTGAACACGGTCGTTACAAATTTCAAATACTTTTTCAAAAGCCACAGTTTTTTCACCGCGCACAAAATCCAACATATAATCTCTACTGCCTTCCATGGTGTAGTTATATCGCACCACCGTATGCACAGGTTTGTTTTGACGATCATGCACACGCTGCATCACTTTTTCAAAAGCTTTCATCAGCTTAAACATGGTGATGTTCTGAATTTCAGTTCCTTCAGAAGCGTCTTCTCCAATTGAAATAAGTTCCTTTTGAAGATTGCCACGTTTCACCATCAGCATACGCACAGCTTCCATTTCAGCCATTTGTGCAGATGCTTCTTTGAAGCGCTTGTATTCTAATATTTTATCGATCAGTTCTTGACGTGGATCAATTTCATTTCCAGCAGCATCTATTTCTTTACGAGGAAGTAATAGTCTTGCCTTAATACGCATCAGGGTAGATACAAACAAAATGAACTCACTAGAGAGTTCAATATTTAATTTCTCTCCTTGATGAATGAATTCCAAAAAGTCTTTAATGATGCGTGTAATGGGGATATTGTAAATATCCAATTCGTCTCTTTCTATAAAAAACAGCAATAGATCAAAAGGACCTTCAAACTGATCTAACTTAATTTGATAATTTGGAACATTCACAGCTTCACACTTTTGCTACAAAGAAAACCCCTTCGGGCCTCAAATGTGCATATTGGAGTCAAAATTTATCCACTTTAGCAACCTTTTTAATCAAAAATTGTTAGAAAATCGCCTGTTATTAGGTTCTAAATCAGGAACTTCGCCAAAATTTACTGCTGTGAGAGAAAAGTTAATCAACTGGGGCATTTTCATCGTTTTATCGATTATTTGGGGCAGTTCTTTCATGCTCATGAAAGTAGGCATGAAAGAAGGGGGCACTTACCAATTAAGCCCGTACCAAGTGGCCTCTCTTCGTATGATTTTTTCGGGTCTTGCACTCTTACCTTTTTGTTATTCGGCGCTTAAGCAAATACCTAAAAATAAACTTTTTATTGTTGTGCTTTCGGGGTTAATGGGCAGCTTTATTCCGGCCTATTTATTTTGCATTGCAGAAACAAAAATTGATAGTGCGCTTGCGGGTATCTTAAATGCACTTACGCCACTGTTTACCATTATTGTGGGTATTGTATTTTTTAATTTAAAATCCAATAAGCAAAAAGTGATTGGCATTTTGCTTGGTCTTGTTGGACTTGTGCTTTCTGTAACAGCAGGCAAAACACTTCATTTTGATAATTTCTCTTATAGCTTTTTTGTAGTGCTTGCTACTATTTTTTATGGCCTCAATGTAAATATGGTGGGCAGCCAAATGCAAAACGTAAGTGCCATCAATATTGCCGCTGCTG
The DNA here is from genome assembly GCA_018971025.1 of Bacteroidota bacterium. Lineage (GTDB taxonomy): Bacteria > Bacteroidota > Bacteroidia > Chitinophagales > Chitinophagaceae > Sediminibacterium. Next base: position 19,735 of record JAGWVE010000027.1, on the reverse strand, counting down.
CTTTTTGTTTTGCTATGATACCAGCTGGCATCATATTATTTAGCACTGGATATTTTAATTATGATTTTTCTAACCCTGCATTAATACAGGCAACCCTTGCTGGTGGCACACTTGGCGTGATTAACACATCTATTGCATCTGTCCTTTTTTATGTGCTTGTAAAAAGAGCGGGCATCATTTTTGCATCGACAGTAACCTATGCCATTCCTTTTGTTTCACTTGCCATAGGCCTATATTACAACGAGCCCATCCATCCGTTAAGACTTGTTGGGCTCGGTATTATTTTAGGGGGTGTTTATATCGTGAATAAACAAAAGAAATAAGGCAAGATTATATCGCCATCATTTCTTTTTCTTTTGCAGCTAAATGTTTTTCTACTAAGGCAATAAATTTGTCGGTAATATCTTGGATTCCTTTTTCTGCATCTTTTGCAGCATCTTCACTTAAGCCGTCTTTTTGTAATTTTTTAATTTGCTCAATGGCGTCGCGTCTGATGTTACGAATAGCAACTTTAGATTGCTCTCCTTCGCCTGCAGCTCTTTTTACAAACTCTCTTCTGCGTTCTTCAGTAAGAGGTGGCATAAAGAGTCTAATTTGAACGCCATCATTTTGAGGTGTAACCCCAATATTTGCCATCATGATAGCTCTTTCGATAGGGGCAAGCATATTTTTTTCCCAAGGCTGAATGGTAATGGTTCGAACGTCAAGCACACTAATATTAGCCACCTGGTTAATGGGAGTTGGCGCTCCATAATAATCGGCCATAATGCCATCAAGCATCGTAGGACTGGCCTTTCCGGCTCTAATTTTCGTTAATTCTAGCTCTAAGTGGCTAATCGCCTTATTCATAGAATCTTCCGCGTCCACTGTAATTAAGTCAAGTTCTTCAGACATGTTGCATTAATTTGAAGGCAAAACTAATAAATACTACCGAAAGCATCATTTTTCATCCAAGAATTGGAATTTGAATTTTATCTTCGCAGCAAATAAGCAAATTATGGCGTCTATTCAAACCCTTAAAGACACGGCAACTCAAATTAGAAGAGATATCGTTAGAATGGTACATGGTGTTCAAAGTGGACATCCTGGTGGCTCTTTAGGTTGCACTGATTTTATTACGGCGCTTTATTTTCATACCCTCGACCATAACCCAGCGTTTTCTATGGACGGAAAAGGGGAAGACTTATTTTTCTTATCCAATGGACATATTTCTCCAGTATTTTATAGCGCATTAGCAAGATCTGGTTATTTTGAAGTGAGCGAGCTTGGAAGTTTTAGAAAACTAAATACCCGTTTACAAGGCCACCCTACCACACACGAGCATTTACCAGGTGTACGTATCGCAAGTGGATCTTTAGGCCAAGGTATGAGTGTTGCCATTGGTGCTGCATTAACTAAAAAAATTAACAACGATACTAAACTTGTGTATTCACTTCATGGTGATGGTGAACTACAAGAAGGACAAATTTGGGAGTCTGTTATGTTTGCTGCGCACAACAATTGCGACAACCTAATTTCTACCATCGACGTTAACGGTCAACAAATTGATGGCCCTACCAAAAAAGTATTAAACCTAGACAGCTTACGCGCCAAATTTGAGGCGTTTAACTGGACGGTTATTGATATGGATGGCAACAATATGGAAGACGTTGTTGCAACGCTTGATAAAGCAAAATCTTTAACGGGTCAGGGAAAGCCTATCTGTATTTTAATGAAAACAGAAATGGGTAAAGGCATCAGTTTTATGGAAGGAACACACGAGTGGCATGGTATTGCACCGAACGATGCTCAACTTGCAGATGCGCTTAGTCAATTACCAGAAACATTGGGTGATTACTAATTAAGACACCTTTAATTAGACTGCTAACTTTTTAATGACATCAGTTGTTGGCTTGCTTTTTTAGCAGGTATCCACGCGGCTAGTAGTGCAATGACAACAATAGTGGCAACGACAAGAACGTAATCGGTTGCCATTAATTTTACAGGGTAGTAATCAATAATAAAACTACCGCCTCCACCTAGCGTAATAATTTTAAATTTTAATTGGAGTAGGCAAATAATAGTACCAAGTGCTGTACCAATAGCCGTTCCTACTCCTGCAAGCACCAGTCCTTCTGTAATAAATATTTTTTGAATAAGCGCAGTACTAGACCCCATGGCTTTTAGTACCGCAATGTCTTTTTGTTTTTCTAACACCAGCATAGTAAGTGCGCCAATCATATTAAATGCAGCCACAATTAAGATCAAACTTAAAATACCATAAATCACCCACTTCTCCATTTGCATAACGGCATACAAATTTTTATTTTGTTCGTAGCGCGTTTCTACTACAAAATTTTTACCGAGTGCCGCTTGCAGTTTTGTTTTTATTTTTTCGGGACTACCGTTTATTTTTATTTCTACACTACTCACCTGATTTGAGTCCATAGAAAGCATGTAACGTAAAAAAGAAATATTGGTAAAAATAAATTTGTTATCAAATTCTTGTTGCACTGCAAAAACGCCTTTGGCCGTAACATTAAATGCAAACATACCTTCTACAGCGTCAAAACCTGCGCCTTTGTTTGGCGTATACAGTGTTAACGGAAATCCACCTTTGGTTACATCGGCACCAACTGCGTTTTCGATACCTGCACCCATTATAATGCCTGGATTTTGTAAATCACCGGTTTCGTAATTTCCTCTTACAATATGTTTGTTAATATGATTGGTGCGCGTAAAAACGGAGTCTACTCCTTTTACCAAAACAATGCTCTGATAATCGCCATTAGCGAGTAAAGCTTTTTCTTCAATCACTTTACTAACTTCTGCAACGCCCTCGATTGATTGTATGGTATAAAGTGTTCGATCATCAAGATTTATTCTTTTGCCCTGTGCAGGAAGCACGCGCATGTCTGCATAAAAGTCTGTGTAGAGTCCTTTTACTAAATCTTCAAACCCATTAAATACACTTAAAATAACTATGAGTGCAGCCGCGCCAACTGCTATAGCCGTAACGCTTACCCATGCAATAATATTAATTGCACTAGTAGACTTTTTTGATCTAAAATACCGCCAAGCAAATAAATACTGCACGAGAAAAAATTAATTTGATGCTGGATCTAGGCTATCGCCTTTTGCAGATGCTTCGTTAGGCTTTTTTTCGGCATTGATTTGCTTAAAAATCTCCTCCATCTTAAACACATAGTCAAGCGTGTCATCAAGGTAAAAATGCAATACCGGAATACGTCTAAACTGGTGCTTTACCCTGTCGGCAAGCTCTTTTTTAATCTCCCAAGCCCTAGACTCAATCACTTTCATCACTTCTTTAGGGTCTGGCACCTGAAATATACTGAGGTAAATACGGGCCTCTAAAAGGTCGGGCGTCACCTTTACGGATGAGATAGAAACCATACCACCGGCTATCATAGAAAGGTTTAGCCTTCTAAAAATGTCATTCATTTCTTCTTGTATAGCACCGGCTACCTGACGTTGACGTTTACCTTCCTCCATGTTCTTTACGTTTAATTGGCTGTAAAATTAGTTACTTTGCCTTGTTTTAACGATTTTATCATTTATGAAGCGTTTTTCACGAATTCTATTTTACCTCCGGACCCAAAAAAGGAATATTGCATTATATGTGGTATTCAACCTTTTATCCATCCTTTTTTCGCTCGTTTCACTGGCTATGCTGGCCCCTTTTTTACAGCTATTGTTTGGTACCGAAAAACTGATCACAGCTAAACCTGTTATGGCGGGCGCAAGTTTATCTGCGGGCACTATTTTAAACTACCTTAAATATTTTATTTCTAGACTCATACTTGAACAAGGAACCGTGTATGCGCTGGGTGCTATTTGTGGCATTATTATAACAGCGATCTTCTTTAAAAACTTATTTACCTATTTGTCCTTTAGGGTACTCGCACCCATGCGTAATTATGTAATGACCACACTTCGTTCCGATTTGTATAAAAAATTATTAGACCTTCCTATTGGCTATTTTACCGAACAACGCAAAGGTGATATTATCAGTAGAATGAGTAATGATGCCAACGAAATTGAATGGAGTGTGATGAGTACGCTAGAAGGCCTCATTAAAGATCCCCTCAACATTTTGATCATTTTAATTTTCTTGGTTTTCTTAAGTCCAGTATTGTCTTTGTTTTTACTAGTACTATTACCGGTAACAGGTTTTGTGATTGGACGCCTGAGTAGAAGTTTAAAAAAACAATCTACCACCTCTCAAGAAAAGTTAGGAACACTATTATCTATATTGGATGAAACCCTTGGAGGACTAAGGGTTATCAAGGCTTTCAATGCCGAAAAAATACTCTTGCAAAAGTTTTTAGACAACAACAATGCGCTGAATCATATCCGCAACAAAATGAATTTTAGAAAAGATTTGGCATCGCCGATGTCCGAATTTTTAGGTGTGATTGTACTGTCTTGTATTTTATGGTTTGGCGGAAGACTTGTATTAAATAACCAGGCAGGACTCGGACCCGAAAGTTTTATTACCTACATTTTATTTTTTACGCAAATCATAAATCCAGCAAAATCTTTATCTAGTTCATTTTACAATGCACAAAGAGGTAGCGCCGCCATAGAAAGAATTGAAGAAATATTAAAAGCGCCGGTTGCCATAGAAGATAAACCAAACGCTAAAATTTTAGAAAATTTTGAAAAGCGCATCGAGTTTAAAAATGTAAGCTTTTCTTATGACGACACTACCATTTTAAAAAATATCAACCTTGTTATTGAAAAAGGAAAAACGGTGGCACTGGTAGGATCATCGGGTGCTGGCAAAAGCACTTTAGCAGATTTGATTCCACGCTTTCATGACGTAACAGAAGGTGAAGTTTTAATTGATGGTATCAATATCAAAGAATATAGTTTACAAAGCGTGCGCGCAGCCATGGGTATTGTAACACAGGAGCCCATTTTATTTAATGATAGCATCGCACAAAATATTGCCCTAGGCGTTCAAACAGCAAGCCCAGCAGCCATTACAGCCGCTGCTACCGTAGCCAACGCTGCAGCATTTATCAATAGCAAAGAAGAGGGCTACGATGCTAATATTGGAGATAGAGGTAGCAAACTAAGTGGTGGCGAACGTCAGCGTATCACCATTGCTAGGGCTATTTTAAAAAATCCACCCATCTTAATTTTAGATGAAGCCACATCATCACTTGATACAGAAAGTGAAAGACTGGTACAAGACGCTATCAATAAAATGATGCAAAACAGAACTTCCATTGTTATTGCGCACCGCCTGTCTACCATCAGACACGCCGATGAAATTATTGTCTTACAAAAAGGAGAAATTGCAGAACGGGGTACTCATGATGAATTACTTTCTAAAGGCGGCATGTATAAGCGCTTAATTGATATGCAAGAAGTAAAATAGTGCACACAAAAAAGGCCGCAAATTGCGGCCTTTTTTTATTGATCAAGATTTTTAATTATTGTTGATCTGGACTTGGTTTTACTAGTCCTAATTTAGCTTCTAAGCTAAGTGTAGCATGTGGTACAGCACGTAAACGGGCTTTGTCAATTAGCTTACCGGTTACTCTACAAATACCATATGTTTTGCTCTCAATACGCATAATTGCTTTTTCAAGATGGTCGATATACGTAATTTGACGGCTAGCCATTTGAGACAATTGCTCTCTTTCCATGCTAACACTACCATCTTCCATAGTCATGTAACGCGCATCGTCATTATCACCACCCATTTCATCTTTACGGGTTATTAAACCTTGTAAGTATACAAGCTCTTTTTTAGCAGCTTCTAATTTTTTATTGATAAGCTCACGGAACTCATTAAGTTCAGCGTCGCTATATTTTACAAGCGTTTGATTACTCTTCGTCACAATTTGAACTCTTTTTTCTAATGGTGTATATCCAGGACTGTAAGGCACACTAGACTTTGTATTTGTTTTAGGCACTTTTACGTCTTTGATAGGTTCTAATGGTTTTCTTACCGGCTTTTTTGGAGGCGCAGGTGGTAATTTTACTTCCGGCTTTTTAGGCATTGGAGGTAATGGAGCTGGCTTAGCCTTAACCACAGGTGGTGGAGGCGCAATTTTAGGAACCGGCTTACTAGGTAATACCACTTTTCCACCAGGTCTTACTGGCGCTGTTTTTACAATCACTTTAGCAGGAGGTGCTTTTACTGCTGCAACTTTTGCAGGCTTTGCTGCTTTTGCAGGAGCTGCTGGAGCAGTCTTGGCCGCTGGAGCTGGTGCCGCCTTTTTTGCAGGCGCTGGCGCTGGTTTAGCTGGAACCGCTTTTTTTGCAGGAGCTGGAGCTACTACTTTTTTTGCAGGTGTCGCTGGTTTTGCAGGAGCCGCTTTTTTTGCAGGCGCTACTACTTTTTTAGCGGGAGCTACTGGTTTTAAAGGAGCCGCCACTTTTTTAGCAGGTGCTGCTGGTTTTACAGGAGCCGCCTTTTTTACAGGAGCAGCCACTTTTTTAGCAGGTGCTGCTGGTTTTACAGGAGCCGCTTTTTTTGCGGGAGCTGCTACTTTTTTAGCAGGTGCTGCTTTTTTGGCCGGAGCCGCCTTTTTTGCGGGAGCTGCTACTTTTTTAGCAGGTGCTGCTTTTGGGGCTGGTTTCTTTGTAGCCATATGCTTGTTGTTATGCTTGTTTAGTTATTGAAACTTTTAGCAGATGCTCATTAACGTCGATTTCTGTTGCGTTGGCAACATTGTCCACCCAATTGATAGAATCAGCTAAAATTTCGCGGCAAATATAGTCGTTATATTTAACAATCGACTCCTTAAGCCTGTCGCAATGCTCAAGGGTCACGAATATACGGTCTGTAAGGGCAAAACCGCTTTCTTTTCTAATATTTTGTACACGGTTTACAAACTCTCTGGCGTCACCTTCCTGTTGTAAATCGGGACTTACGGTGATATCAAGGGCCACTGTGAGGCTGCCTTTACTAGCAACGCTCCAACCCGGAATGTCCTCCGCAGCAATATCAACCTCAGCTAGCGCGATGCTAAGTTCTTCACCCTCAATAGATAAGAGAATTTCGCCCGTTTTTTCGAGGGAGGCAATCTGAGTAGCGGTCATGGCGGATATAGCCGCACCAGCCGCTTTCATTTTGGCCCCCATTTTTGTACCCAAAGCCTTAAAGTTGGGTTTTATCTTTTTCTTAATAATTCCCTCCGTTTCGGTCAAATATTCAATTTCTTTAACATTTACCTCTGCCGTAATCAAATCTTGGATTAAAACCAGCTGATCCTGCATAGCAGGGTCAAGTACCGGGATAAGTATTTTTTGAAGTGGCTGACGCACTTTGATGTTTACTTTTTTACGAAGGCTCAGTACCAATGAACAAACATCCTGCGCCAACTGCATTCTTTCTTCTAATGCAGCGTCAATAAAGGCGTCGTTTGCTACCGGAAAATTAGCATGATGAATAGACGCTACTTGATGTTTACCCGTAACACTGTTTAGGTTATTAAAAATTGCATCGCTAAAAAACGGAGCAATCGGTGCTATCAATTGTATCACTGTTTCTAAACAAGTATACAAAGTTTGATATGCACTAATTTTATCTTGCTCGTATTCGCCTTTCCAAAATCTACGTCTACAAAGTCTTACGTACCAGTTACTGAGTTGTTCGTCCACAAAAGATTCGATGGCTCTACCTGCAACGGTTGGTTCGTAATCATCCATTGCTGCTGTAACTTTTTTAACAAGCGAATGTAAACTTGATAAAATCCAACGGTCAATTTCCGGGCGCTCCGCTAATGGTACTATTGGTTCTGAAAAAGAGAAGCCATCAACGTTTGCATAGAGTGTAAAAAATTGATAGGTATTGTAGAGTGTTCCAAAAAATTTACGTTGTACTTCTTGAATACCTGCTACATCAAATTTTAAATTATCCCAAGGAGATGCGTTGGTAATAAGGTACCAGCGCGTTGCGTCGGCGCCATATTTTTCAATGGTTTCAAAAGGATTAACCACGTTACCGAGGCGTTTACTCATTTTGTTGCCATTTTTATCCAGCACCAACCCGTTACTAACCACTGTCTTGTAAGCAACGCTATCAAATAACATTACGCCAATTGCATGCAGGGTATAAAACCATCCGCGTGTTTGGTCAACCCCTTCACAAATAAAATCGGCAGGAAAAGCTTGTCCTTTATCTACAAGGTCTTTATTTTCAAATGGATAATGCCACTGCGCATAAGGCATAGCGCCACTATCAAACCAAACATCAATTAAGTCTGAAACGCGGTGCATGGGTTTTCCAGCGGCACTCACTAAAACAATATCATCTACAAATGGCTTGTGTAAATCCAATATACCACCGTGTAAATAATTTTGATTGACAGTGCCACCAAGTACTTCATTTGCTTTTTTGATACCAGCATTTAATTCCTCTACAGATCCAATACAAACTTCTTCAGTGCCGTCTTCTGTACGCCATACGGGTAAAGGTGTTCCCCAATATCTACTTCTACTTAAATTCCAGTCCACCATGTTTTCAAGCCAGTTGCCAAAACGACCTTCGCCGGTTGAAGCGGGTTTCCAATTGATGGTTTTATTAAGTTCCACCATGCGGTCTTTAACGGCTGTTGTTTTAATAAACCAAGCGTCAAGTGGATAGTATAAAATAGGCTTGTCGGTTCTCCAACAATGCGGATAACTATGTTCGTACTTTTCTACTTTAAACGCGCGATTTTCCTTTTTAAGCTTTACGCAGATGTCCACATTTACGTCTACGTAATTTGGATCGTCTTTGTAATTTTTTACATAGCGGTTACTAAACTCGCCAACACCTTCAACAAATTTTCCTTCTCTATCTACGAGTGTTAAAATACCAATATTATTTTTTTGTCCAACACGGTAATCGTCTGCACCAAATGCCGGTGACGTATGTACAATACCGGTACCATCTTCTGTGGTAACAAAATCACCTAGTAAAACTCTAAATGGTTTTGCTCCTGGCGTAATTTCCTCAATGACCTTTTTGCTATTTGCATCAGATGGCATGAGTTGTTCATACTGTGCACCTTCGATGTCGGTACCTTTAAAATTTGCGACTATTTTCCAAGGCAATATTTTTTGATCAGGGTTGTAATTTTCAAAATCACCATTTTCTGCTTCAGGCTTAAAAAGCTTTGATAGCAAGGCTTTGGCAAGCACAACATGCACCGGCGCATGTGTGTACGGGTTAAAGGTTTGAACCAATACATAGTCAATATTTGGCCCTACAGTTAATCCTAAATTTGAAGGAAGCGTCCATGGCGTTGTCGTCCATGCTAAATAATAAACTTCGTTGTCACCTGCAGCATCGAATAAAAATTTGTTGCGCGCATCTGTAGCGTCGGCTTTAAACATCGCAACAGCAGACGTATCTTTTACATCTTTGTACGTGCCTGGCTGATTTAATTCGTGCGAACTAAGTCCTGTACCAGCAGCTGGAGAATAAGGCTGAATACTTACACTCTCATACAAATATCCTTTTTTATACAGCTCACTTAAAATCCACCAGAGCGTTTCGATGTAATCATTTTCAAATGTAATGTAGGGGTCATTTAAATCTACCCAGTAGCCCATTTTAGTAGTGATTTCATCCCACTTGTCTTTGTATCGAAGCACCGCTTCTCTACATTTTTTATTGTATTCTTCGACGGTAATTTTTTTACCAATATCTTCTTTGGTGATACCCAATTCTTTTTCAACCCCAAGTTCTACCGGTAAACCGTGTGTATCCCATCCGCCTTTTCTTTTTACCTGAAAACCTTGCATGGTTTTGTATCTGCACACCATGTCTTTTAAGGTTCTAGAAATAACGTGGTGAATACCAGGCATTCCATTGGCGCTAGGCGGTCCCTCATAAAATACAAAAGGAGTCTTACCTTCACGTAAACGCACACTATTTTCAAAAGCCTCTTCTGCTTTCCATTTTGCCAAAATTGACTGCTCAATGCTAGGCAGATGAAGGCCCTGGAATTCTGGATATTTTACACGCATACCTTTGTGGGTTAATCGGGACTGTAATGCAATTACAGCCCTGTTTTTAAGGCTGCAAAGGTAATAAATATAAGCAAGGACTTACCTTTACCCTATGAAAATTGCCTTTTTTTCTACCCAGCCCTACGATACCTCATTTTTTGAGTCTGCAAATCAAGCATTTGGACACGAATTGGTGTTTTTTACCCAGTCCTTAGAGCCTGCAACCCTTAGCTTAGCCAAAGGGGCTCAGGCAGTTTGCTTGTTTGTCAATGACCAGGCCTCAGCCCAAGTAATGGAAGGGTTACGTGACCTGGGCGTTCAAACCATCGCCCTCAGATGTGCTGGCTTCAACAATATAGATGTAGCCGCAGCCAAAAATGCCGGCATCAAGGTATGCAGGGTTGCCGCTTATTCACCAGCATCGGTGGCCGAGCATGCGGTTGCGCTTTTATTAACCCTCACCAGAAAAACACATAAAGCTTACAACCGGGTGAGAGAACAAAATTTTGCTTTATCGGGACTTTTAGGATTTAATCTAGCAGGTAAAAAAGTGGGGGTAATTGGTACTGGAAATATTGGTCAAGCTTTTTGTAAAATCATGCTTGGTTTTGGATGTGAAGTAACCGCTTTTGATTTAATTGCCAATAAAGAAATGGAAGCACTTGGTGTGCAGTACGCACCACTCATAGATGTTTTAGCATCTGATATCATTTCTTTACACTGCCCACTCAATGAGCAAACAAAACATATCATCAATGCAGAAACGCTGGGCTTTTGTAAAAAGGGGGTGACCCTTATTAATACCGGAAGAGGAGGATTACTAGACACGAAGGCAGTTATTGATGCGCTAAAATCTGGCACTATTGGTGCACTAGGATTAGATGTGTATGAACAAGAAGAAAAATTATTTTTTAAAGACTTATCAAGCACCATTATTCAGGATGATATCATACAACGTTTAATGAGTTTTTCAAACGTGCTTATTACAGGTCACCAAGGATTTTTTACCCAAGAAGCTATGGAAAAAATTGCTGTAACAACACTTGATAATGTCACAAAAATCGATCAACAAGTAGCACTAGCTACCGGCAACAGCATCGTCTGAAGAACTGTTAGCTTGATTCTCTAAACTCCCTTCTGGCAAAGGTTTTGCAAAGAATTTGTTTTGAAAAATTAGGAGTACAAAAACGCCAAGTGAAATAGAGGCGTCTGCGATATTAAAGACAGGTCTAAAAAATTCAAAGCTTTCGCCACCCCATATTGGAAACCATGTAGGGAAATGCCCGTCGGTTATTATAGGAAAGTACAACATGTCTACCACACGACCATGAAACAAAGATGCGTAACCACCTGCTGCAGGAAATAAATGCGCCACATTTTGTGTAAAGTAATCGCTGTGTTCAAATATTAATCCGTAAAATAAACTATCAATTAAATTACCAAGTGCACCTGCATAAATCATCGCAGCACAAATAATAAAACCTTTGTGCATGCCTTTGCGTAAAAAATCACGAAGTAAAAAACTGCCCCAAACAACTGCGCCAAGCCTAAAAAGCGTAAGGGCTACTTTTCCAAAATCGCCACCAAATTTCCAACCCCAAGCCATACCTTCATTTTCAACAAAATGAAGCCTACTCCATGACCCTAAAAGAAGGTGTTCTTCCCCAATAAAATAATTGAGCTTGATATAAAACTTAAGTGCTTGGTCTATAAATAAAATGGCAAGAATAATGCCAATTAAATGTTTTGCTTTCACTGATACCGTGTTTTTTTGAGTGGGTCAAAGATAAGATTTACTCTTCTATGTAAACTCTTTTTACGCGTGCATTAATGCCGCTCATCATTTCATACATATTAATACCAGACCAAGTGGCCAAAGTTTCGATAGCTATATGTTCCCCAAATATTTCCACTTCGTCATCAATAGAAATATCTTTCACTTCTGACACATCAATCATGGTCATATCCATGCACACAAGCCCCACCACAGGACACAAAACCCCTCTGATATACATTTTGCCTGCACCTAAACTAAAACGTCTATCATACCCATCGGCATAGCCAATACGAACAGTAGCTACCAACGTGTCTTTTTGCATAACAGCTGCTCTTTCGTAGCCTACAGTTGCGCCTGCCGGCACTTTTCTAATTTGAGCGACGGTTGTTTTTAATGAAGCAACTTTTCTAAAACCATTTGTGGCAGATGCACTTGTACCATAGAGCCCAATACCCACACGCACCATATCAAGGCGTGAATCAGGATGCCTTAGCACGGCGTGAGAATTTGCAATATGTCTAATAAATGAATAGCCAATATTTTCTTGCAGTATGTTACAAATATTTTTAAACACTGTAATCTGCTCCATTGTAAATGTATCATGCTCCGGCGCATCACTAGCTACTAAATGACTCATTACCGATTTAACAATCATGCATTTATCTGTACTAATTTTAGTTGCTAGCGTAACTACATCCGCTGGTTCAAAACCCAAGCGGTTCATGCCCGTATTAAATTTTAAATGAACCCCGTAATGATCAATGCCCTGATATTTTAAAAATGATCCAAAGGCATTATAAATTTCAAAAGAATAAATTTCAGGTTCTAAACCATAGGTCACCATTGCTTCAAAGCCAGCCTCGTCAGGACTCATCACCATAATAGGCAAATGAATACCGGCTTTTCGAAGCTCTACACCTTCATCTACATAGGCCACTGCCAAATAATCTGTTTTAACGGATGCAAGTGTTCTTGCCAATTCGGCACTTCCATTGCCATAAGAAAAGGCTTTTACAACAGCCATTAATTTAGTAGAAGCCCCAATAGAATGCTGAATCTGTTTTACATTATGCGCAAGCGCTGTTAAATTTATTTCTAGCACTGTTTCGTGCATTTTTTGCTCTAACCAGTTTGCAATGCGCTCAAATTCAAATACGCGCGCACCTTTTAAAAGAATGATTTCATTATAAAAATCTTGCAATCGAAACTGCTGCAAAAAAGAACTGGTACTGTCATAAAAAGAAAGCTCGGTAGATGTTGAAGCAAATTCCTTTTGTATCTGGGCTTGATGCGTTTTTATAGTGGGCCCAATACCAATAAACCGCTTAAGACCCAGTGCTGCACTATGTTTTGCCACATGGCTATACACCTCTTTTGCAAGCGGTCCAGCTTCGGAAAAATCAGATACAATGATACTAGCATCCCTACCCGCCGCCTGTGACTGCAAATAAAAACTCCCCACTACAAAAGAATCAAAATCTAAATTGTAACTATCATTGATAAAAGTGCAGCCATTGATTCCTTTTTTAAACTGCATGCGCATATCCACTGAACTAAGAAGCATCAATTGCTGCTTAATAAACGCAAAGTCTTTACCAAGTGCAAGCAGCGTTAATATACAAAGCATCGCATTTTCGGTAGAGGCCTTATCTGTAAAAGGAATTACTACATCCATGCTTTCTCCAGCAAATAATAAATTTATATGTGCCTGATTGTCTTTGATTTTTTCATTTGTAACAACAAGGGTAGCAGGCGCTTTTCTGCTCCATGAGAAAAAATGAACCCCAGGCTTCATGCGTCCAATAGCCTCTTCAATATCAAAATCTTGAACCTGATCTTTACCATAAATAAGGGTGTCAACCGATTCAAATAACCTTAGTTTTTCGTTTATTTTTTGGGACATTCCATTCGCAAAGCCTTCTGCGTGCGGAGGCCCCATATGTGTGAGCACACCAATGGTTGGTTTGATTATAGGAGCTAACCGCTGCATTTCGCCAGTGGTTGAAATCCCTGCTTCAAAAATTGCCAAATCGTTTGTAGCATCCATCTTCCAAACACTAAGTGGCACGCCTATTTGTGAATTAAAGCTACGCGGACTTCTAACAATATGATAGGATGCATGAAGTAGTTGATACAACCACTCTTTAACAATGGTTTTGCCGTTACTTCCGGTAATACCTATAACAGGCATGGTAAATGATGCTCTGTGGTGTGCTGCAATTTGCTGCAAAGCCTCTAAACAATTTGGTACTTCAAAAAAAATAGCGCCTTTGCAGTATGCCTTTATTTTTGAAACATCCATTTTTGTGGCATTAACAACAAAACACCTCACGCCCTGATCATATAAAGTTTCTATAAACTCGTGCCCATCTCTACGCGGACCAGGCAAGGCAAAAAATAATGTTTGCGCAGCAAATACAAGCTTTCTGCTATCCGTCAAAAGCTGCTCAACAACTATATCCGCTGCGTTTACGGCAGGCAGGCTTAGTATGTTTGCAATATCTTTTGCCGTGTATTTCATAGCGGTAAGTTAAGCAATGGAGTTGTCCACCATATCACTTGGTGCACCTTTCTTTTTATGTGATATAGAATATACAATGGACCCTCCAATACATAAAACAATAAACAATAAAGAAACCACCACTTGTGTGTTTTTATTCATTACCATATTTACATAATGCTCGCCAAGCATTTTGGCGCCAATAAAAACAAGGACTACCGCAATGCCCTGTTGCAAATAATCAAATTTTGAAACGGCACCTCTCAGTAAAAAAAACAAAGATCGTAAGCCTAGTACTGCAAAAATATTAGACGTATAAATAACAAGCTTATCTGTTGAAATACCCATCACAGCTGGAATTGAGTCGAGTGCAAACACTAGATCTATAACCGCCAATAATACCACTACAACAAACAAACTGGTGTATTGGGGTTTTCCATTTTGTCTTATTACATATTTACCGTTACCATCCGTTCCTGAAAGAGGCAGGTATTTTTTTAAAAAACGGTATACCGCTGTATCGTGTGGATCAAACTCTTCAGACTCATTAGACGTAAACATTTTAAACCCAGTATAGAGTAAGAAAACGCCAAAAATGTACAATAGCCAGTGGAACTGTTCTACCAGCGCTACTCCTACTGTAATAAATAAAACCCTAAAAACAATAGCCATCATAATACCTACGAGTAGCACGCGTGGGTAAAATTTTTCCTTGACTTTAAAGGCGTTAAAAATTAATATAAAAACAAAAATATTATCAACGCTGAGGCTCCATTCCATCAAATAAGCACTCAGGTATTCCAGTCCAGTTTTTTGACCTTCTTCTATCCAAACAAAAGCAAAAAAACCAATAGCAAGGGCCACCCAAAAAAGCGTTTGATAGAGTGCTTGTTTAATGGTAATGGTTTTATTTTTTTTACTGAGCAGGCCTAAATCTAGCACAAGCGCAAGCACAAGCACAATAGCAAAAATGAAATAAACCAACTGATGTGTTGCCGTCATAAATACGTATTATAAATATTTTTTCTTGCGCCAAAAAGCAACAAGGCTTCCTACTATTAACAAAAGCAAAATTGGACCCGCAATGGTTACCAGCTGCCATACTGTTTTTTGATCCGCTACTTTTTGTTTGTCCAACAGTCTTAATACCACTACTTTGTTTCTAGATTCAAATAAGCCGTTTTCGTTTACCAGGTAGTCGATGGCATTTAATAAGAATGTTTTGTTGGCAAACTGAAAGGCTTCAAAAGGTAGTTCACCCATTGGAAGCGGTCCTGTGGTTTTAGTGACAGCATTTGTAACAATATCGGCGTCAGAAACTACAATTTGTTTGGACGCTTTTATCCCCGTTTTTAAAAAAGGTAGGCCTGTAAAACGCCTCACCGAATCGATTACTGTGCTGCCAATGCTGTTGGCAAATAAAGAAGAAAATTTACCTTCTAATAATACAGCAACTGGAATATGGCTTTTAGTAAACGTGTATAAATCTGCTTCCGATTGCACGCTGTTTAACGACACCATGGCCGGAGAAGCAATGCTGCGAGAGCTGGTATCGGTTGCGAGTAAAATTGTTTTTTTAATGCCTGGCGCTTTTACAGTATCGATGCTAGAAGGGAAAATAGGTAATACCCGGTCCATATTTTTGGTAATCGGATTGTCAGAAGGCGTTGTTAGAAAAGGATAATAAGGCCATGGTATACGCTGCATGGTAGGCGAACCATCTGGATTTTTACCAACTACAATTGGCAGTTTAGCACAGTTTAAATCTTGCACCAAATCGCCATTAATACGAACACCGTATTTAAATAAAAGTGGATCAATATTCAACCCTCTATCATAAGCCGTATATCCAGCTTGCGTGCGCATTAAACTATCCAATTCGGCGTGTAGTTTGTCTACAAACCAAATTACTTTTCCGCCATTTAAAACGTACTGATCAATTTTTAATTGATCTTCATCTGTAAGAGGCGTGGTAGGTTTTACAACTAAAAGCACGTCAATAGAAGCCGCACTTGGATATCCCGATTTTAAATCAAAAATGCCCAAATTATAATCGGTACGCAATGTTTCTGCTAAGTCGCTCACCGTTAAATTGGTTGGTTCACCATTACCCACCAAATAAGCAACCGTAGGGTAATTTATTTTGGTAACCTTATCTATAGCAGCAGCAAATTTATATTCTAGTAATGCTTCGGCAGCATTGCGGGTAGCTTCTTTGTCTTCTTTAGGCTCTACTGCTTCAATAACATTATAGCTTGCAAATACTTTTTTACTACTTCTCAAATCAACGGCTACCGGCTTTCTGTTGCCATATCTTACTAGCGCTGCAGGTGCAATTAATTGCGTAGCAGACTTTTCTATGCCCTCACTCATATCTGCTCTTTCAAACACAACGCCTAATGCTGCAAGGCTATCAAAATATTTTACTTTTGCTTCCTCATTTACAATATTAATTCCGGGCTCTGTAAAAACAACCTGAATAGGGCTTCTAGCATACGAAGAAAAAGTTTCTAAAATTTCGGCGGTAGCAATGTTTAATTTTTTATAATCGGCAGGTAAATTGCCCGTTAAAAAAACTTCGATGCTAATAGCACTATCCAACTTTTTGTCTAATAATTTTTTTGTCGCATCACTGAGGCTATACCGCTTTTCGGCAGTAAGATCAATGCTATAATGAAGCCAAGCACTTGAAACGTAAATAGCGGTTACCAGCGCGCATCCTAGAATAATATTTGAATATTTTTGAAACATATTTTTTGGATACAATTAGCGCTTACGAATATTTTGTTGTGTGATGTAAAAACAACTAAAAATGATGAGCATAAAATAAACGAGGTCATCCAATCTTAGAACACCTCTGCTCATGCTTTTATAATGAAATTTAATACCTAAAACTTCTATATAGTATCCGAGCTTGCCATCAAACATAGACAACTTACTTGCTGCCTCAAATCCTGCAAATAATAAATAACAAGTAAAAGCCGCACCAATAAATGCAACCACGGTATTATTTGTATAGCTACTTATGCAAATTCCGATTGCCACAAATACTGCGCCCAATAAAAGCAAACCCAAATAGGAACCAGCAGTAGCGCCCATATCTAAACCACCCACGGCAGAAAGTGATTCCACGGCTACACCATAAAATAAGGTAGGCAGCAGTAAACAAAGCACAACAAGGAGTGCGCCAACATATTTGCCCCAAACTAAAGTAGCTGGCTTAATGGGTAATGTTTTCAGTAATTCAAAAGTGCCTGTTTTGTATTCTTCAGAAAAAGAACGCATTGTAATTGTGGGCACCATAAAAATGAGTAACCAAGGTGCAAGATTAAAAAAAGCTGCAAGGGTTGCGTAACCCATGGCTAAAATACTGGTGTCAGGGAATACAAATAGAAGGAGCCCTGTAACCAACAAAAAAATGCAGAGTGCGATGTAGCCCGTTAGGCTTGTAAAAAACTGCTTCCACTCTTTAAGGCCAATATTTAGCATAGCCCAAAACTACCTTTTCTTAGGCAATCTTAAAAAGTAAAAAGTTAAATTATACAGAAAAGCTTTCCCCACAGCCACAACTGCGGCTTGCATTGGGGTTATTGAAATAAAAGCCTTTACCATTTAGCCCATCCGAAAAATCTAGTTCGGTATTAACCAGGTATAAAAAGCTTTTGAGGTCGGTTACCACCTTAACACCGTTGTCTTCAAATACCTGATCCATGGGTTTTACCTCGTTGTCAAAATCCATTTTATAACTAAGCCCGGAGCAGCCGCCACCCACGACACCTACACGCAAAAAATAACTACTATCATTAGCAATGCCAGCATCCTCCATCAGTTGAATCACTTTGGATTTTGCTTTCTCGCTAACGTAAATAGTATTTTCGGCGGCTACCATGCTTTTATCAATAGGGTATTAAATTAGTGAACACCTTTTTCTTCAAACTGTAATGCTTCTAAACCGTTTTTAGTGCGGTAGTCATTGATAGCAGCTTTGATTGCATCTTCAGCTAATACAGAACAGTGAATTTTTACCGGTGGTAAATTTAATTCTTCTACTAAATCCATATTGTCAATCGCAATTGCTTGATCTACGGTTTTACCTTTTAACCACTCGGTTGCAAGTGATGAAGAAGCAATAGCAGAGCCACATCCAAAGGTTTTGAATTTAGCATCTGTGATAACACCAGAAGCGTCGTCTACTTCAATTTGAAGTCTCATAACGTCGCCACATTCTGGAGCACCTACTAAACCAGTACCCACATTCTTTTTTGCTTTATCAAGTGTACCTACATTTTTAGGATTGCTATAATGATCGATAACTTTTTCTGAGTATGCCATATTTTTATTTTGAAAGGGTAAAAATAATAATTTTAAAATATTAATGGTGCGCCCATTCGATAGAATCTAAATCAATTCCTTCTTTGAACATTTCCCATAATGGACTCATTTCACGAAGTTTTAAAACAGTATCAGTTACTGCTTTAATGGTATAATCGATTTGTTCTTCGGTGGTAAATCTTCCAAGTCCAAAACGAAGTGAACTATGTGCTAAATCATCCCCTAGTCCTAGTGCTTTTAATACATAGCTAGGCTCTAGCGATGCAGAAGTACAAGCAGAACCCGAAGAAAGTGCGATGGTTTTATTAAAGCCCATCATTAAGCCTTCTCCCTCTACATATTTGAAAGAAATATTTGCTACGTGTGGTAAACGGTGCTCGGTGCTACCATTCACATAAGACTCATCAATTTGTGTTAAAGCCACTTCCAGCTTATCTCTTAGCTTGCTTAAGCGCTCAGCGTCGGCTGCCATTTCTAGTCTTGCAAGTTCACATGCTTTACCAAAACCAACAATACCCGGTACGTTTAAGGTACCACTACGCATGCCTCTTTCGTGTCCACCACCGTCCATTTGGGCAGTCACTTTAACACGTGGGTTTTTACGACGTACATACAATGCACCAATCCCTTTAGGACCATACATTTTATGCGCTGTAAAGGCCATGATATCGATACCATCTGCGTTAACGTCTACAGGAATTTTACCCACTGCTTGCACTGCATCAGAGAAAAATAATACACCATGCTTTTTAGCAATCGCGCTGATTTCTTTAACCGGTTGCACCACGCCAATTTCGTTGTTGGCATACATGATGGCAATTAAGATAGTAGTTGGCTTAATAGCAGCTTCAAGCGCTGTTAAGTCAATTAAACCATTGGCAGCTACTGGTAAGTAGGTTACCTCTCCCCCTAAATGTTCAATATGTTTACAGGTATCTAGCACCGCTTTGTGCTCGGTAGTGCAGGTAATGATATGGTTGCCTTTGCTAGCATACATTTCATACACACCCTTGATACCAAGGTTATCACCCTCTGTTGCACCCGATGTAAAGATGATTTCTTTAGGGTCGGCACCAATAAGTTTTGCTACTTGCTCACGTGCATAATCCACCGCTTCTTCGGCTTCCCATCCAAAAGGGTGGTTACGGCTCGCGGCATTACCAAAATGC
>JAGWVE010000083.1 GCA_018971025.1 Bacteroidota bacterium | reverse complement strand
GCCTAAAATGAGTTTTGGAACTGGCCACCACGGAACTACCTATTCGGTGATGCAACTTATGCGTGGTATAGACTTTACCAATAAGACTGTTTTTGACTTTGGAACGGGCACTGGACTACTTGCAATCCTTGCCCATAAGCTTGGCGCAAGCTATGTGTTAGGGGTGGATAATGACGATTGGTGTATCGAAAATGCTTCAGAAAATATTGAAGTTAATAATGTGCAATCAATTGATATAGAAAAGGTTAATGATGCTAATCTCAATAAAAAGTTTAATATTATTATTGCCAATATCAACAAAAATATTATACTAGACAACTTGGCTTTTTTGGCGGAGGCAACGCTACCAGGGGGTGTTGTTTTACTTAGTGGGCTCCTTACAGAAGATGAGCCAGAAATAGAAGCTGCTTGTGCAGCATTTGGCTGGAAACACCAAGAAACGAGGACAAGAAATAACTGGATTGCGCTGCATTATGCTGTTTAAACATGGCACTTCAAACCTTAGACATTATTCAACGGTTTATGAATTAATCATTAATTTTAAAAATAATCGTTCTAGAACTCAACTTAAAATGTACAGTGATGAATGAATTTTTACTCATAATTGTAGCTTACCTAATAGGATCAATACCTACGGCCGTTTGGGTGAGTAAGCAATTTTTTGGCATCGATATTAGAGAATATGGCAGCGGAAACGCTGGTGCTACCAATACTTTCAGGGTTTTAGGCTCTAAATGGGGCAGCTTTGTGATGCTTGTAGACGTATTAAAAGGTGTGGTTGCAACCTCGCTTTATTTATTCCTTCCTCATTATTTAACCAACGAATTACACCGCACTAACTTTATGTTGGGCTTGGGTCTAGCCTCTATACTGGGTCATATATTTCCTATTTGGGCCAATTTTAAGGGCGGAAAAGGAGTGGCAACACTTTTAGGGATGGCTGTTGCTATTCAGCCTATTGTGGCAGCATGTTGTATTGGTGTATTTTTAATTGTACTTTTTTTAACCAGATTTGTATCCCTTAGTTCAATTTTAGCTGGTATTGCCTTTATGGTTTTTATACTTTTTGTATTTAACGAACAGGAAACCTTGTACCGAATTTTTGCGGTGATGGTAGCGCTGATGGTGGTTTTAACGCACCAGAAAAACATTGGCAGAATCATCAATGGTACCGAAAGTAAGGTTCCAATTTTACGTCACCGCGACCGCCGAAAGCAAAGAAAATCAGGCGATAAGGCCTAGTTTGCTACATTTCTGCGTTAAATACCCTATATTTTTTGTACCTTTGCTCTCTTTTTAGTTAATCCCTAATTTTTTAGGTATGTCCAATCAGCCGCTGTTAGAAAAGCTTCATTTAAAAGACGAAAAGAATATCTTAATTCAAGGTCTTCCTTCTTCTGTAGAAAAGCAATTTGTAAAAGTAAACTTCGCTAAAAACGTAACCCCATTAATTAAGGCAAAAAAGTTAGACTTTGCCTTGGTGTTTGCACTTAGCCAACAGCAGCTTAACAATATCTTAAAAGAGGTTTTTCCGGCTATAACCCCCGAAACCAAATTATGGATCGCTTACCCTAAAACCACCAGTAAAATTGTGAGTGACCTTAATAGAGAGTCTAGTTGGGAAGTGCTTACTAAAAATGATTACGAATCGGTGCGTCAAGTAACACTTGATCACGTGTGGAGTGCCATTCGTTTCCAAAAAACAGATCAAATTCCAAATAAAGATCGTAGTTTTTCTGACGTTAAAAGCCTCGAGCTTAAAAGCGGTTCAGGTTTTGAGAAGCGCCTAATTGCTTTACCTGTAGATTTGGAAAGAATATTTACCAACCACGAAGAAGCCAAAGAGTTTTTTACCTCTTTATCTATTAGCAACCAAAAAGAATACCTAAGCTGGATTCAGGGAGCTAAAAAAGCAGAAACTAGACAAATCCGTTTAGAAACTGCCGTAGAAAAGCTAATGGCTGGTAAAAGAAATCCCACCGAAAAATAAACCTTACACAGTAGCAGTAGCTAATTCTTTAATGGCAGCAACGAGCTGGTCCAACTCCTTTGTTGTGGTAAACACATTGGGCGTTATGCGGCATCCAACTACATTGGCTGTTTCAATGCCTACCGTGTAAATCTTATATTTCTCAAAAAGTGTTTTGGCGAGCGTTGCAGGTGGCATACCCTTTATGCCCACATTGGCAATGGCACAAATTCGAGTATCCTGTTTGGGGGTGTTGTACACCACGCCTGGTAAATCCATTATTTGCTGGGTCCAATATTGTTGTAAAAATTTGAGACGTGCCTGTTTGCGCGCGGGTCCAATAAGATGATAATGTTCTATAGAATCTTCGATGGTTAAATCAGTTGCCACAGGGTGGGTGCCTGTGTGGTTAAATTTAGCTATGCCAACTTCTTCAGATTTGGAAGGTCCAATTAAAGGCCAAGCAGCATCCTGATTTTCTTTGCTTACATATAAAATACCAGCGCCTAATGGACTCGAGAGCCATTTGTGTAAACTAGCACCATAAAAATCACAATGAAGTTCAGGGATAGTATATACTAGTTGCGCAAAAGCGTGCGCACCATCTACGAGTACTTTTACACCATACTCGTGTGCCATGTCACAAATTTTGCGTATCGGCATTACCTGTCCAGAAATATTAATAACGTGCGAAACGAGTAGCAGTTTTGTTTTGGGTGTAATGGCGTTTTTATAGAGTGCCACAATTTCTTCGTCAGAACTAGGGTTAAGGGGTACTGAGAGAATTTTATTAACCACACCATGTCTAGACGACACTTCTCTAAACATATCCAGCATAGCGCCATAGTCTTGCGCCGCCATAATGGCTTCGTCGCCAGCCTGCCATTTAAAGCCCGCAATAATGGTATCTAACGACTCGGTGGTATTGCGAGTAATCACAATTTCTGAAGGGTCGCAACCTGCAAGGGTGGCAAGTTTAGCAGCTACTCTTTTTTTATTTTCATACTGCACCGTTCTCATATAATACGCGCCAAGGCTGTTCACGTATTTAATATGCTCTATGTATTTGTTGAGTAATTTTTGAGGTAAAATATTATAGTACCCACTTTCTAAATTGATATATGCTTCTTGTAAAACATAATCGGCTCTGAGGGCCGCCCAAAAATCTTCGTCTGCAGCAATTTGATGTAGCGGTAAGTGTTGGTGTTTGGTAATATGTGCTTCCGCCGAAAACTTAGTAAACGGAATTGACATGCCAGCTAGCGTGAGTCCTTTTAAAAAAGTTCTTTTATGCATAATTTTTAAATTAATCGTCGTCCTTGTCTGACGCTGATGGAATAATAAATGCGGCACGGCGCGGTGCAGGAAATGGAATATCATTTCCCTTAATGGCGTGCCATAATATTTTACTAAATTCTAAATCGTTGTTGGAATCTTCTTTTACAAAATTTAATTTTTCAGATCTCTTTTGCCACTCGTTGTAAGCCGTATTTTTTTCTAACAAATTATAAGAGGGTAAAATGGCTTTGTAATTAAATGGTGCTGGAGTATTTGAAAAACAGCGCCACATGGGTGTTGCAGCTGCATCATACTGCGACATAGGAGGAAGGCCTAAAATTAGTTCCATGGTTCGCAGCATGCCACTTGTAGAATAAGGCGTATGGTCTATAAAATTTCTTTTTACAAAACCGCCAAATATATAACCAGGACTTCTGTGCGCATCAATATGGTCTGCGCCATTTTGTGCATCGTCTTCTAAAACAAATACCACCGATTCGTTCCAGATAGGACTTTTAGCTAGATGCTCTAAAAATAAGCCTACGGCTAAATCATTATCGGCAACGTGTGCAAAAGGAGTGGGTCTACCAATTCTTGTACCCTCCGTGTGATCGTTACCAAAACGTATGGTATTAAATTTAGGCACTTGTTTTTTTGCTAGTAAAGAATCAAAATCTTTTTGCCATTTTTTAAACCTGAGTGTGTCTGGGATATTTAAATCGTAACCTGGAAAACTTTTAGCGAAGTGATCATTTAATACTGGCACAGAGGGCTTGCCACCCGAAACAAATTCGCCATAAGAACGGTAGCTGATACCTGCACGGTAACAGTTGTTCCAAATAAAACCATTTTTGTTGTTGGCAATTTCTCTTTCACCTTCGCCACCATACGTACCGCCGCGCCCCGAATAACTAGATGGCCAAGTTTTTTCGAGATAGTCTGTGGCATAGGCGCCCATGCTCCAGTTATGACCATCGGCACTTACTTCTGCGTCTACATAAAAATTATCGAGGAGAACAAAATTACTAGCGATAGCATGTTGGTTGGGTGTAATATTTTTTCCAAATAATAAAAGAGAAGTATCGCCATTGCCCCCTGGCATATCTGCAAGCACTTGATCGTAGGTGCGGTTTTCTTTGATAATATAAAACACGTGTTTAATAGGCGAGGCTTGACCAACTTTACTAGGTATGGGATTGCCTGCTGTTATGCTATCGGCCTGCGTTAATTTAGTTGCTGTATATGGCGTATTCTTATAGACAGTTTTTGTGTAGTTGGCAAGGGCGTTAATGGTTGGATTTGTAATAATACTCATGGTGCCTGTAAACAAAGAGCCAATGTACTGCTCACTATTAGACGTTTTAGTAATACCCATGTGATGTATTACTTCTCCTTTTTTTCTGATAGGCGAAGGTCCAAATGGATTTGCTTTAGGTGTAAATCCTTTACCATTGGCTACCCAAATTTTGTTGTTTAAAAAACGAACACTGGTAGGGTACCATCCTGTTGGGATAAAACCAATTGATTTACTATTGCCAATTTTTGAGATATCAAATACAGCGAGGCAATTGTTGTCGGCGTTGGCGATAAACAATCTGTTATTTTTTTTATCTATCGCTAAACTATTGGTGGTAGAACCACTTGGTGCATTAGGGTATAATGCAGCATCTAAAATTTCTACTACTTTTTTTGTTGCAATGTCAATAATGGAAACGCTGTTATCGTTGGCATTGCACACAAATAAATGTGTATTGGTAATTAGCATTTCGTTGGGGTTATCGCCAACGGTGATGGGCGTTTGCCAAGTTTTTGTTTTTACATCAAATACTAAAACTTGATCGGCACCCCAACAACTAATAAAGAGGGTAGCTTTATTTGGGCTTAGTTTACAAGTAAATGCTTCAGCTGCTAAACCGTATTTACCAATTATTTGTTTTGTGTTCAAATCAAAAATATAGAGCTGTTTGTCTTCTCTAGTAACGGAATATAATTCACTCGTTGTTTCATTTATTTCTATACCTGCAGGTCCAATTTTTTCGGGCCATTTTTTACCCAAGATCAAACTGTCTGATAATAGTAGTTTGCCATTATTAATTTGATAGACATTAATACGGTTATCATGTCCGGCGCTGGCGTATAAATATTTTTCGTTGGTGCTAAATTTTAATCCGTACCACGATTTTGCAATGCTCACGGAGTCTATTATTTTTTCTGATTTTGTATCTATCAGTTCGA
>JAGWVE010000082.1 GCA_018971025.1 Bacteroidota bacterium | reverse complement strand
TGATAACTGGTGGTTTTTAACGGGCAGCAAAGACAGCATTTACAAATTTGCATTTGAAGAATTAAAAGTTGATAAATTCAGCGAAGAGCCTATCAGTCCTGACTTTGTGCATACCTCAAGGTTTGTATTACTTGACAAAGACCGTTATGTGCGTGGTTATTACAATGGACTAGATTCAAATTCGGTAGCCAAACTTGCAAGAGATATTGGCTTACTCATGTTAGAAAAAGATCCTAAAAATAAAGGTGCTTTATTTAGACAAATACTAGACCTGGCATGGCTTTGGTTGATTATTATTTCGGCGATTTTATTTTTTATGGTGTACATGCGTCAGCGCAGAAAAATAAATGGTTAATTTTATTATTTAAAAACAATACTATGTTACAAGCATCTATTTCAAAAAACGACAAATTAGCAAAATGGCTTATCGGAATTTTTTCGGTAGTTGTTTTTACAGTTGTTGTGCTGCTTAGTAAATTTAAATTAGATATCGATTTAGGTTTTGACGTGCATATTTTTGCACTTGCCAATGCTGTTATTAACTCAATCATTGCCGTTTTATTGGTAGCTGCACTGGTAGCAGTAAAAAATGGCAACTACCAACTGCATAAAAAAATGATGATGGCGGCGCTTGTGTTGTCAGTTTTGTTTTTAGTGTCTTATATCGCGCATCATTTATTAGCAGGAGAAGCTAAATTTGGTGACACGGATCATGATGGTCTTTTAAGTGAAGCCGAAAGCGCAGCAGTAGGCTCTTTTAGAACGGTTTATTTACTGATTTTAAGTACGCATATATTTTTAGCTGCCGTTATTTTACCATTCATTTTATTTACGGCGTATCGTGCATTAACAGCCGAGTTTGCAACACATAAAAAACTTGCAAAAATTACATGGCCACTGTGGTTTTATGTAGCTATTACAGGGCCTATTGTGTACTGGTTTATTGCGCCTTATTACGTATAAGTGTTGCTGCGCTTGCTTATAAGCTAAGTTCCTTATTGGGGTCCCAAAAATGTTTGGCAAAGTTTTGGACTGTTTCATCTATTACTTGTACGCCTTCTTTTTCAAGGAGTTCTTGCATGCGTGTTGGCGTTTCAAAATGCGCCTTTCCGCTTAACATTCCATTTCTATTGACCACTCTTTGTGCGGGTACTTTGGGCTTAATAAAATGCGCACCATTAAGTGCGTAGCCAACGGCTCTTGAACTTTGTTTGCTTCCTAAATATGCTGCAATAGCACCGTAAGTTGTTACACGACCTTTTGGAATAAGCCTTACCACCTGATACACCAATTCAAAAAAACTTGGTGCATCTAAATTGTTGATGGCATCCTGTGTTGGTGGTTTTTTATTGCGGCTCGCGGTATTCATGAATTTCTTTGTTCAATAACATTTGTTTTCGTGGCTCTGGTACTGCTTCGTAGGCATAGGGGCAGTGTCTACAACCATGACCACAGCAGTATCCTTTTGCAAGGTGATAGGCTTCTGTAAATACAAAATTACCAGCAGCATCTGTATAATAATCTACGTCTTTAATCAGGTTCTTGTTCACTTAATAAACTTTTTAATTGCGCATCTAATGCTAGCGGCAATTCTTTGTTAATGGTAAAAGACAAATAATGAATACGGTTGCTTCCTGCAATATCTAAACCCTCGTAATGCGTTTTTATCTGCAATTCAGGTTTGATGTTTGCGCCTGCGTATACATTGTCCATATCCTCTAACAACGGAAGTTCAAATAAGTTGATAACAAGCTTGGTAAATTGGTATAAATCTGGACTATCGGTTTTTAAATGGATGGTTCCGCCAGGTTTTAATATTTGCTGGTATAATCGCAAAAATTTAGGGTGCGTGAGGCGCTTTTTAGCCTTAGAGCCACGCAGTTGTGGATCCGGAAATGTAATCCAGATTTCATCGATTTCGGAAGGGTTAAAATAATCAGGGACTTTATCAATCAAAGACCTAATAAAAGCCACGTTTGTGAGGCCCTGGTCAAGTGCATTTGTGGCACCTCTCCAAATACGGTTACCCTTAATATCGATGCCTATAAAATTGCGGTTAGGGTGCATTTTACCCAGTCCTACGGCGTATTCTCCTTTACCGCAAGCCAGTTCAAGTGTGATGGGGTTATCGTTTTTAAAAAAGCCGTTCCAAGTGCCCTTGGCATTAAGGGGGTATTCAAATACGTTTTCGTACCCTTTAATGGCTTCAAACCGGATTAATTTTTTCTGTCCCATGGGTGCAAAAGTAAGTCAATGCCAATATCTCTAAAAATTATTATAAATTACAATCATTAGAACATCTAAACCACGTTTTTAAAATGGCAAAGCAAAACATTTTTGATGCAATTGTAGTAGGCTCTGGAATTTCTGGAGGATGGGCTGCAAAAGAGTTAACAGAAAAAGGACTCAAAACAATTTTATTAGAACGTGGTCGCAATGTAGAACACATCAAAGATTATGAGGGTACCGAAAAAAATCCGTGGGAATTAGAACACCGTAATGGTAAGACATTAGAAGACAAACAAAATTCTCCCATACAAAGTAAGTGCTATGCTTACGACGAAGTTTCAAAAAAGTTTTTTGTAAACGATAATGATCATCCGTACAATGCGGTGAAGCCATTTGATTGGATTAGAGGTAATCATGTTGGCGGTCGATCACTAATGTGGGGTCGTCAGAGTTACCGTTGGAGTGATTTAGATTTTGAAGCCAACGCAAAAGATGGTCATGGTACAGATTGGCCTATTCGTTACAGTGATTTAGCGCCATGGTATAGTTATGTCGAAAAATTTGCCGGCATCAGTGGTAATAGAGATGGTCTTTCGATGTTACCCGATGGTGAGTTTATGCCAGCGATGGAAATGAATTGTGTAGAACAGCTTGTTGCCAGTGAGTTAAAAACAAAAATGGGCCGTCCCATGATTATTGGACGCTCTGCCAATCATACTGCAAAAATTGGAACCCGTGGGCCTTGTCAATTTAGAAACAAGTGTCATCAGGGATGTCCATTTGGCGGTTATTTTAGTTCCAATGCGGCAACACTTCCTGCTGCTTTTGCAACGGGTAATTTAACATTACGTCCAGATGCTATCACTACCGAAATATTATATGATAAAGAAACAGGTCGTGCAAAAGGCGTGCGCATATTAGATTCCAACACCAATTTAACGGAAGAGTATTATGCAAAAATTGTTTTCTTAAATGCATCTACTTTGGGCACTTCTCATATTTTACTCAATTCTGTTTCGGAAGTTTTTCCAGAAGGTTTTGGCAATAGTAGTTTGCAAGTAGGACATAATTTAATGGATCATCATTATGGCGTGGGTGCTTCTGGAACCTACGAAGGTTTTTTAGATAAGTATACGTATGGCCGTCGTCCAAACGGTATTTATATTCCAAGGTTTAGAAATTTAGATGGCGGTTCTTCTGCTGGATATTTACGTGGCTTTGGTTACCAAGGTGGCGCAGGTAGAGGTAGACAACAAGGAGAAGGTATTGGCGCGTCATTTAAAGAAACCATCACAGAAGCAGGTAACTGGTCCATGGGCATTGGCTCATGGGGTGAGCATTTACCTTACTATGAAAACAAAGTAACCTTAAGCAAAACCAAAAAAGACAAGTGGGGTTTACCATTACTTGATATTGATTGCGAGTTTAAAGAAAACGAAATGAAGATGCGCGTGGATATGAAAAACAGCGCAGCTGAAATGTTAGAAGCAGCAGGGTTAAAAAATGTTTCTACTTACGATAGTATGCCAGCACCCGGGTTTTGTATTCATGAAATGGGTACGGCGCGTATGGGTAAGGATCCTAAAACATCGGTTCTTAATAAGTGGAACCAAATGCACGATGCAAAAAATGTGTTCATTACAGATGGTTCTTGTATGGCGTCATCGGCTTGTCAAAACCCTTCATTAACGTATATGGCGCTTACAGCAAGAGCTACCGATTTTGCCGTAAGTGAATTAAAGAAAGGGAATTTATAAGGAGGCTAAAAAATTAAATAAATTTTATATAAATCATTAAACTTATATAAAAAAAAGTAGATTTGTGTATTAACCGATTTGAATGCACACTTCTAAGTTTAGCAACTTATTTTATTTACTGCTTTTGATGTGCTTGGCTTGGTCTTGCCAAACGGTTTCAACGACTACTGCATCCAAGCAATTCAATAAAATAGAAGGGGAGAGTTTTGTACTTGCTGCAAATAATCCTGGTAATTTTTTATATACTTCTATTGTTAAAGGATCCGTTATTGTTCGAAGCACGTATTTGCCTACCGATTCGGGTAGCATTATTTATACAGAAGGAACAGATTACACCATCGATTATAAAAAAGGTACACTTGCCAGAACAGCTGGCTCGCGTATTCCTGATTATGCAAAACATCCACTGTTTGAAAAAACGGATTTTAACCAAAATAACTTTCCCAACTATAGCAACAATCCATTTTTTGTATGGGTGGATTATGTTTCTAAAAAAAGTGACATTTTAAACGATGATAAAACTTCAACCGTTTTTTTATCTAAGTTTAAAGCCAAATTAGAAAGGGGTGAAAAAGTTTCCATCGTATCGTATGGCAACAGTATTACAGCTGGCATAGATCTTTCAAATATCAATGATCGGTTACAAAATAGATGGGCGCGTTATTTGCAAACGCAGTATCCAAATGCCACCATTGAACTTCAAGATGCATCATTGCCAGGCTATACAACACTTGAAGCCATTGCATATTGGGAGGCATATATTGGCAAAAAAAATCCGGACCTTGTAATATTAGGTTGGGGCATGAATGAAGCCAATGTTGGTGGCATGTCACCTTCCGAGTATCAGAACAACCTGGTTAAGCTTGTGCAAATGACAAGGGTGCAAAAAAATGCAGAAGTAATTATTTATTCTTGTTTTAGACCCAACGAAAACTGGCATTACGCTAGCCACTCCATGAATTTATATACAGAGGCGGCAAAAAAAGCGGCTGAAATAACTAACTGCGCATATGTGAATGTGTATGATATTTTTGAAAAAGTATTTGCCCGAAAAGATCAACCTTCTTTATTAAGTAACAATATCAACCATCCCAATAGCTTTGGGCATTGGTTGTATTTTCAGGCCTTTAAGAATTTGAAGTTTTAATTCTTCTGTAAACAAAAAAGCCGCTCCAAGTAGAAGCGGCTTTTTAAGTGGCTGTAGGGGGAGGGGTCGAACCTCCAGGAGGCAGTTAGCTATAACACAAAGTTCAGTGGTCGACCCTGGTCGCTTATTGCTAAGCGGCTCTATGTTACGTTTATCCCGTTATCCTCACCCTCGAGACAAGAGGGCATGTTTGCCAAAAATTTCATCACCCCACAATAGATAAGAACTGTTTGTCACTCATTGACCATACAATATTAAAGCATTTCACCTATTAGTTACAAATAATTTAATCAATTATCATAAAGTATAGAAATAGTTTAATAAATTAGCTTTAATTTAGAAATATACTAAAAATA
>JAGWVE010000081.1 GCA_018971025.1 Bacteroidota bacterium | reverse complement strand
CCGATTAAAGTGGCACGTGAACTGGGTTCAGAACGTCGCAAGACAGTTCGGTCCCTATCTGTGGTGGGCGCTAGTAAATTGAGTGGACATGACCTTAGTACGAGAGGACCGGGTTGTACGTACCGCTGGTGTATCTGTTATGCCGCCAGGTGTAATGCAGAGTAGCTATGTACGGCAAGGATAAACGCTGAAAGCATCTAAGCGTGAAACCTTCCACAAGATGAGTTTACTTTTAAGGGTCGTCGAAGACTACGACGTTGATAGGCTATAGGTGTAAAGCTAGTAATAGCAAAGCCAAGTAGTACTAATTGCCCGTAAGCTTTATTTTTTTTCTTGTTATTATTTTTCCTTTCCAATATGTAAATTATTGTTTTATCAGTCTATTCATTTAGACACCGATAAAATTACCTTCTTATGGTGATTTTGCCGGGGGTGTTCACCTCTTCCCATTCCGAACAGAGAAGTTAAGTCCCCCATGGCCGATGGTACTTGCATTTTGCTGGGAGAGTAGGTAGTTGCCATATTTATTAAAAAGCCTCGTATATCTTAATCGATATCACGAGGCTTTTTTGTTTTAGGGATCTTTCAATTGACAGATTATTTACTTTTCCCTTCAGTCAATTTCATGTCCAGGGCTACTCAACATCTACATGTTATTATATATAACACCACACCAATGTATACTTACTAACATGTTCATACAGTTTGCTACTTGAGGTATAGGCATAAAAAAAAGTCCCGCAATAAATTGCAGGACTTTTTTTATGTAAGCTTAGAAATTTAGTAGATATTAATATCTGTTAAATCCTCCGCCTCCACCGCCGTTTCCACGGTCACGGTTGTATCCACCGCCGCTTCCGCCGCGATTTCCACCACCACCGTATCCACCACGGCTACCGCCGCCGCCGAAGCTCTTCTTTTTGAAGCCGCCTCTTTCGCCTTCTGGACGTGGAGTTGATTCATTAACAACAATCTTGCGCTCCATAACTTCAGTGTCGTGTAACTGGCTGATTGCAGCACGAGCCGCTTCATCATCTGCCATTTCAACGAAACCAAAGCCTTTGCTACGGTCATTGTTAAATTTGTCTGTAACGATCTTTGCACTTGTTACTTCACCAAATGGAGTAAACAAGTTTTGCAGGTCTTCACTGGACATATTCCAGTTTAGATTTCCAACGTAAATGTTCATGTTCTTTAAAAAAATTAAGTGATCAAAAACCAATGATAATACTGTAGCCAAAACCTGAAACATTTACGAAAAAAAACGTTCTGAGAAATGGAAGAACTGTCATTGGACATTTCGAAGGTATGTAATTTGTGGGAAACCAATTTTTTTTTATCCTTTTTTTACCCTAAAGGGCATAAAAAAACCCGGCCAAAGCCAGGTTTTTTGTATAAAAGGTTGATTATCTGTAGATTATTCGCCTACTACTTCAAAATCAATTTCAGTAACATTACCGTTACCAAAGTCGATAGAAGCCTTATAAGCACCTAATTCTTTCACTTCTTCTACAATAGTGATACGCTTACGATCAATTTCGTAACCTTTCTGGTCACGGATAGCGCGTGCGATTTGTAAAGAAGTTACTGCACCAAATATTTTACCGCTTGTACCTGTTTTAGCCGTTAATTTAACTGGGCTAGATTTTAGTACATCGATTACTTTATTGATTTCAGCTAACATTACCGCTTCTTTTTTAGCCTTAACTTTTAACTGTTCGTCAAGTTGCTTAAGGTTAGAAGGGCTTGCTTCAACAGCAAACTTTTGTGGGATTAAAAAGTTACGTGCATAACCGTTTTTTACAGTTACTAATTCACTCTTGCCACCTAAGTTGTCTACGTCTTGAATTAAAATTACTTGCATGTTGTTTTTGTTTTAGTTCCCAAGAGCCCAGCTACTGCTGTCTCTCACCCGATGTGAGATTAGGGAAGGTTACTAATTAGGGTATTACTTTAATAAGTCAGTAACGAAAGGTAATAAAGACATTTGACGTGCCTTTTTAACTGCGTCCTGTACTTTACGTTGATACTTTAGTGAGTTACCGCTCAAACGACGAGGTAATAATTTACCTTGTTCGTTGATGAATTTTTTAAGGAACTCAACATCCTTGTAGTCTACGTATTTGATGCCGTATTTCTTAAAACGACAAAACTTTTTCTTTGGTTTCTCCTGCTTAATTGCGGTCAGGTATTTTATCTCATTCTTTGCCATGTGATTAAGCCTCCATTTTTTGTTTTACCGCAAATCCGCCATTTCTTTTTACGTGGTTATACTCAACGGCGTATTTGTCGAGTTTCGTAATCATGTGACGCATAATTTGCTCGTCACGTAAAATTTGAATCTTAAGTTTTTCGTTAAGATCAGTTGGGCCGCTGTATTCTAACACCCAGTAAATACCAGTTGTCTTTTTTTGAATAGGGTAGGCCAGTGATTTAAGACCCCAAGGATTAGAATGCACAGTAGCTCCACCGAAGCTAGCAATCATATCTTGGTATTTTTTCTGAGAAGCTTTAAAATCCTCTTCAGAAAGAACCGGAGTGAAAATCACCATTAATTCGTAATTACTCATTACTTGAATTTTTAGGTTTAAAATTGGGTTTACCCAGTGGACTCCACCGAAATGGAGAATCTGCCAAATACAGATTTGGGGTTGCAAAAGTACGTAAAAGCAGCGGTTTTACTGCATTTTTTACTCTATTTTTTCTAGTAAAACCAGAAAAGTTGGGAAATGATCGCTAAATCCATCCCTAAACTGGTTCCCATCCCAGGTTCGAAGGGGATAGCCCTTAAATCGGCCCTGGTGTTCAATCATAAAAAAGGCCTTAAATATATGCGGGCTGCCTAAAAACAGACGCCCCTGCTGGCGTGGCGGCAGCCAGTTTTGGGACAATAATATTTGATCAAAAATTCCCCAGGCGTCTCTATTGGCAAGGGTTCCGTTGCCTTTGGCGAGCACTTCAACCCATGGATTGTATAAATCCGACTTTTTAATCACTTTAAGGGCACCGCTAGATTGCAGCGCATGGGATACGCTGTAATCGGAGGGGTTATCGTTTAAATCGCCCATCACTACAATTTTTGCAACTGGCGACCCTGCCAAAACGGAATTGATATGCGCCCTGCATACCCTGGCTGCTTTGGCCCGGGCTTCGATACTTCTTTTTTGCCCCCCTCTGCGGCTGGGCCAATGATTTACGTATATATGCACGGTATCTTTGAGCAAAACTCCCTTTACATACAATATGTCACGTGTAAAAACCGATTCTTTGCTTTTGGCTGGCAATACAACTTGCAAACTTTCATGGGATAAAGGCGTAAAGTATGTGGGCTGATAGAGTAAGGCAACATCAATGCCTCTTTTGTCTTTTGAGTTTTCGTGCACAAATAAATAGTGTCTATTTTTTAATAGCGGATGGGTAATTAAATCATGAAGTACGGTATCGTTTTCGATTTCTACAGCACCTAAAATAGCAGGACCATCGTTGTTAAATTCGATTCCAATTTTTTCTACAACCGTAGCAAGGTTGCTTACTTTTTTATGGTAGATATTACTGGTATAATGTTTAGCTCCGGTTGGTAAAAATTCTTCATCATCGACTGTTGTATTATTAATGGTATCGTAAAAATTTTCAAAATTATAAAAAGCTGCAATACAGCTATGATACCTTTGTGGCATAGGTTTAACCGCAATCATTTCTTGTTTAATGGTGGCCTTACAACCTACAATGAGTGTTATAAAAAGGGCCATGCTAATAAGTAGCTGATATAGATTTTTCATGTTGCGCATTTCTTTTATTCGCTAATTACAATTATTTAAACTGGTATTTCACGCCAATGTTTTTGAACCCTCATTTTGCTATTTGAACTGTATTAGATTGTGTAGGAAATCTATGTTATGCGCGCTATTTATTTATGTTTGATTTGTTTTTTAATGCTGCAGTTTTTACATGCGCAAAAACGCAGCAAACAAAAAAGTCAACCCAATGCACTTGCACAAAAAGTAGTGGTAACGGAGCCTGACGAAATACCTATCGTCGTATTGGATTCCGATGCCAAACAGGATTCCGATCATTCTTTTATAGCATCTGCATTACAGTCCAACAAAGACCCTTTTTACAATACGGCTAGTTTTGGATTTGGCGCTGCAGGCTTTATGGTTAAAGGGCTTGATGCCCGCTTTTCGCAAACGCTCATCAATGGATTATCCATCAAAAATTTGGTAACGGGAGATTCGTATTATGCAGTGTATTCAGGTCTTCAACAAATGATGCGCAAAACAGTGATCATGGATGGCGTTGCAGGCAATGAGCTTTCTTTTGGAAACCTTGGTAACACTACTGGTGCAGACATTCGCGCACTTGTGATGCAAAAGCAAAGCAAACTCTCGGTTAGTTTTTCAAATAGGGCTTTTTCACATAAGTATAGTATTCAATTAGCAAGTGGTGCGCTTACAAATGGCTGGGCTTTTGCGGCACATTTCAACGCACGCTTAGCAACTGAAGGCTATTATAGTGGATGTGGATATGCTGGCTATGGATATATGCTTAGTGTCGATAAAAAAATAAATGAGCGCGCCGTTTTTTCAGTGTCTTTACTTGGTGCACCCATTGCCGCAGATAGGCAGGCACCTGTACTTCAAGAATCGTTACAATATTTTGGCGCCTATTACAATCCTAACTGGGGCATGCAAAACGGTATTAAAAGAAACGCTGTAAAAACCACTACACACTTGCCAACGATCATTTTTTCTACGGCGCTTTCCTTACCTGCATCGCAAAAAATAAATATGGCGATTGGTTTAACGGTAGGCACTAAAAGCACCACCGCACTGGATTGGAATAGCGCTGCCGATCCACGCGCCGATTATTATAAATACCTACCTAGTTATTTCAAAGATTCGGCACTGCATGCACTTATAAACGCGGAGCTTTTGCAAAACCCAAACAAAGGACAGCTAGACTGGACGGGCCTTTACACGCTTAATGCATCTAGCATAGATCCTGTAATGATAACGGGTACACCAAATGTAATACTTCAAAAAAGAGCTGCCGTTATTTTGGAAAACAGAATAGACAATCAAAAAACCATGGCTGCTTCACTTGTATACCAATCTCCCATGGGAACTGCAGGGCTTTTTACGTCTGGCATCAATGCACAACTAGAGCAACATCATTTTTATAAAAAAGTACAAGATTTATTAGGCGCCAATTATTATGTAAACCTCAATCAGTTTGCAGAAGACGCCCTGCAAATCAGAACGGATGTAAACCAATATGATGTAGAAAATCCCAATCAAATTATTCAGCAAAATGGAAATTTTGGTTACAACTATCAAGTATTGTTGTCACAAACCCAAGCTTTTATGCAGGGCAGTTGGGTGTTTAATCGGGTTGATATTTTTACTGGTCTACAAATTACAGGTAATAGCTTTTTTAGAAATGGGCTTGTAAAAAACGGACTGTTCCCGCAAAATTCTAAAGGGGCTTCATTTGCGTATCACTT
>JAGWVE010000026.1 GCA_018971025.1 Bacteroidota bacterium | reverse complement strand
CTTGTCTTACCACATCAGCAAAAGGTTTTGTGCCGTCATAATTATTAAATACAAAATTTAACGTGCCTGATAATACCGCTTCAATTTTAGTTATTTGGTCACCACTGCGTAATAAATCATTGAGGGTACCGATCACTGGTAAACCTGCACCCACATTGGTTTCAAACAAAAAAGAAGTATTGTACAACCGGGCTAAACTTTTAAGCTGTACGTAGCTTGCATAATCTGAAGAACAGGCTATTTTATTGCAGGCAACAACAGCAATACTTTTTTCAAGTAAACTAGCATAAACCATTGCAACTTCTTTGTTTGCGGTTACGTCAACAAAAACACTATTGCGTAAGTTTTTGTCACGTATCGCTTGTACATACGCATCTAATCCTTGTAGGGGTGCATCTGCCAAGCTTTTTTTCCAATTGGTTAGATCAATGCCTTCTTCTTGAATTAAAAACTGTTTACTATTGGCTAGCCCTACTATATGAATTTGTAATCTTAAATTTTCTTGTAAGTAATTAAACTGCTGTGCTATTTGAGCAACCAATTTACCCCCCACATTACCAACACCTGCTATAAAAACGTTGAGTTGTTTGTACGTTGTTTCAAAAAATGTTTCGTGTAATACGTTAACTGCTTTTTTTACATCGCGTTCACTTAAAACAGCCGTAATATTTTTTTCAGAAGAGCCCTGTGCTATAGCGCGCACGTTAATGCCGTTTCTACCAAGTGTGCCAAACATTTTACCGCTAACGCCAGGATGGCTTTTCATATTTTCACCCACTACCGCTACCACCGATAATCCAGTTTCTACAGCCAGCGGATCTAAATAACCATTTGATATTTCGGTAGCAAACGTAGCATCGATAAGTGATTTTGCCACTGCCGCATCTGACTGCTTTACGCCTACACAAATAGAATGTTCTGATGAACTTTGCGTTATTAATATCACATTAATTTGAGCCGTTGCAAGTGTTTCAAATAAACGCTTTGAAAAACCCGGAATACCTACCATCCCATTGCCTTCTAAACTTAATAAGGCAATACTATTAATGCTAGAAATGCCACGTATAAAATCTGAAGAAGGGGCCGATACATTTTCAATTAAAGTGCCCACAGCTGTTTGCTCAAATGTATTTTTGATTCGTACCGGAATACCTGCTTGCATAACCGGTAATATAGTTGGCGGATAAATAATTTTTGCACCAAAATGAGAAAGCTCCATGGCTTCTTGATACGATATATGTTCAATGGGTTTTGCATGGCTAACGATGCGTGGATCAGCAGTCATCATGCCAGAAACGTCTGTCCAAATTTCTAATGCAGATGCTTTAACAGCCGCTGAAAAAAGGGCAGCCGTATAATCAGAGCCACCTCTACCAAGCGTCGTTGTTTGACCAAGTTCGTTGGCGGCAATAAATCCTGGAACAATAAATAATTTTGTACTTGTATCCGATACTGCAGCGCTGCAACGCTGATAAGTGCTTGCAAAGTTTACCGCAGCATTTGAAAAATTAGAGTTGGTAACAATAATTTGTTTGGGATCTAATAGCTTAGACGCAATAGGTAAAAAAGAAAATTTAGCAGCCACCAAAAGTGAAGACAATACTTCACCATAACTAACCAGTGTATCCTGCGTTCTTGTAGATATTTCATTGAGCAGGTAAACACCGTCTAATAATGCTTCCAACTCATTAAATTTTTGCTTTACGATACTCAGTGTTGCACTTTGCTCATGAATAGGCAGCAACTTACGTGCCGTATCCAAATGATAGCTCTCTAATTCTTTTAATAAAGTTTTGTAGGATTCATTGTGCGTTGCGGCTTTTGCTCCAATGTCTAGTAACGAATCTGTGACACCTGCCATTGCAGAAATAACAACCACCAACCTGTCGGTCTTTAATTTCTGCTCAACAATTGAAACCACCAACTCTATTGCAGCAACATCTGCTACCGAACTACCACCAAATTTTAAAACTTGCATATATATGTATTATGAAAATGAAAATAACAAACTGCTTTTAGTTAAAACAGCAGCAAAAGCCCAAGATTTTATATAGCAAATTTTACCCCTTACAGGGTAATCGTAGTTGTAATAATAATAGCAATTACAGACACAATAGACAAAGCTGTTGTGAAAGTAGTAGGGTTAATATGTAATTGCTTTAGTTGCATTGAGTAATAAAGATACAAAAATATTTAAATCAAATAACCGAATACGTTGTCATTTTTATTGAGCTCTGTATAGTTAATACTATACTGCTTCATTTTACTAACTAACGCTTTGTAGTTTTCTGCAGATTGCAATTCAATAACTACAAGAGCAGGTGCGGTATCCTTGTTATTTTTTTGCATGTACTCAAAACGTGTAATATCGTCTGTGGGACCAAGCACCTGATTCACAAATTCTTTTAAAGCGCCTGGCCTTTGTGCAAAGCGAATTAAAAAATAATGTTTGAGTCCTTCATATTGCAAAGAACGTTCTCTTATTTCTTGCATTCTGCCAATATCGTTATTACTTCCACTCACCACACACACAATTTTTTTGCCTTTAATTTGATTGGCATAATCGTCTAATGCTGCAACAGATAATGCCCCTGCAGGTTCTACAACAATAGCTTCTTCGTTGTATAACTTTAAAATAGTAGAACAAATTTTTCCTTCCGGAACAAGGTGCATTTCATCTAGTACCTGCTTACAAATTGCAAAAGTTACATCCCCTACTCGCTTTACCGCAGCACCATCCACAAAACTGTCTATTTGATCTAGTTTTACTGGCATACCTGCTTTGATGGCCGTAAGCATGGAAGGAGCTCCTTCTGGCTCAAGTCCAATTATTTTTGTAGCGGGCGCATGTGTTTTAAAATATGCACCAACACCTGCACTCAATCCTCCACCGCCAACAGGTAAAAATATGTAATCGATATTTTGTTGCTCTTCTAAAATTTCTATACCAACTGTAGACTGACCTTCAATAATTCGGATATCATCAAAAGGAGGAATAAACGTTAACCCATGTTCTTCGGTGTATTTTTTTGCAGCCACTGCACAATCATCAAATGTATCTCCAATTAACTGCACTTCTACAAACCCTTCGCCAAACATTTTTGTTTGACTCACTTTTTGATTGGGTGTAATGATGGGCATAAAAACCACGCCCTTTACATTTAGCTTTTTACAACTATAAGCAAATCCTTGGGCGTGGTTTCCAGCACTTGCGCAAACAACCCCTTTTGCAAGTTGGTTGGCCGGCAATAAACTCATCATATTATATGCGCCTCTTAGTTTATAAGAGCGTACTAATTGTAAATCTTCTCTTTTTAGATACACTTCACAACCATATTTGCGAGACAAATTATGATTGTAGGTAAGTGGCGTTTTTTTTACCACATCTTTTAAGCGCGCATAGGCACCAGAAAAATC
Source organism: Bacteroidota bacterium (assembly GCA_018971025.1). Taxonomy (GTDB): domain Bacteria; phylum Bacteroidota; class Bacteroidia; order Chitinophagales; family Chitinophagaceae; genus Sediminibacterium. The sequence goes on along the minus strand of JAGWVE010000026.1, from coordinate 21,247 downwards.
TAATTGAGAAAAATTTATATCCTGCATTGTTAAGCGCTAATTATTTTTGGTTTTCTGGTCTCAAACTTCTTACAGTTTTACCAGCTTGCCATAACTCGCTATCTCTAAGCTCAGCTAATTCTATTTCTAATTTTTCACGGTAATCAGGCTTACTGTTACTATCAATAGACTTAGCTGCCTCTTTACCAGCGGCTACGCTTTCGTAAAGTTCGGTAAAAACTGGTTTCGTTGCATCTCTAAATTTTTTCCACCAGTCTAGCGCACCGCGTTGTGCTGTGGTAGAGCAGTTTGCGTACATCCAATCCATACCATTTTCAGCCACAAGCGGCATCAATGACTGGGTTAATTCCTCTACTGTTTCGTTAAACGCTTCTGAAGGCGTATGACCTTTACTACGTAAAACTTCGTATTGTGCAGCAAAAATACCTTGGATAGCACCCATTAAAGTTCCACGCTCACCAGTTAAATCTGAATACACTTCTTTTTTGAAATCCGTTTCAAATAAATAACCACTACCAATAGCAATACCAAGTGCTACCACACGATCAAATGCTTTACCAGTTGCATCTTGAAAAATTGCATAACTAGAATTCAATCCACGCCCTTGTAAAAACATACGACGAAGTGAAGTACCAGAACCTTTTGGTGCAACTAAAAATACGTCTACATCTGCTGGAGGTACAATACCAGTTTGCTCTTTATAGGTTATACCAAAGCCATGAGAAAAATAAAGTGCTTTACCTGGTGTTAAATGTTTTTTTACGGTTGGCCACATTGCAATTTGTGCAGCGTCGCTTAATAAATAACATATAATTGTTCCACGCTCTAATGCTTCTTCGATTTCAAATAATGTTTGACCAGGAACAAATCCATCGCTCACTGCCTTATCCCAACTCTTTGAATTTTTACGTTGACCAACAATAACGTTAACGCCATTTTCTTTTTGATTGAGTGCTTGTCCAGGACCTTGAACGCCATAGCCAATTACAGCTACTACTTCATCCTTTAAAACTTCCTGCGCTTTCGCTAACGGGAACTCTTCACGTGTTACAACGTTTTCTTCGACACCTCCAAAATTTAATTTTGCCATTTTTTTGATTTTTATTAATTAAAAATTTACATCGAGAATACCTCGGCTTGCTTGTTTAAAAATTCGTTTTCTATAAGTTCAGATGCAGGTTCAACTGCTTCAAATTCTTTTAATTTTTCGTGGAAACCATTGCTTGCTTTAATAATTGCTACCCTAGCGCTGCGCACAAATTCAATAAGACCATAAGGAGCCAATACCGCTAATAATTTATCCGTTTCCTCGCGGTGACCCGTGGTTTCAAAAATGGTATAGTCTTTGCGAATTACTACGGCGCGTGCACCAAACTCACGGAGTAGTCTTTCCACTTGTAATTTTTCGGCTACTTCGTCGGTAGGTACTTTATACAGTGCTAGTTCCTGCCAAACAATTTCGTCACCGGTATTAAAGTATGCTTTAAGTACTTCCACCTGGCGTTCAATTTGTCTACATAGTTTGCGCACTACTTCTTCAAATTCACTAATTACAATCGTAAAACGGTGAATACCTTCGGCTTCGGAAGGAGAAACATTTAAACTTTCGATATTAATTTTTCGACGTGAAAAAATAATAGCAATTCTGTTTAACAAACCCACTTGGTTTTCTGTATAAACGGTGATGGTATATTCCTGTTTCATAATTTTTTATTTTAATCTGATTTCAGATACGCTACATCCCTGAGGTACCATTGGAAATACATTGTCTTCTTTACCAACCATCACTTCTAATAAATAGGAGTCTTTAGAATCCAACATTTTTTGAAGTGCTTCTTTTAAATTTTTTCTGTCATCGATACTATTACCTTCTATACCATATGCTTTTACAAGTTGCACATAGTCCGGACTTTGAATATCGACAAACGAATATCTTTTGTCATGGAAGAGTTGCTGCCACTGACGTACCATGCCTAAAAAACGGTTATTTAAAATGAGCATTTTAACAGATACCTCTGCTTGCATGATAGTGCCTAGTTCTTGGAGTGTCATTTGAAAACCACCATCTCCAATAATAGCCACTACTTCTCGGTGTGGCGCACCAAATTTGGCACCAATAGCCGCAGGTAATGCAAAGCCCATAGTACCTAGGCCGCCAGAAGTAATATTACTTTTTGATTCATTAAATTTTGCGTACCTACATGCAACCATTTGATGTTGTCCAACATCGGTTACAATGATGGCATTACCACCAGTCAATTCATTTAATGCTTCTACTACTTCACCCATCGTGATTTCACCACTAGCCGGATGTAATTCTTTATCAATAACAATCTCTTGCTCTTGTTTTGTATAAGTATGAAAAGTATTCAACCATTCGGTGTGCTTTTTTTCATCAACAAGGGCTGTTAACATAGGGAGTGTTTCTTTACAATCTCCCCAAACAGGCACCGTAGATTTTACATTCTTGTCAATTTCGGCAGGATCAATATCTAAGTGAATGAGTTTAGCTTGCTTGGCATATTTATCCAATCTACCCGTTACACGATCATCAAATCGCATACCAACTGCGATTAAAACATCACAGTCATTGGTTAATACATTGGGGCCATAATTACCATGCATACCAAGCATTCCCACATTTTGTGGATGATCGGTTGGTAGCGCACTTAAACCTAAAATGGTCCATGCAGCAGGTAGTCCAGCCTTTTCAATAAATGCTTTAAACTCAGCTTCTGCCCTTCCTAAAATTACCCCTTGACCAAAAATTACAAATGGTTTTTTAGCTTCATTGATAAGTGCCGCCGCCTGTTCGATATAAGACTTTCGAATAATGGGCTTTGGTCTATAACTACGAATATGATCACATTTTTTATAGCCTGTATAATTAAACTTTTGAAGCTGCGCATTTTTAGCAATATCAATTAATACAGGACCAGGTCTTCCGGTGCTAGCAATAAAAAAGGCTTTAGCCAATACCTGTGGAATTTCGTTGGCATCCGTAACTTGATAATTCCATTTGGTAACTGGGGTTGTGATATTGATGATATCTGTTTCTTGAAATGCATCGGTACCTAATAAGTGCGCAAACACTTGACCCGTAATACAAACAAGTGGCGTACTATCAATTTGTGCATCTGCTAAACCCGTTACTAAATTTGTTGCTCCTGGGCCCGATGTAGCAAATACCACACCCGTTCTTCCACTACTTCTAGCATAGCCCTGACCAGCATGAATACCACCCTGTTCGTGACGAACTAAAATATGCTTAAGCTTATCATGGTAGTCGTATAAGGCATCATAAATGGGCATAATTGCACCACCCGGATAACCAAAAATAGTATCTACCCCTTCTGCAATAAATGCTTCTAACACAGCCTGCGAACCTGAAATTTCAATGGGTTGCTCGGGTGTGGCACTTGATAGATTTTTTAATTCTGCTTGCATCGTTTTAGTATTTAAAGTTCATCTGTTACACAACCTTCTGAAGCGTCTTTTACGCTCTGTGCGTATTTAAATAAGACCCCTTTTGTTGCATTTGGTTTTGGTGCTACCCATTTTGCGCGGCGCGCAGCAATGGTAGCATCGTCTACTTTTAATGTCATTTTTTTTGTGGCAATATTTAATTCGATGATATCATTGTCTTCTACAAGACCAATTAAACCACCCACAAAAGCTTCTGGTGTAATATGTCCTACCACAAAGCCATGTGTGCCACCACTAAATCTTCCGTCGGTAATAAGTGCCACCGATTTTCCAAGTCCCGCACCAATAATGGCAGATGTAGGTTTTAGCATTTCAGGCATACCTGGCGCACCTTTTGGACCTACTTGTCTAATCACAACAACATCACCCGCTTGAATACGGCCCGAATGAATACCAGCAATTAATTCCTGCTCACCATCAAACACACGTGCTGGACCTTCAAAGAGTTCGCCTTCTTTACCACTAATTTTTGCAACAGAACCGCCTGTAGCTAAATTGCCAAACAATATTTGCAAATGTCCCGTTGCTTTAATGGGATGCGATAAAGGCTTAATTATTTTTTGTTGATCAAAATCTAAATCTGGAACAGCAGCTAAATTTTCTGCAATTGTTTTTCCGGTTACTGTTAGACAATCGCCATGAAGCATGCCTTGCTGTAATAAATATTTCATTACAGCTGGCACACCACCATACTGGTGCAAATCTTGCATCAAATATTTACCGCTAGGTTTAAAATCTGCAAGTACTGGTACCCTATCACTAATAGCCTGAAAATCTTCTTGCGTAATTACAACACCCACACTTTTTGCCATCGCAATAATATGTAAGACAGCATTGGTACTTCCACCCAAAACCATGATAATCGTAATTGCATTTTCAAATGCTTTACGCGTCATAATATCTGAAGGCTTAATATCTTTTTCTAGCAAGTGATAAATCGCTTTTCCGGCATCTACACATTCCTGCTTTTTTTCATCGCTGAGGGCTGGATTTGATGACGAATATGGAAGGCTCATACCAAGCGCTTCAATAGCAGAAGCCATGGTATTAGCGGTATACATGCCGCCACAAGCGCCAGCACCCGGACATGCGTGCTGAATAATTCCTTTAAAATCTGCTTCCTCTAATTCGCCTGCTAATTTTTGACCAAGCGCTTCAAATGCAGATACAATATTTAAATCTTGTCCTTTGTAATGTCCTGGCGCAATGGTTCCACCGTATACCATAATAGCAGGTCTATTTAATCTACCCATTGCCATAATACTTCCTGGCATATTTTTATCACAACCCGGAATAGCAATCACACCATCATAATATTGTGCGCCGCAAACCGCTTCTATCGAATCTGCAATAATATCTCTACTCACTAATGAATAACGCATACCAGGCGTTCCATTACTCATGCCATCACTTACACCAATGGTATTAAAAATGAGGCCTACTAAATTTGCATCCCACACACCTTTTTTTACCACAGCCGCTAAATCATTTAAGTGCATATTACAAGTGTTACCATCGTAACCCATGCTCACAATACCCACTTGAGGTTTGGCTAAATCTTGGTCGGTTAAACCAATGCCGTAATACATAGCCTGTGCAGCTGGCTGTGTAACATCTTGAGTGAGTACTTTACTATACTTATTTAATTCGTTTCCCATTATTATGAATTTGTTCGTACTAATTTTTGATACGCTGATTGAATTTTTTTACTTGCAGTGTCGTCCCAGTTTTTTATAAATGGCACATCATCTATCGATTCCAGGCCAATCACTTCTGCTGCTGTTCCACAAAAAAATGCAGCATCGGCACCTTTGATAGCATCAATACCAAAACTAGTTTCTACTACTGGGATACCATGTAAAGCGCATAGTTCAATAACTGTTGCGCGTGTAATTCCTGGTAAAATATTCCCTAAGCTTGGCGTGTATAGCGTGCCATCTTTTTCAAAAAACACATTGGCACCTGGCGCTTCTGCTACATGATCGTGCATGTCCAGTAATAAAGCTTCATCATATCCTGCCGCTTTAGCTTCCTGACTTGCCATAATGGAGTTTACATAATGGCCTGCAGCTTTTGCATGTATCTTAAATCCTTTTGGATTAGGGCGTTGAAATGAAGAAGTCATCACACGAATTCTTTTATCGCCTAAAAAAGGACCCATTTCCCAGGCCTGAATAAATACAAAAGATTCTGTGTTTTGAGTAAATGACATGTTCGCCGGCGCATACACCACAGGACGGATATATGCATCACCTAAATTATTTAATGCAAGTAGTTGATACGTGCTCTCAATTAAACTTTGGGTGTTATAGGTATACGGTAGGTTAATGGCCTCGGCCGAAATTTTAAACCGGTCAAAATGTTCGGTGGCCTTAAATATTTTTGTAGCACCATCATCTGTTTTATATGAACGTATACCTTCAAAAACAGAATAGCCATAATGAAGTGATTGGCTATACAAATCCATTTTTGCATCCACCGCTTTTACAAATTCACCATTTAAAAACAGGACCGTATTTTCGTTATAATAAGAAGCCATAATAATACCTTGATGAATGAATTAAATAATAGTTGCTTTATTTTCTACACCACTACTATTTTTTTCGGTGTCTCTTTTTTTCTCAATAAAATCACTGATGATTTCGCCAATGGCGGTTGTTGCGTAATTATTGATTGGATCAATATCTTTTGAAACAAAACCATTGGTAAGTGTCCAATCCACGGCCTTTCTAACAATGGCAGCTTCTTCCTGCATATTTAAATGATCTAGTAACATGGCAGCAGATAAAATTGAACCCAGCGGGTTGGCAATATCTTTTCCTGCCGCTTGCGGATAAGAACCATGAATAGGTTCAAAAAGTGCAACTTGATTACCCACAGATGCAGAAGGCAATAATCCCAATGAGCCACTTAATACACTTGCTTCATCACTAATAATATCACCAAATAAATTTTCGGTAAGAATCACATCAAATTGTGCAGGATACAAAATAATTTGCATGGCAGCATTGTCTACAAACATATAGTCTACGGTAACATCCGGGTAAGATGCACACATGCCCTGAATTACTTTTCGCCATAGTCTAGATGTTTCAAGTACATTGGCTTTATCTACAAGGGTTAATTTTTTTCGTCTGTTTTGCGCATACTTGAAAGCGAGGTGTGCAATTCTTTCTATTTCAGCTACCGAGTAAGAACACAAATCACTTGCAGATTGTCCATCAGCAGCAAGCTCTTTTTTACCAAAATAAATACCACCGGTTAACTCTCTAAAAATGACAAAATCAATGCCTTCTAATTGCTTCGCTTTTAGGGGTGACATATGCCCAAGTGCTTTATACGTATCAATAGGACGTATGTTGGCAAAGAGCTGTAAATCTTTACGCAGCTTTAAAAGCCCTTGCTCAGGTCGCACTTTAGCAGTAGGATCATTGTCGTATTTTGGATGACCAATAGCGCCAAATAACACTGCGTCTGCGGCTAAACAAGTGGCAACTGTTTCATCAGGCAATGGACTTCCTGTTTTATCAATCGCATCAGCACCCATCAGAGCATATTCGTAACTAAATACATGACCAAATCTTTGACCAATGGCATTTAGCACTTTAATGCTTTGCGCAGTTACTTCTGGTCCAATACCATCTCCGGGTATTACGGCAATTTTTTTATTCATAACGCACCAATGTTCAATGTTTAATTAGCTTACGCTCTGTTTCTTTCAAAATTTTCTATAGCAGCTTTATTGCTGAGTAAATAATCAATATCGTCGTAGCCGTTTAAAAGACATGTTTTTTTATAGGCATTGATGTCAAATGTTTCAACCGCACCTGTTGCATCAATAGTAATGGTTTGATTTTCTAAACAAACAGATAAAGTAGCTTCTTTATCTAAAGCAAAAATGGATGCTAAAAAAGTATCTGATACCGTTATAGGCAATAGTCCATTATTGAGTGCATTGTTTTTAAAAATGTCAGCAAAAAAACTAGACACCACTACTAAAAATCCATAGTCTTTGATTGCCCATGCTGCGTGCTCACGTGATGAGCCACAACCAAAGTTTTTTCCAGCCACTAAAATTTGCCCATTATAGCTTGCATTGTTTAAAATAAAATCTTGCTTTGGCTCCAACTCATTGTCATTGTTATAACGCCAATCTCTAAATAAATTTTTACCAAAACCATCTCTTGTGGTTGCCTTTAAAAAACGTGCAGGAATAATTTGATCCGTGTCTACGTTTTCTTCTTGTAATGGTACAAAGCGGCTATGAATAATATTGATCTTGTTCATGTTAATTGCTTTTAAAGTAGGGTTCTTACATCGGTGATAACGCCTGTAACCGCTGATGCCGCAGCAGTTAATGGGCTTGCTAATAATGTGCGTGCGCCGGCACCTTGTCTGCCCTCAAAATTTCTATTGCTGGTACTTACACAATATTCGCCGGCAGGCACTTTGTCTTCGTTCATGCCTAAACAAGCACTACAGCCCGCTTGTCTAATTTCAAAACCTGCTTCTTTAAATATAATATCAAGTCCTTCTTGTACCACTTGCTTGGCCACTTTTTGTGAACCTGGCACAATCATTACTTGCACGTTTGGATGTTTGGTTTTTCCTTTTACAAGTGAAGCAACCAGTCGTAAATCTTCAATTCTTGAATTGGTACAACTACCAATAAACACATGTTGCACCGGCATACCTATTAATGATTGACCAGCGGTAAGCCCCATATATTGTAATGCTTTCTCTAAGTTTTTTTGTTCGCCTTCGTCCTGCATATCAGTAGCCGTAGGAACATTTTTTGTGATGCCAATGCCCAGTCCAGGATTGGTACCATAGGTAATCATCGGCTCAATAGCCGCGGCATCAATGGTAAGCTCCATATCAAAAGCAGCATCTGCATCAGAATATAAAGTTTGCCAGTAAGCAAGCGCTGTATCCCATGCTGCGCCTGCAGGTGCAAAGGTTCTACCCTTTAGGTAATCAAATGTAATTTGATCGGGCGCTATCAGTCCACCCCTTGCGCCCATTTCGATACTCATATTACAAATGGTCATGCGCGCTTCCATAGAAAGTGCACGAATAGCTGATCCTGCATATTCTACAAAATAACCCGTTGCACCACTTGCACTAATTTTTGAAATAATGTATAAGATAATATCTTTTGAAACCACACCTTTACCTAGTGTGCCTTCGATATTAATGCGCATTAATTTTGGCTTTGTTTGCAACAAACACTGAGACGCAAAAACCATTTCAACTTCTGAAGTACCAATACCAAATGCAATGGTTCCAAAAGCACCATGCGTAGAAGTATGACTATCACCACAAACAATGGTCATACCCGGTTGGGTAATGCCAAGCTCTGGTCCAATCACGTGCACAATACCCTGATGCTCATGCCCTAGTCCATATAGTTCGATGCCATGTTTTTTACAATTTTCTATTAAAGTATCAACCTGAAAACGAGACAGGGCATCGGTAATAGGCAAGTGCTGATTTTGTGTAGGCACATTATGATCTGCTGTGGCCACAATTTGAGATGGCCTAAAAATAGAAATACCCCTATCCTCAATGCCTTTAAAAGCTTGCGGGCTGGTTACTTCATGTATAAAATGTTTGTCGATATATAGTACCGAAGGACCGTCTGTTACTTCCTGTACAATATGTGTATCCCAAATTTTTTCAAATAATGTTTTTCCCATAACGCGTTTCTTTTCTTCAAAATTATTGAACAGTTACAGCAGCATGCGCAAGTGCTAGTGCTTGTAAATCTTCTTCCATTACTTCTTTTTTTGTATCTGCTACTTGTAAAAAAGATGCATATAAAATATCGATATCGTTTCTATCAAATTGAAATCCTAATTTTTGAAAGCGGTATGCAAGTGCACTTCTTCCACTTCTTGCTGTAAGTACAATTTTACTTCCTTCAGCACCTACTGCTTCGGGATTAATAATTTCATAGGTTTCGGCGCTTTTTAAAAATCCATCTTGGTGAATGCCTGACGAATGTGAAAATGCATTGGCACCCACAATGGCTTTATTGGGTTGTACCGCCATGCGCATAATATCAGATACTTCACGACTTATTGGATTGAGCATGGTCGCATTTACATTTGTATAAAAACCTAAAGAAGCATGCTGTTTTAAAATCATCACAACCTCTTCAAGTGCAGTGTTACCAGCACGTTCACCAAGTCCGTTGATGGTACACTCGATTTGTCTAGCACCACCAATAACACCTGCAATAGAGTTAGCCGTTGCTAATCCTAAATCGTTATGACAATGACAAGACAATACCGCTTTGTCAATATTTGAAACATTGTTTCTTAAAAAAGCCATTTTTTCGCCATACTGATGTGGTAAGCAATAACCTGTTGTATCCGGAATATTTACAACTGTTGCACCTGCTGCAATAACCGCCTCCACCACGCGAGCTAAATATTCGTTTTCGGTACGACCTGCATCTTCTGCAAAAAATTCTACATCGTCTGTAAAATTGCGCGCCCATTTAACCGCCTGCGTAGCTCTTGCAATAATTTCTTCGCGGGTGGCATTAAATTTGGCTTTGATATGAAAATCAGAAGTACCAATACCGGTATGAATACGAGAACGCTTGGCATGCTTTAATGCTTCGCCTGCCACTTCAATATCTTTTTGAACCGCACGGGTTAAACCACAAACGGTTGCATTTTTTACCAGCTTAGCAATTTCAGAAACCGACTCAAAATCGCCGGGGCTAGAAATAGGAAATCCAGCTTCAATAATATCTACGCCAAGGGCTTCCAATTTGAGTGCTAAACCCACTTTTTCTTTGGTATTTAGCTTGCATCCAGGCACTTGTTCCCCGTCTCTAAGGGTGGTATCAAATATGTATACTTGTTCAGCCATGAAAAGTCTTTTCCGAATTTACCACTACTTAGATGCGCCAAAAGTGCAAAATTGGGCTTATTTTACACTGTATAAGAAGCACAAAAAGATATTAAGTACTTGATAATCAAATACTTAATAGATATTCAATTACCATGCCCAACAGGAGTACCGATACCTTATTTCAGCTAATTCAGTCGTTAGAACGCTCCGAAAAGCGTCATTTTAAGCTGTTTATGAAAACCGATGCCGCTTCTGGGGACTTAAAAGTGGTACAACTTTTTGATGCCCTCGACAAAATGACCCATTACGACGAGGAGGCGCTACTTAAAAAGAATGACGCGCTTCAAAAAAGCCAGCTCTCCAATTTAAAAGCGAGACTTTACCAAGAAGTGCTAGCGAGTTTACGTGATCTCAAAAAAGACAGCAACATTGATTTACAATTACATGAGCAATTAGATTTTGCGCGGGTGCTTTACAATAAGGGTTTGTATTTACAGAGTCTTAAAATTTTAGATAAAGCAAAGGAACTGGCTAAAGCAAACAACCAAGTAACCTATGTACTGCAGGTGCTTTTTTTAGAAAAGAAAATTGAAGCGCTGCACATCACAAGAAGTATGCAGGACAGAGCCGATTTATTAACCAGCGAAGTAGAGGAAGTGAATGGGAAATTAGCAAGTATTGGTACGCTCTCTAATATTTCATTGCAACTCTATAGTTGGTATATAAAAAATGGACACGCCCGAAACGACAATGACAAAGCAGCCATTGAAATTTTATTCAATCCCGCATTAATAGATGCAGCAAAAGACTGTGAAGGCTTTTATGAAAAGCTTTACAAGTATCAGTGCTACTGCTGGTACGCATTTATTTTACAAGACTTTTTACTCTATTATAGGTACTGTCAAAAATGGGTTGACCTTTTTGAAACAGAACCAAAAATGATTGAAATTGAAACGGCGCATTATATCAAAGGCATGCACAATTTAATGAGTGCGCATTTTGATTTACGCAACTACACAAAGTTTAATGAAACCATTTGCCGGTTTGAAGCATTCACGCAAACCCCTACGGTACTTGACAACCAGAATAATACCATTCAAACATTTGTATACCTACACCTGTCAAAAATTAACCGCCATTTTATGGAAGGTACTTTTGAAGCGGGCATTGCAGAGATTCCAGTCATAGAAGAAAAACTAATTGAATACGAACTATTTTTAGATAGACACCGTGTACTTGTATTCTATTACAAATTTGCATCGCTGTATTTTGGAGCAGGCAATCATAGCATGAGTATCGACTATTTAAATAAAGTAATTAATTTAAAAGGCGATTTACGTACAGACTTACAATGCTATGCCAGACTACTTCATCTGATTGCCCATTATGAATTAGGCAACTTTGAAATTCTAGAACACCTATTAAAATCGGTGACCAGGTTTATGGCAAAAATGGAAAATTTAGGACTTGCCGAAGCAGAAATTTTTGGTTTCTTAAAACGCTCTTTTAGATTACAACCAAGTGCCCTTAAACCAGCATTTGAAAAACTATTAGAAAACCTCAAAGCAGTAGAACAAGATAAATTGGCTTCTCGCGCCTTTATGTACCTCGACGTTATTTCTTGGTTAGAAAGTAAAATAGAAGGAAAAGAAGTGCAAGATATCATTAGAGATAAATACCTTAGATCCATTAAAGAATAAACCATGCTTAAAAAATTAATGAGCAGCATCCTACTTGTACAAATATGTTTTGTAGTAGGCGCACAAATTGCCAAAGCACCCATTGTCAAAGAAGGCGACGGCCCTTACACACAACTAATTATTAGAGGGGTTACCCTTATCAATGGTACCGGTGCGCCACCCTTTGGCCCCGTAGATATTGTCATTGAAAAAAATAGAATTGTAAAAATTCAAAACGTTGGTAGCCCAAGTTTACCAATCAATGCCGCACGCAGACCCGCATTAAAAGAAGGCGGTAAAGAAATAAATTGCGAAGGTATGTACGCGATGCCCGGCCTTATTGATATGCATGGTCATATTGGTGGCACAGAGCAAGGTACGCCAGCAGAATATGTTTTTAAATTATGGATGGCGCACGGCATCACTACCATCAGGGACCCATCGGCGGGCAATGGCCTTTCATGGGTACTAGATCATAAAACAAAATCTGCAGCAAACACCATTACTGCACCGCGCATATTTGCCTACACCGCATTTGGACAAGGAAGTAAAACACCCATTACCAATGCAGAGGAAGCAAGAACATGGGTGAGAGAAAATGCTAAAAATGGTGCAGATGGTATTAAATTTTTTGGCGCACCTCCAGAAGTGATGGACGCTGCTATTAGAGAAAATAAAGCACTAGGATTACGCTCTACTTGCCACCATGCACAGGTGGATGTTGCCAGATGGAATGTTGTGAATTCTGCACAAGCGGGTATGACAAGTATGGAACACTGGTATGGATTACCAGAGGCTTTATTTGAAGATAAAACCATTCAAAATTTTCCATTAGACTATAATTACAATAACGAACAACACCGTTTTGAAGAAGCCGGAAAATTATGGAAACAAGCGGCAGCGCCTTATTCACCTCATTGGAATAAAGTGATGAACGATTTACTCGCTGTAGATTTTACGCTTGACCCAACCTTTAATATTTACGATGCCAACAGAGATTTACAACGTGCAAGAAGAGCAGAGTGGCATGAAACATATACGCTTCCATCGTTATGGAAATTTTACGAGCCTTCTTATCAATCACATGGATCCTACTGGGTAAATTGGGGTACAGAGCAGGAAGTAGAATGGAAAAACAATTACAGACTTTGGATGACTTTTGTAAATGAATATAAAAACAGAGGTGGTCGTGTAACGGCAGGTTCAGATAATGGATTTATTTACGAGACTTATGGCTTTGGTTATATTAGAGAATTAGAACTACTGCGTGAAGCCGGATTTCATCCATTAGAAGTTATTAGATCTGCTACCTTATATGGTGCTCAAGCATTAGGTCAAGAAAAAGACTTAGGAAGTGTAGAAGTTGGCAAACTTGCAGACATTGTTATTGTGAATGCCAACCCACTTAAAAATTTACAAGTGCTGTATGGTACCGGTGCTATTCAACTAACACCAGATAATAAAATTACCAGAGTTGGTGGTGTACTCTATACCGTTAAAGATGGTATTGTGTACGACGCTAAAAAATTACTACGCGACGTAAAAAACATTGTAGATACAGAAAAGAAAAAAACAAACTGGCAGTTAAAACAACCAGGGGTAGAATAATATTTATTAAAAGCGAAAGCAGTTATTGAAGGTATACCGGATTATTCGGCATAAATACTTTCAATAGCTGCTTTACAATTTTCCATCACTACTTTTCGCTTCAAGCTAAGCTTTGGGGTCATTTCGCCAGATTCTACCGTCCACTCTTTATCTAATAGCGCAAACTTTTTCACTTGCTCTACATGGTTAAAAAACGTGTTGTACTCGGCTATAATGCCATTGAATAGTTCTATTACTTTTGGATTTGCTACTGCTGCTGCATTTGTTGAATAGGCAATGCCCTGTTCTTCCATCCAGTGCTTAAGTGTTGCAAATGATGGAATAATAAGGGCGCCCACAAATTTACGGTCGGCACCTACCACCATAAATTGCTCAATAAATGGGCTTTCTTTACACTTATTTTCGATGGGCTGTGGTGCTACATATTTACCACCACTTGTTTTAAAGAGTTCTTTTTTACGGTCGGTGATTTTTAAGAAAATATCATTTTCAAAAACACCAATATCACCCGTATGTAACCAACCGTCGATCACTGCTTCTGCAGTTAAATCCGGACGCTTATAATAACCCACCATCACACTATCTCCCGCTACACAAATTTCACCATCGGATTCAATTTTTACTTGGATGCCGTTAATAACAGGGCCTACAGTGCCAAACTTTGTTCCACCTTTGGCTTTTCGGTTCACACTAATCACCGGACTATTTTCGGTAGGACCATATCCTTCAAATACCGGAATCTTGGCGGCATTAAAAATGCGTAATAATTTAACTTGACAAGCAGCGCCTCCTGTAACAATAAAGGAAACGTTGCCACCAAGGGCTTCACGCCACTTTGTAAAAATGAGTTTATTGGCAATAGCTAATTGAAGGTTATACCAAAATCCACCACTTTGTAAGTTGTCATACTTTTCACCAAGTGCCACTGCCCAGAAAAATAATTTTTTCTTGATTCCTGTTTGCTCAGCACCCTTGGCCATTATTTTTTCAAATACTTTTTCCAGTAAGCGTGGTACCGTTGTAAAACCATCTGGTTTGATTTCTTTTAAATTATCGCCAATGGTATCAAGGCTTTCGGCGTAATAAATAGAAATGCCACTATACAAATAAATGTACGTGACCATTTTTTCAAAAATATGATTGAGTGGTAAAAAGCTTAGCACTTTAGAAGTAGGTGCATCTTCAAAAGGAAAACTCTCTTTTGAAAACATCACGTTACTATAAATATTTTGATGACTCAACATCACTCCTTTAGGAACACCCGTTGTACCAGATGTATAAATGATGGTTGCTAATTGTGTTACCGGAATTGTTTTTTTAATGCTCGCTACTTTATCAATTAGCTCCGGTGTGGCTGCATGGGTAAGCGAGCTCCAGTGTGTAGCACCTTCGATCGCATCAAATGTAAAAATCCCTTTAATAGAAGGTACTTTAGCGGCAACAGCTTTTACTTTTTCGTACAACTCAAGGTTGCTAACAAAAATATAACCAACCGCTGCATCATTTAAAATAAATTCAACTTCGATAGGATTGGTTGTAGGATATAGGGGAACTAAAATAGCCCCGATTTGTTGACATGCAAGATCTGTAAACACCCACTCGGGCCTATTGCTGCTCATGATAGCAATTTTATCACTGGACTCCGGTGTAAAGCCATGACCACTTACACCCAGTGATAATAATCCGGCGCTCAATGCATCTACAGTACTGGCAACCGTACTTGTACTATAGGTTTTCCAAATTCCATTTTCTTTGGCAGCAAGCATATCCTGTTTAGGAAAATTTGCTAGCTGGTGATCGAGGCAATCAAATAGTCGTTTCATATGCATGGCAAGGGTTTCACTATTCGTAAATGAGATGGGTTAATAAACCATCTCTTAATTTAGGCTCAAACCAAGTACTTTTTGGAGGCATAACATTACCACTATCCGCAATGGCAAATAACTGATCAATGGTTACTGCGTATAAACTAAAAGCTACTGCAAACTGGCCATTGTCTACTCTATCGGCGAGTACCTGAAGCCCTCTTATACCACCAACAAAATCGATACGCGCGTCGGTACGTGGATCTGCAATACCAAGTATGGCATCCAAAATATTGTTTTGTAAAATCGTTACATCAAGTACACCAATAGGATCAGTGGTGTAGGTATTTTCTTTGGCTGTAAGCTTGTACCAACTTCCATTTAAATACATACCCATTTCATGAAGCGCTGCTGGTTTAAAAGGCTCTTTGGCCAACTGTTCAATGTCAAATTGTTTTGCTACGGCTTCTAAAAATGCTGCAGGCGTTAGCCCATTTAAATCTTTTACCACGCGGTTGTAATCCATGATATACAACTGATTGGAAGGAAATAGTGTGGTTAAAAAATAGTCTGCATTTTTGGTTGCGTTACCTCCAAGTGTGGCACGCACTTTAGCAGCAGAAGCGGCTCTATGATGTCCATCTGCGATATACGTACATGGAATTTCCTTTTCAAATATCGACGTAATACTTTGAATCGTTGATTCATCATTTACAACCCAAATAGTGTGCTGTATTTGATCATCAGCCTCAAAATCGTAAACGGCTGTTTTTGTTTTTTTCCAATTTTCGATGAGCGCATCTATACTTGGGTTATTGCGGTAAGCTAAAAATACATTACCCGTTTGTGCACCCGAGGTTTTAATGTGATTGATACGGTCTAGTTCTTTTTCAGGTCTAGTAAACTCGTGCTTTTTAATGATATCGTTTTCATAATCATCAATACTACTGGCACATACAAGGCCTGTTTGAGACCTGCCATGCATGATGAGCTGATAAATATAATAGCAGTCTTTGGACTCTCTAAAAAGCACATCACGCTTTATAAATGCAGCTAAATTTTCTTTTGCTTGTTCATACACCTGCGCGTCATGAATATCTACCGGTTCTGGCAGATCAATTTCACTTTTGGTGATGTGTAAAAAAGAGGCCGGATTACCTGCTGCTTCTTTTTTTGCTTCTACACTATTTAATACATCGTAAGGTCTACTAGCCACTTGTTTTGCTAGTTGGGCTTGCGGACGCAAAGCCTTAAAAGGTTGAATACTTGCCATGCCTCAAATATCGGCAATTCTTAGGAATTAAGGCTTGAATTTATATGAAAAAGGAGTGCCTGAATATTCATCTTTGCCAATTATTTCCATATAAATAACATTGGGCACCCAAAAAGATCCACCCTCAATTTTGACAAATAATTTTTGCAAAACAAATTCTTTATTATTGAGCACAAAATACATTTTGTATTGATTGTCTTTTGGAGAACGCTTTAAATAAAATACCTGTTTTTTATAGGATACAAAATGAAGTTTATAAACCCCTGTTGGAAGTAATTCGTGTTTGATGCCGTAAGCAAAAGTTTCTTGAATATAACTTAACTCTTTTTTTTCGCCGCCTTCGTCATAACGAATCCAATAAACGTGTACCGGATTGTCTTTTATAAGTTGACCTTTTGCATCGGTATTAAGATCACAAATGATGGTATTGCTATTGGTGGTTCTTTGTAAATAAAACAGTTGCTTGGGATTTGGTTTTGGCACCGGAAAAGAATCAACTGCAGTACCTGCAAGGCTTTCATTGGTATATAGCAAAAATGCCGCAACAACAATAGTAACCAGTTTATGATACATCTTACCCACTTTTTAAAAATCAAATCTAAATCTGGTACGAATACCCAGCTTGGTAATATAAGGGTTGTCTGTATAGGTAAAACGTCTCACGAGGTCTACCCGCAAAAATTTAAAAATATTACCTATGCCCACACTACCTTCAAAATATGGTCCCTGGTTTAAACTAAAACTAGCTGCTGCACCATTGTAATTTTGAAAAGCAATTAAGTCTGGATTTTTTGATGGATTGTTTTCGTCACGTAAACTTCCATAAATAACCCTTCCCGCTAATTGCTCACGCAACTTTAATTTTTTAAATAATGGAATGCGGTTAAATATTAATCCGTTAAAATAATGTTCCACAAATAAAGATGCATACCTATCACTTACAAATTCTTGGAAATTCATAAGGTTATAAGAGTTTAACTGATATGCATACGTTTGGTTGGCCCTAGGAATACTTAAAAGTGGATAAGGCAGTTTGCCAAATGTATACCCTGCTTCAAAATTTATATCAGTAAAGCCAAGTTGTGATAAATAAAAGCGTTTATCAAAAGAGAAGTTTACTTTATGGTAATTATAAGTACTTCCCATCACTCCTTTTAAACCAGCGGTATAATTAAGGGTAAGTATAGGATACTTATTAACCATGGCTATCCGGTACACTTTACTCTGGAAAAATTGTTCGTGCGGCGCCCATCTAATTTGACCGGTAATTTCTGAAGTATTGATTTCAGGTACAACAACGGTTTGACCATTTTTTACGGTCTGATAAATAAGTCCACCCGCGGCTTCATGTTTCCAGTTTCTAAAGCCAATGGTATAGGATAACCTACTTGGCAATTCATGCACGTAATCAATTTTAAAATACTTATTGTAGGTCCACTTATCGTTGATACCTCTTTTAAAAGAAAGTAAGATATTATCTTCTGATACAAACTCTAATTCTTGCCCTGGTATTTTTGTTTCTTTTTGGTAACTCGCTCTTACAAAATGCATGGGAAATGCATAGATCGATTGGTTGTTGAGTGAGTAGGTAACGCCTCCAAAATATTTCCACTTCTCGTCTTTAAAACCATACGCACCATAGCCTTCAAAGTAAATACGCTTGCTTAGTTTAGGTGTTGTTCTTCCACCCAATCTAAGTCTAAAACCTTCTACTGGATTGAAACTATAAAAAGTAGCAGCAGGTCCAATATCAACAGGACCAATGGCTGTATAGCCTGCTACCAATAGCGTTATAACGGCCATGGTTCTTCTAAAAGAAGGCATTTTTTCTAGGCTATCAATATTACTATAAACTTTAGATTCTGCTTTGGTAAGTGTATCATGTCTACTAGCACTCCAAAATGATTCGTTGTAGTTTGCCGCATCTGTTTTTACAACAAGTGATGGCCCTGCATACACAGAATCTGGTAACGCTTTATTGATGGTATAATTTTTATAAGAAACGGTTCGGCCACCAAAAACACCACCCTTACTATTTTTTGTTAATGCAGCTTCTGTAAATGCAGTACTCTTTATTAAATGATATCTACTATCCGAACCCTGTTCAAAATCTAAATCGATATTTAATTCTCTAACAAAATTTACGTTGGCATTTTTGCTAATAAACATGGTCATTTTTTGAACACCATAATTACCATCAAGGGTAATATACATAGTGCCTCTAAACAACAGGTCGTTGGTATTACGTGGCGTAAAATAGAGCTTTACCAATTTTAAACCATTGGCATCCGTTATGGTATCCCTAATATAATACATGTAAAATGTAGGGGCAGCATCTGCTATTGGACTTAAAAATTCGTGGGTAAATAAAGGGATATTGTTTTCGTAAATATTAATATCCATGACCAACCTATTCAGATAGGTACTTACACCATCGTTATCTACATAATCGCCAAAGTTTACACGCTTTTGAGCCAGTACAATGTCTTTGGTCTTTTCGGGAGATTTTCTAAAATAATGGTTCGATAAACGCTCTTCTAAATATATAGGGATAAGGGTTTTACCTGCAATTTTTTGGGTATCGCGGTTATCCAACAAAAACTGATACTTTTTGAGCATTTTACTGTTCGTAATTTTCTCAGGAATCTTACTCAACGACAATTCCACTTTATCATACTCATCGTACTGAATATAATCGTAACTGTCTGGCCTGTTAAGTGATTTATTGGCAATCACTCTTTTAATTAAGTCAACAGCTGGATTGTTTTTATTTTTATACGGGGCACGCTTGTTGGTAGAAACAGTAACATTATTTGAAAGAAGTGGATCCACTTCCATGATAATGTCTATCACTTGCGTTTTACCAATTTGAATATTTTTAGTGATTGTTTTGTAGCCTACATAAGAAATTTTGATGCTCCCAATTTGATTGGTGCCAGCAAGCCTGTATTTACCAGCACTATCTGTAACGGTACCGCGTCCTCCTTTAAAAACTATGGTTGCATAAGGGATGGGTGCGCCAGAATTTAAATCTGTTACAACACCGGTTACGACTGTTTGCTGTGCGCTCGCGCCAAGCTCAAAAGAAGCAACCAATGCAATCAACAATAAAATTTTATAGAATGTTTTAACCATGTTTAGAAGCAAAATGTTTCATGAGTTCACAAAAAGTTTCAACGCTACTAAGTGGCATGGCATTGTACATGCTTACACGTACGCCACCCACTGTTCTGTATCCTTTAACACCAATCATCCCTTCTTGTTTGCAAAGACTTAAAAAAGATTCCTCTAAACTTTGATCTTTCAAAAAGAACACCGCATTCATTAAGCTTCTATCTTCTTTAGCAACACGTGCTTCAAAAACAGGTAATGAATCGATGGTTTGGTATAATAAATTTGATTTTGCTGTATTGCGTAATTGCATTTCGGAAAGACCACCCTCTTCCATAATCCAACGAAGCGTTAACAAGCTCACATAGATGGCAAAAACCGGCGGTGTATTCATAAGTGAACCAGCCGCAATATGCTTTTGATAATCCATGATGGTTGGAATTTTTCTAGAAATTTTTCCGAGTATTTCTTTTTTAACCACCACCATATTTACCCCCGCAGCACCCATATTTTTTTGAGCGCCCGCATAAATAAGTGAAAACTGATTGAAGTTGCGCGGTGCATAAAAAATATCACTACTCATGTCTGCAACTAGCGGCACACTTGTATTTGGAAGGTTATGCCACTGCGTACCTTCAACGGTATTGTTGGTGGTAAAATGCAAATATTTTGCAGCAGGATCAACTTCAAAATCTTTGTCAATACGTGTATGCTTATTTCCAGTACTATCAGTCACAACTTGTACGTTACCAAAATGTGCAGCTTCTTTGATGGCTTTATTACCCCAAATTCCATTGTCACAATAAGCAGCTGTTTCATGTGTGTCCAGTAAATTCATGGGCACTTGCATAAACTGCGTAGTGGCACCTCCATGCAAAAACAACACTTCATAATCGTCACCAATTTGCATTAGGCTTTTCACGGATTGAACAGCTTCATCCATCACTTGTTGAAAAAGTGCAGTTCGATGGCCTATCTCTAAAATAGACAAACCAGATCCTTCAAAATCAAGAATAGCTGCTGCTGCTTTTTCCAAAACAGAAGGCGGTAAAATAGAAGGTCCGGAATTAAAATTATGCAGTTTCATTTTCTTTGACATCTGTGGTTATGGTATCGTCGTGCACATCTGTAACACCACCAGATACAGTATACTTCATCGCATCTGCTGCCGATACATTATCTAATATTTTAATATTGGTTTTTGGAACGATATAGGTAATCCCAGAAATGGCATATGAATGGGGTACATATACAGTTACATGATCTATTAACCCAAATTCTGATGCAGATGACTGGGTAATAAAACCGATACGCCAAATACCCGGGGCGTCCACATTTACAAGCACAGGCTTATCAAATTTCTTTTTATTGCCTGCAAATGCTTCCAAAAAGTCTTTAACAGACGAATAAATAAATTT
>JAGWVE010000025.1 GCA_018971025.1 Bacteroidota bacterium | reverse complement strand
ATTTGGTTACAAATTGGGGAACAAATTTTGTACCTACTTCACCAGCCATTCAAAGCCCAAATAGTATGTTACTATATCCGGGCCTATGTTTACTAGAAGCTACAAATATTAGTGAAGGAAGAGGAAGTGCGTACAGCTTTGAAACTGCTGCTGCACCCTGGATGCAAACAAAAGAAATTACTCGTTTTATCAACCAAAGTTTTGGCGACGAAATAAAAGCCAGTGACATTTCATTTACGCCTACATCTGGTAAATACGCGCATACGCTTTGCAAGGGTATTCATTTTGAAGTAATAGACCCAGCTTATTGTAAACCCGTATTTTTTGGTTTGCTTCTTGTATATATGATTCGTGCAAAACACCCGCAGGCTTTTGCTTGGGCACCTTATAAAACAGCCGTTAACCCTACTGGTGAAGATCACCTCAGTAAATTATTAGGCATTAGTAATGCGCAAAAATTATTTGACTTACCGCTTCCTCAATTTATTGCGGGCTGCACTAAACTAACCCACTGTGCAGGCTGGGTGGAACAGATGGAGCCGTATTTACGCTATTAATTATAACTCCGCCAAATCCCTAATAACAACACTTGCTGTTGTACAACCAAATATGGCAGGCATGTATGAGAGTGTGCCAATAATAGATTTTTTAGGAAATGCTTTTTCTGTTTCAATAATTTTTGACTGGTCTACTATTTCTGGACTAAACACAACGGTTAGGCCTTTGTAAATGCCCAGTGCATGCAGTTTTTTTCGAACATATTTTGCCAAATTACACTGATGCGTTTTTGAAATATCCGTCACCCTAATTTGTGAGGGATCCATTTTTCCGCCCGCCCCTAACGAACTTACTATCGGAATTTTTCTATCGATACAAGCTTTTATAAAATACACTTTAGGCGATAAGGTATCTATGCAATCTACTGCGTAATCAAAAGCACCGTTGTCTAAAATTTCTCGGGTGCGCTCTTCTTTTATATATTCTGTTAATACCGTTAAATCTAAATCCGGATTGATGTCTTTTAACCTTTCTGCCATTACTTCTGCCTTAGGTTTTCCTGCTGTAGAATGAAGTGCTGGAATTTGCCTATTCACATTGCTTAGATCCACGGTATCCGCATCAACAATCGTCATTTTGCCCACACCGGCACGTGCAATCATTTCGGCGCAAATGCCTCCCACACCGCCAAGTCCTACCACAAGTACATTTTTAGACATGAGGGCCTCGATGGGTGCATCCCCAAGCATCAACTGCGTTCTACTCATCCAATACGGTATCATCAATATTATTTTTTTGGGTATAAAACTTGTTCTAGATTTAGTCTAGTTAACCTTGCAAAAATGTACATCCTATGCGGTTTATAAAAATATTTTATTGTAGCGCTGTTTTATGGCTCCTTTCAACACCTGTTTCAAAAGCGCAAAATCAGATTCCGCTTTCTATCAAACCTACACCAGACATCAGTATTAGCCTACTTGCGTCAAGTAACAAAGTGAGCATTAGAGGACTGAGCGTTGTAAATGATAATGTTTTTTGGGCCAGCGGTTCTGGCGGCATGGTAGCAAAAACCACCGATGGCGGCAAAAATATAGAGTGGATGAGGGTGCCTGGTTTTGAAACGAGAGATTTTAGAGACATCGAAGCTTTTGATCAAAACACAGCTGTTATTATGGCGGTTTCGGATCCAGCCATTATTTTAAAAACAACGGATGGCGGAAAAAATTGGAAAAAAGTTTTTGAAGACACTACTACTGGCATGTTTTTAGACGCTATGCATTTTGAAAAAGTAAATGGAAAATTAGTAGGCATGGTTGTGGGCGACCCCATCAACCAAAAAATATTTTATGCCAAAACTTTTGATGGTGGCGACAGTTGGATTAAGCCTTCTAAAAAAGAATTAAAAAATGTGCCTACCGTGCCAGCAGGTGAAGCCATGTTTGCATCGAGCGGAACCAACATTGCCATTACAAATTTCAATAAAGAGTCGCCATGGTTGGTGGTTACTGGCGGTACTAAATCACGTTTAAAAGATTTTTTAAACCAATCTTTTAATGATTCACTTCCATTACTACAAGGTTTTAGTTCGGCGGGTGCCAACTCCATCGCATTTAATAACAACATTCAAAAAGGCGTTATTGTTGGCGGCGACTTTGCACACGATACCATTAGCAGGTTCAATTGCATTTTACTTTCTTTAGAAAATGGCAACCGAACCTACACTACCCCCATTATCAACCCACATGGTTATAGATCATGTGTAATTTACCTGGACAATGAAACTTTAATTAGTTGTGGCACGTCAGGAATAGATATTAGCACCGATGGTGGGATACACTGGGAACTGGTTTCTAAAGAAAGTTTTCATGTGGTGCAAAAGGCAAAAGAAGGGCGCGCCGTATACCTTGCCGGCGGCCGTGGCCGAATCGCAAAATTAATTTGGTAAGATTGTAACAATTAGGCACGAAAATTGTAGATTAGTAGAGCAGTATTAAAGAACTCGGTATGAAAAAATTTCAGGCAATTATCAAATTTACCATGGACGACCAGTTTATGACGCTGGTTCCACCCCACCGTAGTTATATCAATTTCTTATTTAATAAGAGCATAATTGACAGCTATGCGGTGAGCATGGAGAGCCAAACCTGCTGGATTACCCTAAACACCGATTCTAAAGAAGCAGCGGCCAAATACCTCAAAAAGTCACCCCTGTATAAATATTGGGACTATGAAATAGAGGAACTTTTCGTGTATGACAGCCAATTATATAGGTTTCCATCGCTTCAATTCAATTAATTCGCAAAAAATAGAAAGTTTTTTTTGGCAGTTTCACTTCAGACCCTATTTTTGCACTCCAATAAAAAGGGAGCATAGCTCAGTTGGTTTAGAGCATCTCGTTTACACCGAGAGGGTCCGCGGTTCGAACCCGTGTGCTCCCACACAGAAAAGCCTTCGATTGTATCGAGGGCTTTTTTTATGTACCCCCTGTTTAGTCTTTTAAACTAAGTTTGTACCCATGCAACCGTTCACTACACCGAGTAAAATTGTAATAACCTGCCATAAATGGTTATCCCCTGCCCTTACTTCTGAAGTCACAGCTTTAGGATTTACCGTTACCAGAAGTTTTCAAACCGGGGTAGAAATTTCGGGCACCATCAATGATTGCATTCGACTTAATTTAAATCTTCGAACAGCGAGCCAGGTTTTATATTCTATCAAAACTTTTAACTGTAACAATCCTGACGAGTTATATGAAAACCTCGCGACCATTGAATGGGAAAAAATAATTGATCCGGGCGGGTATTTTTCAGTTACCAGTAATGTATTTCATACCACCATCACCACCAATTTATTTGCCAACCTGAGGGTTAAAGACGCAGTTGTAGATCGTATGCGTAAGGTTGCAAATAAAAGACCTTCTACCGGATCTAGTTTAACGGGCGCCGTTGTTTATTTATATTGGAAATATGATGAGGCCGAAGTTTTTATTGATACCACTGGCGACTCTTTGGCAAGACATGGATACCGCAAAATTCCTGGTAAAGCACCGATGCTTGAAGCACTTGCTGCTGCCACTATTTTATCAGGTAAATGGAACAAGACAACGCCATTTATTAATCCTATGTGTGGTTCGGGCACACTCGCTATTGAAGCAGCGCTTATTGCTAGCAAACGTGTACCTGGTTTACTCCGCCACAATTATGCTTTCATGCACGTGATTGGATATGATAGAACTGTGTACGAAACAGAAAGAGCCGTTATTGAAAACCAAATTATAGAGCCAACGGGTTTAACTATTATCGCATCAGACATTAGCAAACAGGCCATTGATATTGCAAAACTAAATGCAGCAGCAGCTGGCGTAGAAGAACTGATCACTTTTCAAGTATGTGATTTTGAAAATACAAAAATGCCTGAAGCAATGGAAGGCGCTGTTATTTTATTCAATCCAGAATACGGCGAAAGACTGGGAGAAGAAATAGAATTAGAAGCCACCTATGCAAGAATGGGAGACTTTTTAAAAAGTAAATGCAAAGGCGCTACCGGTTATATTTTTACAGGCAACCTAGAACTTGCAAAAAAAATTAGGTTAAAACCTAGCAGACGCATCGAATTTTTAAACGCCAAAATTGACTGCCGTTTATTAGAATACGAAATGTACGCTGGTACAAGAAGGGTTGAAAAAGAAAGTATTAATCCATAAATCCATCCATAGCGGCGGTAGGCTTTCCAGTATTGTCAAAAGCCCCAAGCGTATAGCCTTTCCAACTGTTGTAGCACTGCGGCTCCCAATAAAAAACACCCAATCCCCTTTGGTTGGCAAGCGACTTCGTTTTCGCAATCATGTCTTGAATAAAAGATTTGCAAGTAGCGGCGGCTGTAACATCCATACCAATTTCACTGATCATAATATCTTTATTGTACCTAGCAACCATATCATTCATATTGTTCAAACACTGCATGGTTAAGGTAGACCAATTATTTGTTGTTGGATACAAAGACATGGCAATAATATCATAGTCTACTTTATTAGCCGTTAATCCATCAAACATCCATCTAAACATAGCGTTGTCGTATCCATTAGAAATATGTACAATCACTTTAGAAGCCGCACTTGTTTCTCTTACCGCTTTGGAGCCCGCCGATACCATGGCAGCAAACTGTGCCATATTTTTTGACGCGCGCCCTTCTTCCCACAACATACCATCATTGGTTTCATTACCAATTTGTACCCATGCTGGCACCACACCTGCATTTAATAGCGCCGTTAATACTGTTTTGGTATGCGTGTAAACCGCTTGGTTTAATTCAAGCGCATTATAGGTTAACCATGCTTTTGGTTTATTTTGTTTGCCTGGGTCGGCCCAAAAATCGCTGTAATGAAAATCAATCATAACGCGCATACCTGCATTTTTTGCTCTTACCGCCATTTTAACAACATCGGCTTGTCCGCACCAACCGCCTACTGGATCTACCCACACTCTAAACCTTAATGAATTGATCCCTTTACTTTTTAAGACCGTAATACAATCTGCCTCGGTACCATTGGATAAATAAAACTTTACGCCAGCAGCTTCCATTTCTGAAAGCCATCCAATATCGGCACCTTTTGCAAAATAGCTGTAATCAATTGGAGCAGGTGGCTCATCAACTTTTAGCGGCTTGGTGCAACTAATAACATCAATACTTACAAGCAACAAAGCAGCAAAAAATATCTTTTTCATGAAGGGCATTTATGACAACTAAATTAAGCGGTTTTTTGTTATAAGATACATTGTTTATTTTTACAGCATGAGGGTAACTGCAAGCCAAATACAACCTTGGGAATCTGAAGAATCGGATGTGCTAACGGCATCTGCTACCCCCTATCAACTCGTTGTTTGGAATGATGAGGTAAACACTTTTGAATGGGTCATTGAAACGCTTATAGCCGTTTGCAAGCACTCTCAAGAACAAGCCGAGCAATCTGCCATGATTATTCATTACAATGGAAAATATGCAGTTAAAAATGGTGATTATGACACCTTAAAACCCATGTGTGACGCCATTACTGAAAGAGGCATCAGCGCCACCATCGAATCTACCAAAAGCTAATGTCACTCCCAATTTTAGATGAAAAAATTTGGTTCCCGCCCATAGAAACCTCACTCGAAGATGGCTTACTAGCCATGGGAGGAGATCTTAGCCCCGAGCGTCTTATAAAAGCCTATGAAGAAGGAATTTTTCCATGGTACGAAGGTGAAACGCCTTTATGGTGGAGCCCCAACCCCAGATTTGTTTTACCGCCTTCTCAATTAAAAGTGAGCGCCACCATGAAACAAGTGATTAAAAGAAAGGAGTTTGTTTTTACAACCAATACCGCTTTTGATCAGGTAATTGCCCATTGCAAAAAAATAAAACGTGAAGGACAAGCTGGCACCTGGATTACCAATGCTGTTGAAAAAGCTTACAACACATTACATGAAATGGGTATTGCCCACAGCGCAGAAGCTTGGAAAGATGGCAAATTAGTAGGCGGTTTGTATGGCATCAAAATGGGTAAACTATTTTTTGGAGAAAGCATGTTTAGTAGCGTTAGCAATGCTAGTAAATTTGCATTTATAAGTTATGTAAAGCAATTAGAAGCGGAAGGTGTTGTACTGATTGATTGTCAGGTATACACGGAGCATTTAGAAAGTTTAGGTGCTCAAATGATTCCTAGAGACGATTTTAAAAAGCTTTTATATACTTACCGTTAACTTTTATAGCCGTACATTTTTTCAACGTCTTTAACAATCTTTTCCATATCTGCATCATCGCCAGAAGGGTCGTATGGTTGTTTTAAATTGCTACCAAAAACAAAGGCGATGGTTTGCCAAAATGCTGCACTAAAAAAACCTTTGTACTCTTCAATAATTTCATAACAGTTATTGCCTGTTTGACGATTAATGAGTTTCATGAGCACTTTACCCTGATACACGGATAATTTAACGAGCTGATCTGTAAATTCTTTTTTGAGTTCTTTTTCACGAGACCTAATAATCGCTCTACGTGTTTTTTTATCGGTAACCCCACTTAACTTGGCATTCACTTCATTCATGATTCGGCTGGCAGCAATGGCATAGGGGTAAGTTACATACACTGCGTTGCGAAGCCTGGTCCAATCGGCCCAATAATTTTTCCAATGACCGGTAAGCTTTGCATATACTTCTACCGGCGGCAGTACCGACTCTGGAATGGTATCACCCTCGGGAGTAATAAATGCATGCACGCGCATGGTATCAAGTGGCCCACGAACCTGTGCCGTTAAAGATGTAGTTGTTATAAAAACAAGGAGCACCAAACAAACGATATGTTTACCTGTTGGCCGCATGTTTATTTGTTAAGATATTTTGAGTTTGTTTTGCAAACTTTTATAACGCTGAAATATAGACATTCCAAAACCAACCACCATTACAAGCACACCAAGCCATAAAATATTAATCATGGGAAACTCATATACTTTTAAGGTAATCAAATCGGTGATTGAACCACTTTCTTTAACCCCCATTTGTAAAATTCCTTTTTCTTGATTGATTACTTTATTAAACTGAAGCACCAATGATTGCGCCACTACTGTGTCAGAAATTTGACGAATACTGGTGCTATCAATGGCAATACCAGGCATCGCTGAATATTTTCTTCCATCTCTTGCCGTTACATCTATATTTAAAAAGAGGGCGGTTTCGCCAGGTAACAACAAGTCTTTTTTATTAACCGGATTAACAGCCACACTTTTTAAAACCATTAAACCATTGCTATAAAAAATAGTATCGCCAACTTTTATTTCTTTGTCAACAAAACGGGTGGTATCAGAGGCGTCGTTTTGTTGAAATGAAGTGATATATACAAAAATGTCTTTGTACCAATAATGTTTACTGGCCGGGTTGGCTGCAAAGCCCTCCATTCCCTTGTTGTTTTTAATTACATCGGGATATAAATTAAAAGACTCCGATCCGTCTTTTGCTTTAAAAGTTATTTCGTAATATTTTTTACGGTCGGCAACATTAAGTGTATCACGTTTATAGTTGACCATAAACTTACCCATATCTGTTTCTACTCCTTTAAAAAGCGTCAGGTTTTCGGCAGGATTACCAGCAGGGTTTTTATCGCCAGGGGCAGCTTGTGCAAGTGGCGTAATACCTGTTGTATTCCAACTTAATACTGTTTTTTTAGCAGAAGAAATTAAGATACCTACAAGTATCATACCAAAGCCAACGTGCGCCACAGAAGCGCCTGCTGCTTTTAATTTCCCTTTTAATACAAGCCAGATATAAGACAAGTTTCCAGTAACAGCATAGACAGCAGCAAAAATAGCCACGTGAATGGCAAACAAAAAGACAGGTCCTTTTTTTGCATAATTCACACCGCCAAAAAACGCAATGAATAAACTGATAACTGCTGCAGCTAAAAGCGGCCAAACAATATTTTTAAGCACCTGCTTGGTGTCAGTTATTTTATATTTTAAAAACTGTGTACCCGCCGTTAACAAACCAAGTACGATCGCCACAAAAATTTGGATTTGATTGTGCGCAAACTCTGGATCTTCGGGAGGGGCAATTTTAGTACCAAATAATTTATTCGCTACCGGCGTAGATGTTTTAGCAATAA
Organism: Bacteroidota bacterium; assembly: GCA_018971025.1. Classification (GTDB taxonomy): domain Bacteria; phylum Bacteroidota; class Bacteroidia; order Chitinophagales; family Chitinophagaceae; genus Sediminibacterium. Next base: position 16,954 of record JAGWVE010000025.1, on the reverse strand, counting down.
TAACCATGCCTGCTAAAAACAACACCAACGACCCTATAAACATCCAAAATTCTCTACTGCTTGTTTCTTCTTCTTTTGCAATAGATGGAATAGACTTGTACCGAATAGCAAAAATGGTAAAGGCTGGTATTACAAAAATGAGTAGGAAGGTTAAAAGCTGTGTGTTCATGCCAAGGTCTGTAAATGCATGCACAGAAGTGTCACCTAAAATGCCACTTCTTGTTAAAAACGTAGAATATAAAACCAGTAAAAAAGAAACGATGTAAAAGAAATAAGTAGGCCTTAACGAATACCCCGTGCTTTTAGCCACCAAATTGGTGTGCAAGCCAGCTACGAGCGTAAGCCATGGTACTAAAGAGGCATTTTCGACAGGATCCCAAGCCCAATAACCGCCAAAAGATAAACTTTCATAAGCCCATGCAGCACCCATCATAATACCGGTTCCTAAAATGGCTGCAGAAAACGATGCCCAAGGAATGGCTGGTTTAATCCAATCATGCGATTTGCGCATAAAGCCAGCCATGGCATAACCAAAAGGAACAATGGTACTAGCAAAACCTAAAAACAAAATAGGCGGATGAATCACCATCCAATAGTTCTGTAATAAGGTATTTAAGCCCGTACCATCTTTTATGAGCGTTAAATAATCGGGTCTACTTAAAATGGGCCAGTTCATTTCATTTCTTAGTAATGAAAAAGGACTAGAGCCAATTTTATGCCCAAATAAATAAATACCAAGCACCATCGAAGCAAGTAATACCTGTGCAAAAGAGATGACAGACATTACACCGCCCTCCCATTTTTTTGCACTCCACATAATAACGATACCAAGCACACAATGCCAAAAACTCCAAAGCATAAAACTTCCTTCTTGTCCTTCCCAAAAACAACTGAGTAAATATTCTGGCTGAAGCGACTTGTCACTATGCATGTAAGCATACTTGTACTCAAAATAGTGGTTGGAAATGATTACATAGAGCAGTAAAAAAGTAGCAAATACACATATGGTTTCTAGGTAAAAGAAAATACGCCCAAGCTTGATCCAACGAGCCGAATCTTCTTGATTTTTTTCCGTTAATGTGCTCGTAAAAAAAGCAACTGTTGCAATAATCGACGCAACAAAAGAAATAAGGTTAAAAATATGTCCTGCTTGTCCAAGCCACAAATGTTCGCCGATATAATTCATTGAAAAAAAATTAGAAGTTAAATTTAGTTAGCAGCCGTTGGTTGACTTTTGTCAATAGAGTTAGGGTTGTCTTTATATTTTGAAGGACATTTAAGTAAAATGTCTTTGCACTCAAATTGACCATTAAGGACTTTTCCTTTTAATACCAAGCGCTCACTTTTTTCCATATCGGTTGGCTTATTGTTGTGGTAAATGACTTTGATAGCATTACCAAGGGTATCAACTGCTGTAAAGGTTAAATAGTTGGGATCTTTAACCGCGTCATAATGAAGTGGTTGGGTCTTGTCTATTTTTGCAATGAGGTTTACAAACTTGCCTTCTTTTTCGCGGGCAGAAGCAATGGTTTCGTAGGTGGTTAAATCGCCAGTGTAACTAATAAGTACTACAATTGAGGCTGCAATAAGAAGCAGAAGGATAATATGGGTCTTTTTCATAAAAACACTGATTTCTAATACAAAAGTAGCCTAAAATAGACAATCTTGACGGTCTTGTTTAACCATTCAAGAATCTTTAACGTATTTCGAAAAATAGCTGCTAACTTGCGCCCTGTTTGCAATACAATAGCGTATGAGCCAATTATCCAACTTCGACCCCAATGTGGTCGGAAACCCTAATAACAACATTTTTGGACTCCCCTTTTCTGAGGAGGAAGCAAGCCTTGTTTTACTCCCTGTTCCTTGGGAAGTAACCGTTAGCTATGGTGCTGGAACTTCGAGAGCGGCAGAACATATTTGGAAGGCAAGTATTCAAGTAGATTTATTTGATACCGATGTGCCGGATGGTTGGAAAAAAGGATTCTATTTAAGAGATACCAATAAAAAAATTCTTTTAAAAAGTGATTACTTACGCAAGGAAGCCGAACTATTTATAGACTATATTTCTAAGGGTGAAATTGTGGGTGATAATAAGTTCATGTGCAAAAGCCTTAAAGAAATTAACGAAGGTGGTATCATGCTCAACAACTGGGTTTACGAACAAACCTCAGAACTTCTTAAACAAGGAAAACTAGTGGGCCTTATTGGTGGTGACCATAGTACCCCTCTTGGTTATATTAAAGCCCTAGCAGAAAAACATGGCGACTTTGGAATTTTACAAATTGACGCCCATTGTGATTTAAGAAAAAGCTACGAGCACTTTACGTATTCACACGCCTCCATTATGTACAATGTGTTAAATGAAATAGACGCTGTACAAAAAATTGTTCAAGTGGGTGTGCGCGATTTTTGTGAAGAAGAATGGAACAACATACAAAATAGCAATGGCAGGGTTGTAACTTATTTTGACAAAGACATTAAAGCAAGACAATACGAAGGCCAAACTTGGAAGCAAATAACAGATGAGATTGTAGCGCAACTTCCACAACTAGTATATATCAGTTTTGATATTGATGGATTAGATCCAAAATTATGCCCAAACACTGGAACGCCTATGCAAGGCGGATTTGAGAGCGAAGAAGTGTTGTATTTATTTAAGAAAATTGTAGAGAGCGGCAAGCAATTGATTGGATTTGATTTAGTAGAAGTGGGTGTTGGCGAAACAGACTGGGATAGCAATGTTGGCGCACACTTACTTTGGCGCATGTGTAATTTGATGGTTAAAAATACTCCTTCAAATTAAGCGTGATGGCAGGAAAAATTTACGAATACATTATTGTTTTAAAAAAACGCTCTTTTGTATTTATTAATAGGGTAAGCTTATTAATGATTGTAATTGCTGCGCTTATATTAACGGCGCAAGTTGTTTTACATGGCTACGAAAAAACACTTATCTATATTACCATCATACTTTTAATGTTAGCATGGACCGCATTTACCATGCTAAAAATTAAAAAAGGTAGACCTGCACTTTATAGAATTTCACTACTGTTAGGCGCTTGGGGCATTTTCATACAACCCTATATGTCATGGCTGGCATTTGTGTATGTACTAGCAGCTGTATTAGAAAAGCAGGTTAAATTTCCAGAGGAAATAGCTTTTGACAATGACGAAGTGATCATTAATAGTTTTCCAAAAAAGAGATATACATGGGAGGCCTTTCAAAACATTGTTTTAAAAGATGGGCTACTCACTTTAGATTATAAAAACAACACCCTATTCCAAAAACAAATAGAGTCTTCGGTAGAAAAAGATTTAGAAGATGCTTTCAATTTGTTTTGTCAAGAACGTTTAAATAAATAACATGTCAAGTCTTCCATTAACCCAGTCACCCTATATATTATATTCAGACGGAGAAGGAAATATTTACGAAGACACGAGTTTATATGTGGTAGGGCGTGCCGGTTGGGATGCCATGCCCATTGATCCCGCAGATTGGATTGAACTTCCAGAAGGGGGCAATTTATATGAATTACCCGGCAGACGTGGCATTGGACTTGACGTAGAAACAGGAGAAATGCGTTTATGCGATAAAGGTTGGGCTGTTGCAGCATTTATTCCTCCAGCGCATACCGGTTTATATATTGCCGCTTATGAAACAGAAGCGGAAGCTCCTACACTCCCCTTATTTTGCTACACAGCAGCAGGTTGGTTGGACAATAAAACCTATGTACCCGCGGTAAGAATTGAACATGATATTAGACAAGAATGTGCAGGTTACGACGATGCCATCATTGCATCAGGAACCGAAACCTTACTAGCCAATTATCCGCATAATAGACTCGTAAAACATTTAATGGAAAATTGTTGCATGACTTACAATTGTCCTGCTGCGCGAAATTTTTCCATGTCAAGATGGGAATGTCCCGTTCCAACCTCACCTGCTTGTAATGCAAACTGCATTGGTTGTATTTCATTTCAACCTTCCGATGAAACCATTGTTTCTACACAAGACAGGTTAACATTTAAACCTACCGCCGAAGAAATTGTAGAATTTACGGTACCGCACTTAAAAAATGCGCCTTTCCCACTCATTAGTTTTGGCCAAGGATGTGAAGGTGAACCCTTACTTATGTGGGAAACCATTAGAGAATCTATTATTGAAATTAGAAAGCACACAGATAAAGGCAGTATTAATATTAATACCAACGGCTCTAAGCCTGATGCCGTAAAAGCCTTATGTGAAGTGGGTTTAAACAGTATTAGGGTAAGTACCAATTCTGCGCGTAAACATATTTATGAACCTTATTACAGACCCAACAACTATCAGTTTGAAGATATCATTGAAAGTTTAAAAGTAATGCGCAGTTATGGCGGATGGGCAAGTATTAATTACTTTGTGTTTCCGGGTATGACTGATAGTGTTGAAGAATATGAAGCACTGCGCAAACTCATTATAGACACTGATTTAACGATGATTCAATGGCGCAATTTTAATATTGATCCAGACTGGTACATGGGTAAAATTGGCGTAAACGAAACAGGTGAAATGCTTGGCGTTAAGCAACTCATGAGTCTTATTGCCGAAGAATTTCCAAAAGTAAAGTTTGGATATTTTAATCCACCCATAGAAAGAATTAAAGGTAATTACGAAATTGATTTTGCTGGTGGACGCTCGTAACAATAAATATATAGGCATCTTACTCGCTACCATTGCGGCTGTTATTTGGGCCGGCAATTTTGTTATTGCTAGAGGCGTAAACCAACAAATAGCTCCCATTACACTTGCTTTTTTTAGATGGTCGTTGGCTACACTTTTAATGCTCCCTATTGCACTAAAAAAGTTTAGATCAGAACTGCACATTCTTAAAAAGCACAAAAGCTACCTTTTTTGGGTGGCACTATCTGGCATCACACTTTTTAATACCTGTTTGTATATTTCAGGGCATTATACCACGGCCATTAATATGGCGTTAATAAGCACCACTTCCTCTCCTATTTTTGCAACCACTTTAGCTATATTGTTTATTGGCGAACGCATTAACAAATACAGGTTCATGGGCATGATAGTTTGTTTGTCCGGCGTGCTATTACTTATTTCTAAAGGCAGTTTGCAAACGCTTTTATCTTTTACATTTTCGCTGGGTGATTTGTGGGCATTAGCAGGCGCATTTTCATTTGCTGTATACAATGTTCTTGTCCGAAAAAAGCCAGCTACCATTTCGGCTACCACATTTTTGCTTGCCATATTTGGGCTTGGCACCATGTTAATTTTGCCTGGTTTTTTATTAGAGCAAACCAGCGCAGCGCCGATTGTTTGGAATAAGGCACTAGTGATGTCATTAATTTATTTAGGGGCAGGTACTTCTGTTATTTCTTTTTTATGCTGGAACGCAGCCATTAAAAGAATTGGCGCAGGCACCACTGTTTTATTTGGCAACCTCATCCCTATTATTAGCACCATCGAAGCGGTGGTATTTTTAAATGAGCCCTTTCAACAAATTCATATGATTAGTGCGGGTATTGTTATTGCAGGATTAATACTCGCAAACACACGTCAACACCATCATCAGCATGTTTGATCAACTAGATACCCTTACTTTACTATTTTTATGTATCGCTGCATTTGGCGCCGGTTTTGTAGACGCCATTGTAGGTGGAGGCGGACTGATACAAACCCCAACAGCCCTTATTTTAATGCCCAATTTACCCGTAGCAACTGTAATAGGTTCATTAAAAATTCCTGCTTTTAGTGGAACCTTTTTTGCAGCAAAGCAATATGTAAAAAAAGTACAAATAGAATGGAAGACTATGGCACTTATGTGCATCGTTGCCTTTTCATTTGCATTTTTAGGATCTGAACTACTTAGTAAAATGGGCAACACGCATATGAAACCCATTTTGTTTTGCGTGCTCATTGTTGTGGCAATTTACACGTATAGCAAAAAAAGTTTTGGGCAATCGCAATCAAAAGAATTATCGAGTAGCGCTCTTATGATGCGCAGCATATTATTAAGCGCCACTGTTGGATTTTATGATGGATTTATTGGCCCAGGCACAGGCAGTTTTTTAGTGCTTGGTTTTATAGCATTACTTGGTTATGATTTTTTGCAAGCAAGTGCGCATGCCAAACTGGTTAATTTGTCCACCAATTTTGGATCCATCGTACTGTTTTTTATCAAAGGAACCATTATTTGGGGCGTTGCGATACCCATGGCTCTTTGCAATGCACTAGGCGGCTTATTTGGTGCCAAACTAGCCATAGCCAAGGGCAACCAATTTATTCGAGTCTTTTTCTTACTGGTTATTTGTGCCACTATTTTAAGATTTGGCTACGATGTATTTTTCAAATAGCCCTTCTTAACTTTTTTTTAGGCCATAAAGGTGGATTACTAGCCACTATAAGCGTTAATTTTCAACATTCAATTGAATTGACGCCTTAACCCGTAGCTTTATAAGCCATAATATCTATTACCATGACCCTTGGGTTTGAAAAAGAAAAAAACATTAAAGCAGGCCTAATAACAGCATTCATTTGCTTGTTGCTTTTTTTTATTTTCTTTTTTTTAAACTGGGAACTACCACAAATTCCTACACCAAGTTTTGGTGAAGGCATCGAGGTAAACTTAGGTAATTCAGAAACTGGCTTTGGCACCGAAGCGCCTCAGGTTCCTGGTGAAGCTGCCACAGAAACCGACAATACCAAATCAACCCCTCCTGCGCAGGTAGAGGCAACAAAGCCCATTCAAACCGATGCCAATGAAACTGATGAAGCAGCAGCCGTTGTAAACAAACCTTTAAAAAAACAAAATACCATTACACCTCCTGTGCAAGCGCCACCAAAACCTAAAGCTGTATTTGGTGGAGGATCTAGTACAACAACTAGTGGCAATAACGCAGATAGTTACAATGGAAAAACAGATCAAGGCATTGCGGGCGGAAAGGGCGATCAAGGAAAAATAAATGGTAATCCAAATTCCGATAGCTACACTGGTAATGGAGGTAATGGCACAGGCGGACCAGCAGGCGCAGGTGGTGGCGTAAGCATTAAAAGTGGACTCGACGGAAGACGCATTGCAAAGCTTCCAAGTTTTGAAGATGATTTTAATGAAAATGCAAAAGTAGCCGTGGATATTGTTGTGAATGATAATGGTCAAGTTATTGGAGCCACTGTAAACCCTCGAGGCACGACTACCACAAACGCGAGCATCAGAAATATTGCTATCAAAAAAGCAAAAATGCTTCGCTTAAACGCAGGCACTGATCCTGAACAAAAAGGAACGATTGTATTTAGTTTTAAGATTCACGAGTAAATGAATTACGAACAAACACTTGCGTATTTATTTACACAGCTTCCAATGTTTAGTCGTGTGGGTGCAGCAGCTTACAAAGCCGATTTAACAAATACCATAAAGCTTTGTGAGGCATTAGGCAATCCGCAACAACAATTTAAATCTATTCATATTGCAGGCACCAACGGCAAGGGTTCTACGAGCCATATGCTCGCTTCTATCCTTCAAACTGCAGGTTATAAAACGGGGCTTTATACTTCACCTCACCTGGTAGATTTTAGAGAAAGAATAAAAATTAATGGCAACTATTGTTCCAAAGATTTTGTTGTTGCATTTACAGAAAAAATCAAACCCTTGATAACGGAAATTCAGCCTTCGTTTTTTGAAATAACCGTTGCGATGGCATTTAGTTATTTTGCCGAGCAAAAAGTTGACATTGCTGTTATTGAAGTAGGCCTGGGTGGACGTTTAGATAGCACCAATATTATCACACCTGAGGTTTCGGTTATTACTAATATAGGACTTGACCATACCCAGTTTTTAGGAGATACCCTACCGCAAATTGCAAGTGAAAAAGCAGGTATCATTAAAAAAAACATCCCTTGTGTTATTAGTGAATATACCTCTGATACTAGGCCCGTTTTTGAAGCGGCTGCAAGCAATACGGCCATAACGTATGCATCCGATGTATATAGCATACGGGGCACGAAGTATGCACACGATTATTTACAAGTGGATGTTGCAAATTATGTAACCAGTGCAACTAGTACGTATACACTTGATTTAAATGGGAGCTATCAAGCAAAAAATGTTTTAGGCGTATTAACTGCGATTGATATTTTACAAAACAAAGGCTGGCAAATAACCAATGAACATATTGCAACAGGACTTAGCCATGTAAAAATAAATACCGGCCTCTATGGCAGATGGCAAGTGATGGGAAACAACCCTACTATTGTTGTAGACGTAGCACACAATGTGGCAGGTATTCATACATTACTTGAACAAATAGCGCTGATTCACTATACGCATTTACACCTTGTTTTTGGTATGGTAAAAGACAAAGACATTGATAGTGTACTTGCGTTATTACCAGCACATGCTACTTATTATTTTACGAAGGCACAAATTGAAAGGGCTATTGATGCGCATGAACTGCAACAAAAAGCAGGTGTGTATGGATTACAGGGCGACACCTATTTACATGTAAATGAAGCCATAGCAGCTGCAAAAAATCAGGCATCCTCCACAGATTTAATTGTGGTATGTGGAAGCGTTTTTTTAGTAGGAGAAATTAAAGGGATTATTACATCAAGCGAATTGTAGCCAACCTAATTGAATAAGGGCTTCATAAATGGGTCCTAATTGAACGCCATGCATGATTTTATTTTGCCGGAGTAATTCAATAAAATCTTGTTTACTATACAACACCACTTCAATGTCTTCGTAAAAATCAGGATTGATGTGTGCGGTAGGAACTGCATTTTCAATTAAATAAAAATAAGCAGTATTGTCATTGATGGCAGGATTGGGAGCCAGCTTACAAATAAATTTAATACTATCTGAGGTATAGCCCGTTTCTTCAATGGTTTCTCTAAGTGCTGCTACCGCAGGGTCTTCGCCATCATTAATCACTCCACCCGGGAGCTCCAATGTTACCGCATCTACAGGATAACGGTACTGTTTTACTAAAACAATTTCATTGTTAGGGGTTACTACAACTGCATTGGCCCAACCAGGAAGTTCAACTACATAATACGGATCAATAATTCTACCATCCGGAAACTGACAAGCGTCGGCCCTAGCTTTAAACCACTTGTCTTCAAATACTTTTTTGGAAGAAATTTTTTTCCAGCGCTGCGCTCTCATTGCAATGTATAAATATTACCAGCCTTTGTTTTCTTTTAATGTTTTAATATGCGCTACATGGTGTTTACCATGCCATGCATAAATACCCAGCATATCCCAAAGTGTTAATTGGCCTCTGCGCTGAGGATTAAACAACGTTTTTTCAAAATCAGAATCAGACATGTTTTGCAAAAGTGTTAACCAGCGTTTATGCAGCGCATAGAGTAAGGTAATAGAAACATTGATGGGCTCTTTTAAAACATCTGCTGTTTCAGACCAAGCATTTTCTTCGTAAGGCTTAATGGTAGGGTTGTCTTCTGTTAAAGCAAGTTTAAACCGAATAAAAGAATTCATATGACTATCTGCCATATGATGCACGAGTTGATGCACAGTCCATCCTCCCTCTCTATAAGGGGTATGTAGTTGTACTTCGTCTAAATTTTCGATAGCCTGTTCAAGTTCATTTGGTAAAAACTGAATATCAGCAAGCCATATTTTCTTTTGTGCCTGCGAAAAAGGTTGTGCTTCGTATTTTCCTATTGGATATCTTGGATCTTTTTCCATGTTTTATATTTATGCTTCTCTTAATGCGTGCCCAGTTAAATGAATAAACACGTCTTCTAAATTGGCCTGCTTTACTTCTTTTGGTTTTTCAAAACCACCTGCTACTAAATCATCAATCAATTGATCGGGCGTGTTAATAGCAATAAGCTTTCCGCTATCTACAATGGCTACCCTATCACAAAGTATTTCGGCTTCATCCATATAATGCGTGGTAATAACCACTGTTGTGCCACTATCTCTAATAGATCTGATTAAGTCCCACAAATTTCTGCGCGCTTGAGGATCTAGTCCAGTAGTTGGCTCGTCTAAAAAAATTAATTGTGGCTTATTAATTAAAGTGGTGGCAATAGAAAAACGCTGTTTTTGTCCGCCACTTAATTCTTTAAATTTTGCTTTGGCTTTGTCTCGGAGGTTTACGCTATCAAGAATAGCCAAAGGGTCTATTTTTTCGTTGTATAGCCCGGCAAATAAATCTAGTAACTCTACTAAAGTAAGCCCCGGATAAAAACCCGCTGTTTGTAATTGAACGCCAATTATTTTTTTTACTTGGGCTGGATCTTTTTCAATATCAATACCGTTTACAATAACTGTTCCGCTGCTTTTTTCGCGCAGGGTTTCAATAATTTCAAGTGTGGTAGATTTTCCCGCGCCATTTGGGCCTAAAAGGCCAAATATTTCACCGGCATATACTTCAAAACTGAGGCCTTTAACCGCTTCAAAATCGCCGTATTTTTTAGTTAGGTTTTCTACTTTAATAATGGGGTTCAACATAGCTGCTCCTTTAATAGGATAAAGATAGTGCTTAAGCGCAAGTTATTGTAACTTTGCGCACCAAATAGCGCATATGCAATTACAATGGATCCCGGCTCAACAAGTTCAGTCTAAAGAAGCATTTTTAATACTAGCTGCTGCATGTAAACAAAATGCAAGCGGCACAACCGCCGCTTCAAACAGCGCAACAACAGATAACACTAGCGGCACCTGCTTTTTAGTGGAAACCCCTGCCCTTATCGAGTCCGCACTATCGGAGGTATCCAGCGCTTTTTTCGATGGAAACAAAGACATTGCCCTACAATTATTTGAGGCCGTAAAAAAGAACGTTTTTGCGCTTGTTGATGGTATGTTAGTAGATCAAAAAACGGCTTGCATTTCGCGATTAGGGGATTTATTTACAGAAATAGAGTGGCTGCTACACGACAAGCCCGTGCGCGCTTTTCTTTATTATAAAGATCAAATTGTATGTACCGGCGCAGTTCTTGCCTCCGCCCTCCTTCACCATTTTTTATTAGAGGCGGGTATTGACAACGAATTTTTAGACGTGCGTGATTGCATTGTGGCGTCCGACGAATTTGGTGGGGCGAGTGTTATAGAAGATATGTCACTCAAAAGATTACAGCAAACCATTAATGCAGGTAGTATTATTGTAACGCAGGCGGGCATTGGTGCCACTGATCAAAATGAAAATGCGATGTTAACTGAGGCTGGTAGCATATGGTTACAGAGGGCCCTTACGGGTTTATAAAACGTCCAGCACCTCTAAAGGCTTTAGCAAAATATTTTTCTGACAAATCACTAATGGTAACACCTTTAGAGGTAGATGCGTGTACAAATTTATTGTTGCACACAAACACTCCCACATGCGTGATTATCATAGACGCAGATACGGTATTAAAAAATACGAGGTCTCCTTCTTTTAAATTTTCTACTTCTATTTTTGTGCAAGCATCAAATTGTTGTTGCGCATTTCTAGGAATTTTTACATTGTATACATCACGGAGTATCACTTGTGTAAATGAAGAGCAATCGATACAAGAATCGGTGCTGCCTCCAAAACAATACTGTGTACCGTACCATTTTTCCATTTGGCTTAAAAGAAGCGTATTGGTTAACTCGGTGGGTGCAACGCCAAGCAAGTTTGCATATTTATTGGGTAGTGATAATGCTGCGTCATAAGAGAGCGATTTGGTATTTGCCGGCGCCACAGGTGGCGCCGTAACTTTTACCCCAGCCAGTGTAACTTCTCCGGGCAAAACGGCCAAATTATCCAAAAAACCGCGGGGCATAGACGAGCTGCTTCCCTGCACTTTGTTGGCGCTGGATTGGTCTTTTGCCGTTAGCTTAACCAGGGTTTTACAGCCGGAAAGCATCAACAGGCCCAAAATGGAAATTATATATACTTTATTTCGCATAAATATGGAACAAGTATAGGCCTAAAAACCAGTAAAATGGGCCCTTGCGCATAACTTTTTAACAATCTGTTCCACTCCCCTACAATTGTGGATAACTGCACCCCAAAAGGTTGCGTTTGAGTCAGGATATTTGGGCCATGCCAACTTTTTCACACTTACACGTTCATACCCAATATTCACTGTTAGACGGGGCGGCTTCGGTAGAAAGATTATACGATAAAGCCATTGAAAATAAGATGCCCGCGCTTGCCATCACGGATCATGGAAATATGTTTGGCGCTTTTGAATTTGTAAGTCAGGCATGGAAAAAAACAAAGATTGTTGGTAAAGACGAATTTGGCAAAGACATTTTGGAACCCATTGTTAAACCGGTAGTTGGTTGCGAATTTTATGTGGTAGAAGACATGCACATAAAAAACTTTACCAAAGAAGTTAAAGACAAAAGATACCACCAGGTTTTACTGGCAAAAAATAAAAAAGGATACGAAAATTTAGTGAAGCTTACATCACTTGGATTTATTGAAGGGATGTATAGCAAATACCCGCGTATCGATAAAAAATTAATTGAACAGTACCACGAAGGTATTATTGCCACTACTTGTTGCATTGGCGCCTATGTACCTCAAACCATTTTAAATGAAGGGCCGGAAAAAGCAGAAAAAGAATTTAAATGGTGGCTAGATTTATTTGGAGAAGATTATTTTATTGAAATTCAGCGCCACAATATTAAGGAGCAGGAAATCATCAACAACACCTTATTACAGTTTTCTAAAAAATACAATGTACCTGTTATTGCCACCAATGACAGCCACTACGTAGATCAGGACGACGCCAACGCACACGATATTTTACTTTGTATCAATACCGGTGAAAAGCAAAGCACACCTGGTTTTGATGACTTTGTAAATGATGATACACAAATAAAAAATAGACGTTTTAAATTTCCCAACGATCAGTTTTATTTTAAAACGCAGGAGGAAATGGGTAAGCTTTTTAGCGATATCCCAGAATCACTCGACAATACCAACATGATTGTTGACCGCGTAGAAGTCCTCAATTTAAAAAAGGATATTCTACTACCGGCCTTCCCTATTCCAAAGGAATTTCAGATACACAAAGACGCCAACTTAAACCAGTGGGAGTACCTTCAACATATTACGCGCGAGGGTGCTAAAATGCGCTACAACGATGTAACACCTGAAATTCAAGAACGTTTAGATTTTGAATTATTTACCATTAAAACCATGGGCTTTGCAGGTTACTTCTTAATTGTAAGTGACTTTATCAAAGCGGGTCGTGAAATGGGCGTTTTTGTGGGACCAGGTCGTGGATCAGCGGCTGGCTCTGTAGTAGCCTACTGTATTGGCATCACCAATATTGATCCTATCAAGTACAATTTACTATTTGAGCGTTTCTTAAATCCAGACCGTAAAAGCATGCCCGATATCGATACGGACTTTGACGATGAAGGTCGTCAAAAAGTGATCGATTATGTAGTTGATAAATATGGTAAAAATCAGGTGGCACAAATTATTACCTACGGTACCATGGCTGCTAAAATGAGTATCAAAGACGTAGCACGCGTTCTTGATTTACCGCTCGCAGAAAGCAACGTTCTTGCAAAATTAGTACCCGACAAACCAGGCACCGAACTTGGTCGTGTCCTACATGCGCCTATCACCATCAAAGAAGGCGCAAAATCATTAGAAGAAAAAGAAGGCTATCAACAAGAAGACATTGACAATGTCAAAAAACTTCGAGAAATATATAGAGGCAGTGATATTCGTGCACAGGTTTTAAAAGAAGCAGAAAGACTAGAAGGCTCCGTAAGAAACACGGGTATCCACGCAGCCGGTATTATCATTGCACCGCAGGATTTAACATCTTTAATTCCGGTGGCTACTGCCAAAGATTCTGATTTGTGGGTTACACAAATTGAAGGCAGTGTCATTGAAGAAGCTGGCGTTATTAAAATGGACTTCTTGGGGCTTAAAACCCTTTCCATTTTAAAAATGGCGCTTGCGCTTATTAAACAAAACCATGGCGTGGTTATTGATTTGGATACCATCCCATTAGACGATGAAAAAACATTTAAGCTTTACCAACAAGGAGAAACCAATGCCACTTTCCAATTTGAAAGTGTGGGCATGCAAAAATATTTACGCGAATTAAAGCCCGATAAATTTGACGACTTAATTGCGATGAACGCCCTGTATAGACCTGGGCCTATTGCGTATATCCCCAACTTCATTGATCGTAAACATGGCCGGGAAGCCATCAGTTATGACCTCGATGAAATGAAAGAAATATTGGCTGAAACCTATGGTATCACTGTTTATCAAGAACAGGTAATGCTACTCAGTCAAAAAATTGGCGGCTTTACAAAAGGCGACGCCGATGTACTGCGTAAAGCCATGGGTAAAAAACAAAAATCGGTGCTGGATAAAATGAAGGCACAGTTTGTGGCGGGCGCTACCAGTAAAGGACATGACGCACAGGTACTCGAAAAAATATGGACCGACTGGGAAGCCTTTGCACAGTATGCATTTAACAAATCGCACTCTACTTGCTATGCTTATGTAGCATACGAAACAGCTTATTTAAAAGCACACTACCCCGGCGAATATATGTCGGCGGTATTAAACAACGCGGGCAGTATCGAAAAAATCACCTTCTTTATGGAAGAGTGTAAACGTATGGGCATTAAGGTACTTGGGCCAGATATCAATGAATCACTGAATGGTTTTGCCGTTAACCAAAAAGGTGAAATTAGATTTGGATTAGGCGGGTTAAAAGGTGTGGGTGAAGCTGCCATTGAAACCATTATTACGGAAAGAGAAAAAGGTGGACCTTTTGCAAGCATTTTTGATTTTATCAAAAGAGTGATTAGCAGATCTGTCAATAAAAAATCTTTAGAAAGTTTAGCTTACTCTGGCGCCTTTGATTGCTTCACGGATTTTCATAGGGCACAGTATTTTAAAATACCTGATGGAGAGCGTGTATCAGGGCTCGAAAAAATTATCAATTACGGACAAGCCTTACAAAGCATAAGTGCAGGATCTACCAATACCCTTTTTGGCGATCTGTCTTCTGCGATGCAAGTGCCTGTTCCAAAGCTTACCAAAACAGAACCTTGGACGCTTACCGAATTACTGGAACACGAAAAAGATGTAACGGGTATGTTTATGAGTGGTCATCCACTTGATCATTTCAAATTTGAACTGCGCTATTATGGCATTACCAATATTGCAGATTTTAATGAAATAAAAGAAACACTGCACTTGCAACCCAACCCTGGTCGTGCCATCAAAGTGGCTGGACTTATTATTGACGTGCAACACCGCGTTACTAAAACGGGTAAAAACTTTGGCTCTTTTGCAATCGAAGATTTTAGTGGCAAAACCGAATTTGTTTTATGGAGTGAGGATTATATCAAGTTTCAAAACTATTTAGACAAAGGGCAAAACGTTTTACTCAACGGATTTTTTAGACCTCGTTACAACCGCCCCAACGAATTTGATTTTAAAGTCAGTTCTATTAACTTGTTAGAGACTGTAAAACAAAATTTAACCAGAAGTTTAGACATCAATATTCATGCTGCCTCCCTAACGCCGCAGTTTGTTGATTTTATTGAAACCAACGTTAAAAAATACCCTGGTAAGTCTAGCCTCCGATTTAATGTTTTGGAACCCAAAGAAAACTTGTTGGTAAGTTTATACAGTTTTGACAAAGGATTCCAAATGAATGAGGAAATGGCAGGCTTTTTACTCGATAATCCAGACGTGGAGGTGCAAGTCGGACTGGTTGGCTAATGTGGAAAAGTCAATGTGGCAGTTGCAGGGTTTGGAATTAAATTTGACACTTCTTTAGAATCAAACTTTATCTTAAAATTTTAAATAAAACAACCATGGCTTTAGAATTAACAGATGCCAATTTTCAGGCAACAGTGTTAGACAGTGATAAATTAACTTTAGTAGATTTTTGGGCAGAGTGGTGTGGACCTTGCAGAGCTATCGGACCAGTAATCGAAGAATTAGCAAAAGAATATGATGGCAAAGTAAATATTGGAAAAGTAAACGTAGACAACAACCCTAATTTGAGTGTTAACTACGGTATCACTTCTATCCCTGCTATCTTATTTATCAAAGGTGGTCAAATTGTAGACAAACAAATTGGCGCAGTACCTAAATCGGTACTTGACAAAAAGATACAATCTTTAATGTAAGACTTGTATCTTACCCCTTTAACTCAGCCTAAACAAATAGCATGGATAAATTTCACGGCGTATTAGGGATCATCCTTATTCTAGCCATTGCCTTTTTATTTTCAAATAATAAAAAAAGGATCAATTACAGATTAGTCGTGAGCGGCATGCTATTACAAGTCCTCATTGCAGTGCTTGTTTTAAAAGTTCCACCCGTTACCTGGTTTTTTCAAAAACTAGGCCATGGCATGGAAAAAATTGAACGTTTTGCAAGAGAGGGTGTTGCTTTTGTTTATAGAGGTGTGATGGTTAACGCACCAGATGGTGTTAAAGACTTTGGACAAGGCGGTTTTGTATTTGCTTTTAGCGTTACTGCTACTATTATTTTAGTGTGTGTTATTGTAGCTATCTTATACCACTTTGGGGTGATGCAATTTATTGTTTCGATTATTGCAAAAGCCATGAACTTTATCATGCGGGTGAGTGGTGCCGAAGCGCTAAGCAATGTTGCAAGTGCTTTTGTGGGGCAGGTAGAAGCACAAGTCATGATTCGTCCGTATTTAAATGGTATGACCAAAAGTGAGCTACTTGCAAGTATGAGTGGTAGCCTTGCATGTATTGCCGGCGGTATTTTAATTGTATATGCGAATATGGGTGCCAAAGCCGAGTACTTGTTAACGGCTAGTTTAATGGCCGCTCCAGGTGCACTCGTTATTTCTAAAATTGTTTTCCCTGAAACAGAAGAATCTGAAACTATGGGAAAAGTAAAACTAGAAGTAAAAAGCCCGTACAGCAATATCATTGATGCCATTTCACATGGTGCTAGTGATGGTATGAAAATTGCCGTAAACGTAATT
>JAGWVE010000002.1 GCA_018971025.1 Bacteroidota bacterium | reverse complement strand
TTTTTCACTGCTTTTTTAGCAGTTGGTTTTTTTGCAGCAGCTTTTTTAGGAGCAGCTTTTTTCACTGCTTTTTTAGCAGTTGGTTTTTTTGCAGCAGCTTTTTTAGGAGCAGCTTTTTTCACTGCTTTTTTTGCAGCTGGTTTTTTTGCAGCAGCTTTTTTAGGAGCAGCTTTTTTTGCTTTTGCCATGGTATTGTTGTTTGTTTGGGTTAAAATTTGAAGTGTAAAGTTAAAATATATTTCGAGAATACATAAAAAATAATTTCATTGAAAACCGCCAAGGTATAAGCCCTGCTTTCATTTGATCAATTAGTATGTATCTTTGAAAAATGACAGCACAAACTAGCAATCCAAAAAAAACACTCATCATTGGCGCTTCCGAAAATCCGGAGCGTTATAGTTATTTAGCTACAAAATTGCTAGTTGCGCATGGGCATCCTGTTGCGTGCATTGGTATTAAGCCTGGTCATATAGATAATACACCCATTGTTACCGGCGAGCCCGCTTTATCAGATATTCATACCATAACATTGTATGTGAACCCTGCGGCCCAGCACGCGCTAATACCTTATTTGTTTTCATTAGCGCCCAAGCGCATTATTTTTAATCCGGGAACCGAAAACCAAGCTTTTGCTATGGTAGCAAAGCAAAAAGGAATTGAAACCATGGATGCCTGCACGCTCGTGCTTTTAAATACAGGCCAGTATTAGTGCATCTATTGAGCGCTCGCTTAACCCCCGCCACTAGCGCTCCAATTGGCCCGGTCTAGCGTACGGTACTGAACGGCTTCTGCGATATGTTCCGGTAAAATTTGTGGTGCGCCTGCTAAATCTGCAATGGTTCTACTCACTTTGATGATGCGGTGGTAAGCCCTAGCACTTAGGTTTAATTTTTCCATAGCGGCTGCTAGTATGGCTTTGCTATGAGGCCCCAGTGGGCAAAAATCAGCCAATTCTTTATTTGAAATTTGTGCGTTGGTATAGGTATTGGCACAGTGCTCGTATCGGTTTTTTTGAATGCCCCTAGCTGCTAAAACCCTTTCTCTGATAGCATTTGATTCTGATGCCCGGGTGGTGCGGTCTAGTTCATGATGTGTAACGGGTGTAACTTCTACATGAAGGTCTATGCGGTCGAGCAGCGGTCCCGAAACCCTATTTAAATATTTCTCTACGGCGCCCGCCGGACAGCTGCAGGTTTTTGTTGGATGATTGAAATAGCCACAAGGGCAGGGGTTCATTGAGGCTATTAGCATAAAGTTGGCAGGGTACGTAAGCGACATACTTGCTCTGGCAATGTTTACCATGCGCTCTTCCATGGGTTGACGAAGTACTTCTAAAACAGATCTTTTAAATTCAGGTAATTCATCTAAAAACAAAACACCGTTATGCGCCAATGAAATTTCGCCGGGTTGCGGATGACTGCCGCCGCCAATCAGGGCAATGTCTGAAATGGTATGATGCGGTGACCTAAAAGGCCTTGATTGCACCAAATAGGAGCCAGGGGCTAGCTTTCCAGCCACACTATATATCTGGGTTGTTTCTAGTGCTTCTGCTACATTTAAAGGAGGCAAAATACTGGGAAGTCTTTTTGCAAGCATGGTTTTTCCTGCGCCAGGGGGTCCAATTAAAATAACATTATGAGCACCAGCGGCTGCTATTTCTAGGGCGCGTTTAATATTGTCTTGCCCACTCACTTCACTAAAATCAATATTGGAAAGCGCAGGGTCTGTGTTTAAAAAAGTTTCCGGATTAATTTGGTGGGTGGGGGTGCATGTTCCTGCAGCAAAAAAGTTGACCACTTCTTGTAAATGAGATACGCCAAAAACGTTTAGGCCTTTTACCATGGACGCTTCATTGGCATTGGCGGCGGGTAAAATAATGCCAAGTGCATTTTCTTTTTTTGCCCGAATGGCCATGGCTAGTGCACCTCTGATGGGATGAATGGTGCCATCTAAACCAAGTTCTCCCATAAGCATATACTTGTGAATTTGTGCTTCTTGCAGGAGTTGGTCACTAGCAGCTAATATGCCAATGGCAATGGGCAGGTCAAACGCAGCACCCGTTTTTTTGATATCCGCTGGCGCTAAATTGATGACCACTTTAATGCGCGGCATACTAAATCCATTTGATTTTATTGCGCTCTCTGTTCTTTGTAAACTTTCTTTAATAGCAATGTCCGGGAGGCCAACAATTTGATAGCCCTGCCCCATACTTACATTCACTTCTACAATGATGGTGATGGCATCAACACCCATTACTGCGGCTCCCATAGTTTTTACAAGCATACAAAATCTTTGATACTTGTAGAAAGGTAAGGGCTACAATGCCTTGTAAAAACGGCACCGAATAAATACCTGAAATAATAACAGAATAAAAAAAGTTAGAGGTTTTGTAATAAATCCACAACGCCTTCTCTTTTTAAAATGAGATAGCCTAATCGGTCATCACTAATACCTTCTTTTAATTGGTAGTTAAAAACAAGCTCACCGTCATGAACACTTGTTTCAAAATATTTGAATTGAATATTAGGGTACTGTTTTAAGTTGTCGCCAATTTCGTAGAGGTGTGTTGACAATATAAACAACGAAGGTTTAATTTTTCGAAGGCCCTCAATCACAGCAGTACTGCACTTCATGGCATCTTCCACATTGGTGCCTTTAAAAAGTTCGTCGATGAGGATGAGCCAGTTTTTTCCGTCGTTAATTTTTTCGATGGTGTTTTTTATGCGCTTTACCTCATTGTAAAAATAGCTTTCGCCTTTAATAATATTGTCCATCACATTGATGTTGCTAAGCAGTCCATCAAATAAAGTGAGCTCCATTGTTTTTGCCGGAACGCCCATACCCAAATGTGCCAGATATACACTAATGCCAACGGCTTTAATAAACGTACTCTTGCCCGCCATATTGGCGCCAGTTAAAAATAAAAAGTTGCTTTCTTTTTCAAGTGTGATATTATATGGTGTAGGCGTTTGTAAAAGCGGATGGTAACATGCTGTTGCTTCTATGCATGCGGTAGGTGCCGAAATAAAATTTGGAAAGCAAAGGCCTTGTGCTACAAATACGCGCGCTAAACTTTGGTAGGCATCAATGGTGCTGTATAAATCTATGAGGTCGTAAAAGTCTTGTTTGTGTCTTGTTCTGATCTGGCCCGCAATACTTAACATTTGTTGCGGCGTAGCAGTTTTAGCATCCATGAGCCTAAGGGAAGCAAGCGCTGGTTTCTGTAACTTTTTTTCGATTGTAGCGGTCCAACTTGCAACAATTGGATGGTGGTTGTAGTCTAGTAAAAGTTGGTGTACCGCTGATAGCCCTTGCAAAAAATCGATACAGTGTGTTATGGTATACTTTGTGAGCGCATAATCTGGCGCGTGAAATATTTTGTACCAGTTACTGTTAAAATAAGTGGGATGCTGTGGGTATGGGTCAAACTGTGTTTCGTAGTATTTGGCAACCACCATAATGGTGCCGTTTGTAATGGTAGATGGCCAGGTAGGTAACGTATTGGCAAGGGCCTGAACAACAGCTTGCGTGTCATTGATTTTTTCGATGCTGTCAAGTGGGTTTTCAACAAGGTAACGAAGCATTTCTTTACCACCAACCGTCGCAGTTTGATTGAGGTAATGGAATATAGAAACAGACTCGTCGCTGTTAAATATGGAGAGGTCGTGAAGGGTATCTTTATCTACCTGCATAATTTAGGATCTGTTAAACTGAAGACGCATTCCAGTCTTAGATTCATCAAATCCTCCATTTCCATAAACCATATGCCCATTTACAAAAGTTTTTGAAACAGTAGCGGGTTGGGTAAAGCCTTCAAGTGGGCTCCAGCCGCACTTATACAAGATATTTTCTTTGGTAATGGTTTCTGGGGTATTTCTGTCAAGTAGCACTAAATCGGCAAAGTAACCTTCTCTAATATAGCCGCGGTTGTTAATTTGAAAGCAGCGGGCAGGCGCATGGCTCATTTTTTCTACTACGCGCTCAATCGTAATTTTTTGTTCGGCTACATAATGAAGCATAAGGCCAAGTGCGTGTTGCACGAGTGGGAGCCCAGCGTGTGCATGCGTATAGTCCTCCTGTTTTTCTGCCCAAGTATGCGGCGCATGGTCTGTGGCAATAATATCAAGGCGGTCATCTAGTAACGCTTCCCATAAAGCCGTTTTATTTTGTGGCGCTTTAATAGCAGGGTTACATTTAATTTGATTGCCTAGCCTTTCATAATCGTCTGAAGTAAAATGTAAATGGTGTACGCATACTTCCGATGTAATTCTTTTTTGTTCGAGGGGCAGCATATTACCAAAGAGCTGTAATTCTTTAGCAGTGGTAATATGTAAAATATGTAGTCGAGTGCCAAATTTTTTGGCCATTTGAACGGCTTTAAACGAAGATTCAAAACATACGTCTTCATCTCTAATGATAGGATGGTCTGCTGCGGTTAATTTTCTATTTTCTGCTGCAGCCTTGGCTAGATTGTCTTTGATAAGACGTTCTTCTTCGCAGTGTGTAGCAATTAAAACTTCGGAGCCTTCAAATATTTTTTCTAATAAAACAGGGTTGTCAACGAGTAAATTTCCGGTAGAAGAACCCATAAATATTTTAACGCCACAGATGTCATTTTTTTTATCGTTGGTGCGTAATACTTCCTCCAAATTATCATTGGAAGTACCCATAAAAAAGGAATAGTTCGCAAGTGCATGGTGCTTAGCGATATCATATTTTTGCTCCAGTAATTCATGAGTGAATGCTGGTGGGTTGGTATTGGGCATTTCCATAAACGAAGTAACACCGCCTCTTACGGCCGCTTTTGCTTCGGTGTATATCGTTGCCTTGTGTGTAAGTCCAGGCTCTCTAAAATGTACTTGATCATCTATAACACCAGGAATCAGGGTTTGCCCAGTGCCGTCTATTTCTTCTATGCGCATGCTAGGATCTAGTTGTGATCCAATTTTTTCGATACGGGTATCTCTAATCCATACATCACCAGTAGTGGTGGTTCCTTCATTAACAATAGAAACGTTTTTAATGACAATGTTTTTCATAATTCGTTTTTATTTTGTTGTTTACTTTTAGGTATTAGTCTTCTAAGTGAATTGAAAATATGATCATTCTAGATTGTAATTTATCAAGCACATTAGAATATTTTAGTCCGCTATCCAGTTTGTGTAAATTGGTAATGCCGTAGCTAAATTTTATTTCTGGCGACACGGTTACAAATGGTAAGTAAAAATTAAGCCCTAAACCGGCTTCTAATCCAAAATCGGCAGCATTGAGTTTTACCAAATCATCGGCGTTACGCGAGGTAGAATTACTGGATAAATCAAAGTCAAATTTAACACCCCCTAACACGTACAACCTAAAATTATCAATGCGGTCAGAATTTAATTTAAAGTGAGCAGGAAGGCTTACAAGGGTAGAGGGTAAAATTTGTTTTTGCTCTGTTTGCTCACCAGGTTTAACGGATTTTAATTTGTAGTCGATGTATTTAGAACCCCCAATAATGAGTTGTGGATTGGCGCGAAACTCTATATGGTCGTTGAGTTTAAGGGTTGCTAATAAGCCCATCGTGATACCGCCGCTTGCCACTGGATTTACATACATGATAGAATCGGAAGCTAAAAAATTAGCTGATTTGGTATGGTGTAAATAGCTGGTATTGTAGCCGAGGGTTAATCCAAAATAATAAGGCAGGTCGTCTCTATACGAACGGTATATTTCACGCTGCGCATGTATACTGCTCACCGCGCAAAACAAAATAATGCAGGTCGTTATTATTTTTTTCCGCAGTAAATAGTGCATATGCCAAAAGTCAATTTCTTACTTGTAATAGATGTAAACCCTACTTTTTCCATGATGCTGGTAAAAGCGTCTCCTTCTGGAAAAGCTTGCACACTATCATTTAAATACTGATAGGCTTCTTTATTTTTTGCAATCATCTTACCAAAACCGGGCGCTACTAAATTCATGTAAATATTGTAGAAGCCTTTAAACAAAAATTGTTTTGGTTTTGAAAACTCAAGTATTACGAGTTTGCCACCTGGTTGTAATACACGTAACATTTCTTGTAAACCTGTTTCTAAGTGTTCAAAATTGCGTACGCCAAATGCAACGGTGATACCATCAAAATGGTTGTCGTTAAATGCGAGTTGTTCGCTATCCCCACTTACTAGTTCAATTGAATCTTGTAATCCTAGTGCTGTAATTTTTTTTCTACCTTCTGCAAGCATGCCTTCAGAAATATCGATACCTGTTATATGTTTAGGCGCAATTAATTTATGCGTTAGAATGGCAACATCGCCAGTACCTGTTGCAACATCTAAAATTATTTGAGGCTTCACTTCATTTAATGCATGAATGGCTTTTTTACGCCAACTTACATCGATACCTGCACTTAAAAAGCGGTTCAAAAAATCGTATCTGAATGCGATGCTGTCAAACATGCTCGCAACCTGCTCTTTTTTGGTGAGCCCGCTTTGTTCATAGGGCACTACTTTATCATGTGCATACTTTCCCATAGGTTGCAAAGATACCAAATTATAGCCCTTTGAAAGGGCAATGTGGAGGCATAAAAGCCTAAATACCCCGTTAATGTTTCGCAAAAAATTCTTTTTCATGCAATTCACTCCCTTTTAAAGCGCGGGCGTATCTTCGTTCTAGCAAATGAAAGCAAGAATTTACAAGTCTACGGGTAGTTGGTATGTGGCCAAAGCGGAAACGGGCAAAATGTATAATGCACGTATCAAGGGGGTGTTTAAAATTGGCGGACTTACCTCTACCAATCCCATTGCAGTGGGCGATGAAGTAGACATGCAAATTGAAGACGTGTTAGAGGAATCGGCCATGATTGACACCATTTGTGATCGAAAAAATTATGTAGCGCGCGTATCACCACACAACAAACACCAGCACCATATTATTGCTGCCAATCTGGATCAAAGCTTATTGTTTGCAACCTTAAAAGATCCCAAAACTTCTCAAGGTTTTATAGACCGGTTTTTAATTTCTTGCGAAGCCTATCATATTCCTGCCATTATTGTTTTTAACAAATCTGATTTGTACAAACAAAAAGAGTTGGACCAATTTGCGCACTTGCAAAAAATTTATGCTAGCATTGGTTATCAGGTTATGCTTTGTAGTGTAGAAAAAAATACAGGCGTTGCTGAAATTGCTGCACTACTAGAAGGCAAAACAACATTACTCAGCGGACATAGTGGTGTGGGTAAATCTACTTTTATCAATTCGGTGTTTCCAACACTTGAATTACGTACCCAAGAAGTAAGTGGTTGGAGTGGTAAAGGTATGCACACCACTACTTTTGCAGAAATGTTTGACCTGCCTACAAGTGGCGCTATCATTGACACGCCGGGCATTAGAGAGTTAGGGCTTGTAGATATTTCTAAACAAGAGTTGTCACATTATTTTCCTGAAATGCGCGCCCAAATGGGGAGTTGTCATTTTAACAATTGCATGCACATAGAAGAACCTGGATGTGCTGTTAAACGGGCACTCGAAGAAGGAGCAATTGCCGCAGATAGATACGTGAGCTATCTTAATATTTTAACAACCATGGACGCTGCGCATTAACCTACATCATACCAGCTCGCATACTTCACATAATTTTCTGCTATTCTATTAATTTCTGATTCTATTAAAGTTGGAGATACTTCTTTTACTTTTTTTGCTGGCACACCTGCGTAAATACTTCCTGCTTCTACAACCGTTCCTTCTAGTACAACCGCGCCTGCCGCAATGATGGAATTGCTATGGACCACACACCGGTCCATCACAATGGACCCCATGCCAATGAGTACATTGTCATGGATGGTGCATCCATGCACCATGGCGTTGTGCCCAATCGATACATTGTTGCCAATGGTGGTGGGGTGCTTTTGGTAAGTGCAGTGTATGACTGCGCCGTCTTGCACGTTTACGCGGTCGCCCATTTTAATAAAATGCACATCGCCTCTTACCACGGCGTTAAACCAAAAACTACATTCTTTACCTGTGCTTACATCACCAACAATGGTTGCGTTGGGCGCTATAAAGCAGTTTTCTCCAAAATTGGGTGATTTACCTAAAACGGGAAGTATAACCGGCATCTTCTTTTTTAAACGAATGTAATAAAATTGTGTAAAGTGCTGTTCTTTGGTAAACCTTTACCTTTGTGATTCTTGTAAAAGCTATGAACAACCGTCAACTTTTTTTACAGCACGTTGCACAAACCTCGGAGGCACCCATTGGTATCGAAATGGTGGAAGCGGGGGGTGTGACCCTCACCGATGTGCATGGTAAATCCTACACCGATTTTATTTCAGGATTTAGTGTTTGTAATATTGGACATAGCCATATGGAAGTTGTAAAAGCCGTGCAAGAGCAGGCTGCAAAATACATGCACTTGATTGTGTATGGCGAGTTTATTGAAAGTCCGCAAGTGCAGTATGCGTCGTTACTGGCTAGTCATTTACCTGAAAATTTAGACTGCGTTTATTTTACAAGTAGTGGCGCCGAAGCTACAGAGGGCGCGCTTAAACTAGCTAAGCGTGTTACGGGCAAAACAAAAATTATAGCTTGCAATAAAGCCTATCATGGAAGTACACAAGGGGCTTTAAGTGTAATGGGAGATGAGTATTGGCGTAATGCATTTAGACCACTTTTACCTGAAGTATATCATTTCGATTATAACGATGATGCGTTAGTAGATGCCATTGATGGAACCGTGGCCTGCGTAATTGTAGAACCTGTGCAAGCAGAGAGTGGCGTAACGG
Organism: Bacteroidota bacterium; assembly: GCA_018971025.1. Taxonomy (GTDB): domain Bacteria; phylum Bacteroidota; class Bacteroidia; order Chitinophagales; family Chitinophagaceae; genus Sediminibacterium. The sequence continues at coordinate 81,327 of JAGWVE010000002.1, read as the reverse complement.
TTGGGAAAAAAGAATGGCTCGCTGCTATTCGAAAAAAATGTAACGAACACTGTGTGCTACTTATTTTTGATGAAATACAATCTGGTTTTGGCCGCACGGGTACACTTTTTGCGTTTGAGCAAATGGGTGTAGTGCCAGATATTTTACTCGTTGGTAAAGCGCTTGGTGGTGGCATGCCGCTGGGAGCTTTTATTTCGAGTCACAAACTCATGAGTACTTTAACTGTGGCGCCCGTGCTGGGTCATATCACCACTTTTGGTGGACACCCCGTAAGTTGTGCTGCGGGTAAAAAAGCTTTTGAAATTCTAACGGAACAAAAATGGATAGATACCGTTGGGGCAAAAAGTGAATTATTAAAAAACTTACTTAAGCATCCTGCGATTGTTCAAATGCAGGGTATTGGACTTTGGTTTTCTTTGCAGTTTACTTCAGATGCACTCGCACAAAAAGTAGCACATACCTGCGTACAAAATGGTGTTATTACCGATTGGTTTTTATTTGCACCCGACCGCATTAGGGTTGCACCTCCATTAATTATTACAGTGGCCGAAATAGAAGCCGCTTGCGCTATTATAACAAGTTCTATTGATCAGGTGCTTTTGGAGCATCCTGAGCTGGCCTAGGACCATTGTTATTAGGTCTTGGACTGTTGTTAGGTCGAGGTCCACGATCTGGCCTAGGTCCATTGTTGTTGGGTCTAGGTCCATTGTTATTAGGTCTTGGTCCATTATTAGGTCTCGGTCCATTGTTGTTAGGCCTGTTGTTATTTGGTCCACGATTGTCGCCTCTATTGTCTCTACTGTTGTCTCTTCTTCTCTTATCGTTTCTTTCTAATGAACGTAAGCTAATTTGTCCAACCACATCCGCAAATGCTGGTTCTACTTCTTTAGGTTTACTGCTGGTTACTTCTACCGCTTGTAACTCATCTACTTTAACACCTTGTCCATTGAGGCGTTTAATTTCTTTAACGCGCTGAATGGTAAGTGGATAATGCTTTGAGTTATTAGGTAAGATATACCACATTAAATTTTTGAAAATATCTTTTTTAATGAGGTGCGCTGTACCCATGGCAGTATCTAAAGAATCTGCATAATCAGGGAAGTTTTGCAGTGCATCTAGGTAGGTATCTAATTCAAAATTTAAACAACATTTTAATCTACCGCACTGACCACTCAGTTTGGTTTGGTTGATCGATAAGTTTTGATAACGCGCAGCTGTGGTGTTTACACTTTTAAAGTCGTGTAACCAGGTACTGCAACAAAGCTCTCTACCGCAAGATCCAATGCCACCAAGCTTTGCAGCTTCTTGACGAATACCAATCTGACGCATTTCCACTTTAAATTTAAAGTCGGTAGCGTATTTTTTAATGAGTTCTCTAAAGTCTACACGGTCGTCTGCAGTGTAAAAGAAAGTTGCTTTTTTGCCATCTGCCTGAATTTCTACTTCGCTGAGTTTCATTTGCAAATTCAGTTCCATAGCCATTGCTCTACTTCTGGCTAAAATGTCTTTTTCACGGCCTTTGCTAATATGAAATGCTTCGATATCTCTTTCTGTGGCGCGGCGAATAATTTTTTTAATTTCAGGACTGTTTTCATCGAGCTTATTTTTTTTAAGCTGCATGCGCACCAGTTCGCCAGTGAGGCTTACTTCACCTACGTCAAAACCACTCACACCTTCTAGAGTGACATAGTCTCCTTTTTCAAAAAATTGAAGGGTAGCGTTTCTAAAATATTCTTTGCGACTGCCTTGTTTGAAGCTTACTTCAACAATTTTGCAGCTGCTTTCGGGGTCACTAAAAGGAAGGTTTAAAAGCCAATCGTGTACGTTTAAGCGGTTACATCCACCTGTGCTACAGCCGCCATTACTTTGGCAACCACCAGGTTTACTTGTTCCACAAGATCCACAGCCCATATTATGTAGTTATACTATTAGTTAATAAGTACTTGATAAACAATTAGTTAAAGATTATCAAGCGGATTGCATGGAGGTCATATCCATGCTAATCATTCAAAATTAAGGTTTTGTTTTGAATGATGTGGTAGAGTTTAAGGGTAAGGGCTTGAAATAGCATTTTGCCATTGGCGTTGCGCTCTATATAATAAGAGGCTTTGTCTAGTTCTTCAATAATGGCTTGTTGCTGGCTTACCGAAGCAATTTTATTTAAACGAACCGCAAAATCCTTTTCTTGATCTCCCATTTTTACATTGTTGGCTCCAAGTACTTTAATGCGGATGCTCATTTGAAGGAGGTGGTTAAAGTAGCGCAAAAACTGTTTTTGTTTTTCTCTACCCAGTTTAGCAGCTTCTTCGGTAAATTTTACCTGTGCGATAGGGCCGCCCTTTAAGGTGGCGTTTAGCCACTCTCTTAAATAGGAGTGCCAATCTTCTTCGGAGTGTTGCAAAAGTTGTAACGCTTCGCGGTAGTTTCCTTCTGCGATACCTGCAATTTGACTGGCGGTTTCTTTACTTGCTTTTGCTCTTTCAAAAAGGGCTTCTTCCACTTCTTCGTTCGTAAGAAGCGGTACTTTGATGAGTTGACATCTACTTAGTAGTGTAGGTAAAATTTGTTCTTCACTTTCTGCGACTAAAATAAACAACGTATTAGGTGGCGGTTCTTCAATAAGCTTGAGTAACTTATTTCCTTCTTTGCCTAAATATTCTGGCATCCACAGAACCAAAACTTTATATGCACTTTCAAAACTTTTTAAACTAAGCTTATGAATAATTTCATTGCACTCTTCGGCAGTGATATTTCCTTGTTTATTTTCGGCACCAATAAATTGTAACCAGTCGTAAATATTACCATACGGAAACTGCAAATAAAAATCTCTCCAATCAGCAATATAATCTGCACTTACTGGTTTTTCGCCAGGCTTTTTTGAAATCACTGGATACGAAAAATGTAAATCGGGATGCAATAATTTTGCAGCTCTCAAATAAGAAGGGTCATCTGCTAAATCTTCTGGCGATTTATAGGCAGGCCCAGCTTCGATGGGTGTGAAGCCGCCAAACAAGTCAGCGACAGGTTCACTAGCTGCGGGCTGACTTACTACAAATTGCGCAAAATTTATCGCAAGTGGAAGTGCCCCTGATCCTTCTTTTCCTAGAAATAATAAGGCATGGCTTAAGCGGTTATGCTGCACCATGTCTATTAAGTGCGCCTTAACAGATGCTTGTCCTATAATGTCTTTGAATACCAATGTGCGTGCCTTTAGTAGCAGTTATAATTTACCCGTAATTTCTGGGCTGTCAGGTTTTGTGCTACTTGGAAAGTATGCAATTATTTTACCGTTTTCGTCAAGTAAAAATTTATTGAAATTCCATTTGATGGTTGCATCTAATACGCCATTCTCATTTTTCTGTGTAAGCCATTTGTAAATAGGCGCGGTATCTGTGCCGGTTACACTTATTTTACTCGCTAACGGAAATGTTACGCCATAACGTGCTTTGCAAAATTGTTTGATTTCAGCATCTGTACCTGGTTCTTGTCCACCAAAATTATTGGCAGGAAAACCAACCACCACTAATTTGTCTTTGTAGGTATCTGCTAATTTTTGAAGTGCTTCGTACTGAGGTGTGTATCCGCACTCAGAAGCTGTGTTCACTACTAAAATTTTCTTTCCCTTAAATTTTGAAAAGTCTATAACGCTACCATCAATTGATTTGATTTTAAATTGGTGTATGCTATTGCTTGGCGGAGGTGTAAAAGATTGTAACATAAATAAGGTCGCTATTAAGATGAGATTTTTCATGGTGTGTTATTGAAGTTGTTTAATTGTAAACGCAATTTCGGAAAAAATAAGCAGTGTCAACTATTTTAATGGATAGGCGGCAGCGGCAACGCTCACTTTTACCCCCGCAATACCCAATAAGGTTTTACCACAGGCTTCTATGGTGGCACCCGTCGTAATCACGTCATCTATAAGTAAGAGGTGCTTACCTATAATAGATGCTGTGTCTTTGATGGTAAATGCGTTTTCCATATTATCCCAGCGCTCCGCCCTCGATTGTTTGGTTTGTGTGTTGGTATGTTTAGTTCTAGCAATTGCGCCTGTAAGCACCGGTTTGTGCCATACTTGACCAATGCCCTCACAAATAAGTTCAGCCTGATTAAAGCCCCTTTTACTAAGTGCTTGGGGGTGGAGTGGCACAGGAACCAAGGCGTCAATGCTGGCAAACCGCTCCGAGGCAGCCAGCAAGGCTCCCATTTGCTTTCCTATAAATAAGCCTACCTCTTTGTTGGACCTATACTTTAGTTGGAAAAGCAGGGCCTGTAGTGCCGAGTTTTTATGAAAATACCAGGCTGCTGCCCCCGTTTGTATGGGGAGTCTTCCGTAAAATATTTTTTCGATGGGGTTGTTTGGAGCCTCAAAAAAGTGGGTTTCGGGCAGGTTTTGGCTACAGGGACCACAAATATTGGCGCCAAAGAGCCGAAGTGGCCTTCCGCAAGCGGGGCAATTTTTGGGGAAATAGAGCCAAAAAACGGGGTCAATCCAGCGCGTAAGTTTAGGTAAATAAGTGGTTTGCATCTTTCCAACTTACCCTCAATAAATTAGAAGCAATAAAAATTAACCGCATAAATATTTTTATGCGTGTTTATTGTTGCTAAAAAAGCTGTTGATATACTTCATCCACTCTACTTAATGCCAATACTTGAATGCCATATGCTTTAGGATTGAAACTCTTTTTATTGTAGCTCGACACAATTATTTTTTCAAATCCTAGCTTTTCAGCTTCTGCAATTCTTTGTTCAATTCGGTTCACGGCTCTAATTTCTCCATTTAGTCCTACTTCACCAGCAAAACAGATTTGATGTGGCAGTGGAACGTCTTCATAAGAAGATAAAAGTGCGCATATGATGGCAAGATCGGTGGAGGGATCTTCTATTTTTATACCACCTGCAATATTTACAAAAACATCTTTCATCCCAAATTGAAAACCACCTCTTTTTTCTAAAACGGCTAGTAAAAGTTGTAATCTTCTAAGGTCAAAACCAGTTACGGTTCTTTGTGGCGTTCCATACACACTTTGTGTAACGAGTGCCTGCACTTCTAACAATAATGGACGGGCACCCTCAAGTGTTGCTGCGATAGCAGAACCACTTAAACTATCTTCTCTTTGTGCAATTAAAATTTCGGAAGGATTGGAAACAACGCGCATACCTTCGCCAGTCATTTCATAAATTCCTAACTCGGCGGTACTGCCAAATCTATTCTTTAGCGTACGTAAAATTCGGTAGGCATAATGTCTATCACCTTCAAATTGTAAAACGGTATCTACCATATGCTCTAATACCTTAGGACCCGCTATGGCGCCGTCTTTGGTGATATGGCCAATTAAAAACACAGGGGTATTTGTTTGCTTTGCAAACTTCTGAAATTCGGCAGCACATTCTCTAATTTGCGAAACAGATCCTGCTGCAGAATCAATCAAATTGGATTGCAGTGTTTGAATCGAATCAACAATAACAAGTGTTGGTTTTAATTTTTTTATTTCAGCAAAAATGGTAGATGTGTTGGTTTCGGTGAGCAGGTAAAAATTGTTGTTGGGAATTTTAAGTCGATCTGCACGCATTTTGATTTGTTGCTCACTTTCCTCTCCGCTAATGTATAAAACAACCTGATCGGTGGCTTGTAACCCATTTTGTAAAAACAAAGTACTTTTTCCTATGCCAGGCTCTCCAGCAACCAGCACAATGCTACCCATTACGATGCCACCACCAAGTACGCGGTTGAGTTCCGGATCTTTGGATACAATTCTTTTTTCTTCCGATGTTTTTACTTCATCAAGTGCAATAATTTTTGAATTGCGCTTTTGTTCGTGGTAAGAATCCCAATTTTGATCCTTCTGAATTCCTTTATCAATAATTTCTTCCGAAAAAGTATTCCACTCCGCACAACTTGGACATTTTCCAATCCATTTTGCACTTTCATAACCACAATTGCTACAGAAAAAAGCAGATTTTATTTTACTCATTGCATAAAGATATTTCAGAAAAATTAGAATCGCGCGAATGAAAAAATAACCATTGTTCGTATTGTAAAAAAAGGAGACAAATACGAGAAAAAAGGATTGAAATTGCGCGTAAAAAAAAGGAGGCAAATCTGCTGAAACGCAGTGGTAGTAGGCATGTAAAAGGGCCAGTATTGCTACTGGCCCTGATTACTTACTAACCCATTAAATTCTACTGCTAAGGTACAATAATGGGGCAGATGGCAAAATATTTTTTAGGATTTAAGGGAAAATTTAATATACGATTTACTTCGTAGAAAGCCCCAAAGCCTGACAATAAGCCCGGCGTCCAGCCGCCAGTTTGACGGAGGGCGATTTTGGGGTATTTTTTACCCTTTTTTGGATAAAAAAAAGGCCAAATTGGCCTTTTTAAAAGTTTTTTTATAGCGAGGGGTGGGAAAATTAATTCGTATTATTAATTATATTAATGTTTAAAAATATTTTTTCAGCCGCCCTGCTTAGAACTTAATTTCTTCCTCCTGGGCGTCAAAAAATCTAAATTCGGTGAGGTGGTAGTTGGTGTTTTCCGCCAAACTGAGCTTTACACCATGCTTTTTACGGAGTTTGCTCAGTTTATTGCTAAAGATCCCCTTGGTTAAATAAGCCGCAATAATGGGGTGAACCACCAATTGTAGCTTTTTATGGGCATGGGAAGCCAAATAAACCAGCTTATTTTCTATTTCATCCTCTAATAATAAGGCTGAAGTCATTTTACCGGTACCATTACAAGCCGTACAATTTTCTGAAGTATTGATATTAACCTCCGGACGCATTCTTTGACGCGTTACTTGTAAGAGGCCAAATTTAGAAATAGGAAGTACCGAATGTTTGGCACGATCTGCTTTCATAAAAGTGTCCATGGCTTCTTGCACTTTTCTTTTATTGTCAGGAAGTTTCATGTCAATAAAATCAACCACAATGATGCCGCCAATATCTCTAAGTCTTAATTGTCTTGCAATCTCTTCTGCTGCTTCTAAATTTGTTTCTAGTGCATTTTCCTCTTGACTATTGCTTACGCTCTTATAACCACTGTTTACGTCAATAACATGCAGCGCTTCTGTGTGCTCAATAATTAAATAAGCACCGCTAGGCAGATTTACCGTTTTACCAAAAGAAGCTTTTACTTGTTTGGTTACACCATAATGATCAAAAATGGGAAGACCATCTTTGTACTGTGTTACGATATCTGTTTTATCAGGCGCAATGCGTTGGATATATCGCTGCGTTACTTCATGGAGTGATTTATCATTCACCACAATTCTATTAAAATCGGCGCTTAGCAAATCTCTTAAAATACTTGTTGTTTTCGTTTCTTCACTTAAGATACGAACGGGCGCAGCAGCACCTTTTAAATTGGCTTGAATGGTTTTCCACGTTTCAACTAATGATAACATGTCTTGGTGTAATTCTGCAGTGGATTTGCCTTCTGCAGCAGTTCGCACAATCACGCCAAAATTTTTAGGCCTAATCGCTTCTACAATTTTGTGTAATCTTTTTCTTTCTTCAGAAGAATGAATTTTTTTAGAGACCGCTACAATTTCATTGAACGGCGTAACCACAACAAATCTACCAGGTAAAGAAAGTTCGCAACTTAAGCGTGGACCTTTTGCGGCAATCGGTTCTTTTAAAATTTGAACGAGTACGTTTGGCTTGCCATTTAATACTTCGTTTATTTTTCCTGTTTTAATAATTTCAGGTTCCGATTGAAAACGCGCAAAATCAAATCCGTTTTCGCTTTTATCAGACATTGCTGCCTGCGTATATTTTATAATAGACTTTGCATAAGGGCTTAAATCTGAGTAATGTAAAAAAGCATCTTTTTCAAAACCAACATCTACAAAGGCAGCGTTCAGTCCTGGAATTAATTTTTTTACTTTACCGAGGTAAAGATCACCAACTGCAAAATTCGCATCGGTTTTTTCGTTGTGCAACTCCACTAGCTTTTTGTCTTCTAGCAAAGCAATTTCTACACCCGTGGGCGTAGCGTTTATAATAAGTTCTTTGTTCAAAATGAGCAACTTTTAAATACAAAATCACCTGCCTATTTAGGCGGCATGTGTATACACCAATATCTTAACAATCAAAGCCCTATCAAGGAAGGAAATAGGAAAAGTTGCAGAAAAGGAAATAAGGGGCTAGATACAGATAAGTGTTAAATACGCCCTATGGTTTGCATAGGGCGTATTTATATAGGTCAATAAAGGAAAAACAATTACTTGTTCTTCTTCTTATGACGATTCTTTCTTAGGCGTTTCTTACGTTTGTGTGTCGCAATTTTATGACGCTTTCTCTTCTTACCACAAGGCATACACTGAGTAATTTTATTTGTTAATAATAATTTATTTATTCAATTCCGCAATTCTTTTAGCGATTGCTTCCTTTGCTTCGGGCACTTTGATTTTTTTGGCAGCTAGGCTATACCACTTTACTGCGTTTGTTTTATCGTTGTGCATCTCGTAGCATTCAGCTAAGTGAAATATAGCTTCCAGGTTTTCTGGATCTTTATTTACAATTAGCAAGAAGCGCTCAATGGCTTTATCTAACTGCCCACTTTTTTTACCACCCAAACCCAAAATCATTTGAGCATATAGGTTGTTTGGATTCTTTTGAACAATTTCTCTGATGGGCATAATACCCTGCATAGGATTGTCTGAAATGTTTCCAAATATGTAGCAAGCACCCAAACTGATTTTACTAGAATCGTTGTTTGGATTGATAACTAAAGCTTTCTCTAAAAGATCTTTTGCTTGTTCTGCCAACCAGTGTTGCATGGCTGGGTCACCTTCCGTAACTAGGTTGTCTATATACAGTTGGGCGGCAAAGGTGAGGCTTTTTTCAGAATTTTCCAATTTAGCTGCTTCGCCAGTATACCAAGCATAGGGTTCAAACAGTTTTGCAGAGTCTGACCAGAACCTGGCAAGCTGGTGGTAGACATGTATTTTTTGGTCATTTATATCTCCTCTCACCACGCTATTTTCGAGGCTATTGAGGCGTAAAACTTGGTCTGGCCTTATTTTTTCTTTGGCTTTTACAAGCAGGTCTTCGAACTTAATGTGTTGATTGTCAGCACTATTTTGTGCGGTTGAAGCAGCAGCAGGGGCTTTAGGCGCCACGGTACTACCCATGTATAACAAAATGGCAAATAGGAGTACGGCTCCGCCAATAAGGAGTAATTGCTGTTTTTTCACTTTCGAAAAGAATTAGGGGACGAAGTTAGCGCTACTTAAGCTTGCTTTTAACTTCAGTTACAAATTCTTTTGCAGGTTTGAAGGCAGGAATGAAATGTTCAGGGATTTCCACAGCGATATTTTTTTTGATATTTCTACCAATTTTTGCTGCACGTTTTTTGGTGATAAAGCTCCCAAAGCCACGTATATAGATGTTTTGGCCGTTCGAGAGACTTTCTTTTACCTCTTTAAACATGGTTTCAAGCGTAACGAGTACGTCCACTTTTGGAATACCTGTTTTGTCTGAAATCTGGTTGATGAGATCTGATTTTCTCATTGTATCAAAATTAATTTAGGGTATGTGTTTCTAAAAATAAGCTAAAAATTCGCGTATTTAACAGAAAATTAAATTTTTTTATACGTTTTACCAACTAAAAATGGGCAGATACACCCTAAAAATTAACTTTATACCAAAAAATCAAGCATTTTAGCCTTTAAATAGCTGATTTTGCCCACTCTTAATAGATGAAATCAAATTTTACCACCACCTTATTACACTGGCATACCCACACAAATACAAGGGTCATGCCTTGGAAGGGCGAAAAAGATCCATACAAAATTTGGTTATCAGAAATAATTCTACAACAAACAAGGGTAGAACAAGGGCTTGCTTATTACAATAAATTTATTGAAGCGTATCCAACCGTTTTTGATTTAGCAAAAGCAAAAGAACAAACGGTGTTTAAATTATGGGAAGGACTGGGTTATTATAACCGTTGTAGAAATTTACTTTTTACTGCAAAACTAATTGCAACAAATTACAAGGGCGTTTTTCCCAATGATTACGAAACGCTCTTATCATTAAAAGGCGTGGGCCCATACACGGCAGCTGCCATTGCATCATTTGCATTTAATGCACCATACGCTGTGTTGGATGGAAATGTATACAGAGTGATTGCGCGTTACGAAGGCATTGATGTGCCCACAGATTCTACAACCGGTAAAAAAATATTTGAACAGCGCGCGGCTGCGCTTCTCGATAAAAAGCGTGCAGGCCTTTATAATCAAGCTATCATGGACTTTGGAGCCACTGTATGTAAGCCCATGGCGCCTAATTGTAATGCTTGTCCATTACAAAAAACATGTGTGGCACATGCTACTGCACAGGTGAATCAACTCCCTATCAAAGAAAAACAGCTCGTTAAAAAAGAGCGCCGGTTTTATTATTTTTTACTTCAAGTACAAGATGAAATTTGGGTTAGCGAAAGAAAGCATAAAGATATTTGGCAGGGGCTGTATGAATTTTATTTGTTGGATGCAGGAAAAAAAATGTTGTGGAATGAAACAAGTACACAAGCTTTTTTAAAAGAACAATTAGGCCTGTCTTCTGTTAAACTCTTGCAACGATCTAACGAAATAAAACAACAACTTACCCATCAAGTGATTACGGCTCAGTTTATAAGAGTTGTTTTAACAAAAAAGCCAAGCAGTATGACCGCTGGCAAATGGCAAAAAATATCAAAACTTAAGGCGCTGCCGTTTCCAAAACTAATCAACCAGTATTTCAGCGAAACCTTTGTCTGGTAAACCCCATTGGTCTTTGTTTTAGGGTGTACGATGTAACTAAATTATTGGTATTTTTGTCTGGTACTAAATATACTGTCACTTTGGACGATCATTCGGTAATGGGCTTATATCTTGCGCAATCATTTTTTGGCGCTATTCAACCTCAAGGAACAACTGTTTTGGTACTTATTTTGGTTGTTTTATTGTTTTTGTCTTTTGTGCTTGCCGGCGCAGAAGTTGCCTTTTTTTCATTGACATTTAAAGACATCAACTTATTAAAGTCAAAACAACAACCTGCTTATAAAAGAATTGTTGACTTAATTGAGCAGCCTAAAATATTATTGGCCTCGCTTTTAATTGCCAACAGTTTCATCAATATCTCCATCATCATCATTTCGAATTTACTCATTGACAACATGTTCAATTTTGAACAGTTTGATGCGGTATGGGTAGAGTTTGTTATAAAAGTTATTGCGGTTACTTTTTTGCTGGTGCTCTTTGGTGAAATCATGCCTAAGGTATTAGCTACGCAAAACAATGTTCGATTTGCAAAAGATTTTGGCGGCATCGTGTATGGCATTTCTTATATAGTAATGGGTCTTAGTAAACCACTTGTAAAATATTCGGACATCATTGAAAGAAAGCTTGCCAATAAATCTTCTAGCGCATACAGTCTCGAAGAGTTAGATCATGCCATTGATTTAACAACCAATGAAACGGCTTCAGAAAATGAAAAAAACATTTTAAAAAGTATTGTTAAGTTCAGAAATATTACGGTCAAACAAATCATGAAAACGCGCATGGATGTGAGTGGGGTAGATCATGAAATTAGTTTTGATCAATTGATAGCGTTTGTTCGTGAAGTAAACTATTCTAGAATTCCGGTATACAAAGAAGATTTAGATGAAGTGATAGGTATTATTCATACCAAAGACCTGGTGCCGCATTTAGATGAAAGTGCAACCTATAACTGGCACAAGCTTTTACGACCGCCCTATTTTGTACACGAGCAAAAACCTATCGAAGATTTATTAAAAGAGTTTCAGTCAAAAAGAATACACTTTGCAGTAGTGGTGGATGAGTTTGGAGGTACAAGTGGTATTGTCACACTAGAAGATATTTTGGAAGAAATTATTGGAGAGATCAAAGATGAGTTTGACGAAGAAGACAGTGACTACAAAAAAATTGACGACAACAATTATATTTTTGAAGGTCGCGTGATGATTCAGGATTTGTGCAAAGTAATGGATCTTCCTACCGAAACTTTTGATGCGGTAAAAGGAGAAAGCGATTCACTTGCGGGTCTAGTACTAGAGCTTGCTGGTGATTTTCCAAAGCCTGCCGCTATTTTAACTTCTGGTGATTTTGAATTTACCGTATTGGAGGTGGCCAAAAATAGACTTCAAAAAATCAAGGTTTCCATTAAGCGTCAGTACCCTATTTAATATTTGATTCATGCTCAGGCTATTGCAATTATTTTTTTTAGTATTGGTTGTTGCTAGCCTCAGTTTTGTGTCTTGTAATAGTGTTTATACGCCCAAGCCCACCGGATATTATAAAATCAATTTTCCTGAAAAAAAATACAAGCTATTTGACCAACCTGGCTATCCATATGCATTTGAGTACCCCGTGTATGCAAAAGTGGTTAAAGACTCTACCTTTTTTGGCGAAGCCACCGAAAATGACTGGTGGATTAATATAGATTTCCCTCAGTTTAATGGTCGTATTTATGTGAGTTACAAAGAAATTGGCAAGTATAAATTTGATTCACTGGTCAAGCACACCTTTTTTATGACCAGCAAACAGTCTGCTAAAGCCTATTCTATTGATGATTCGCTCATGCACACGGCAAATGGTATCAGTGGGATGTTTTTTACGGTAGGGGGAGATGCCGCTACTGCCAATCAGTTTTTTTTAACGGATTCTACCAAGCATTTTTTACGAGGTGCCCTTTATTTTGATGCAACCCCTAATTCAGATTCATTGGCCATCGTTAATGATTTTATTAAAACAGATTTGAAGCATTTGGTAAACACTTTTAGGTGGAAAAACTAATTATATTCGCATAACCATGATTATTATAGACAATAAATTAGTTTCTGACGAGCTCCTAGAAGAGCAGTTTGTTTGCGATTTAACGAAATGCAAGGGCGGGTGTTGCGAAGATGGTGATGCAGGTGCCCCGATGGAAAAATGGGAACTCGAAAAATTAAAAACCCATTACGAAGACATTAAACCTTATATGACAGCGGCAGGCATTAAGGAAGTAGAAAAGCAAGGTAAATTTTTATACGACCGTGAGTTTGGTTGGGTAACACCTACTATTAATGGCGGCATTTGTGCATACGGAATCAAAGATAAAACGGGCACCATACTTTGTGGTATTGAGCAGGCCTATAACGATGGTAAATTAGATTGGAAAAAGCCACTAAGCTGCCATTTGTTTCCTGTTAAAACAAAAAAGAGTAAGCGTGATCCGGATATGGAATATGTTAACTACGAACCCCGCGAAGACCTATGTAGCGCGGCTTGTAGCCTGGGTAAAAAATTAAAAGTGCCCGTGTATCAATTTTTAAAAGAATCCTTGATACGTAAATACGGCACCGAATTTTATGAAGCATTAGAAGCGACGGCGCTTCATCAAAAAAGTCAAAAAAAGTAAGCATGTCAGAAACAGCTGCGTCATTTATTGCAAAGAGTACCATTAAAGCTGCCGATTTAGAACATCGCAGAAAAATCAATTTCAATATTGCTAAATACAATGCCGTTGTACCCATTGGTAAATCACAATTTACCGACGTTAATATTACAAGGGAGCGCGCAAAAAATATTAAGTGGGAAGCAATTGAGCATTTAGATAAATACTTACTCGAGTTTGAACAAAAAATTACCGCTAGAGGGGCTACCGTTATATGGGCCAATGATAGCGCAGAAGCTTTAGAAGCGATTGGAAAAATTTGCAAAGAAAGAGCCTGCAAAACACTTGTAAAAAGTAAGAGCATGGTAACCGAGGAAATTCATTTAAATGATTTCTTGGAAGCAAATGGAATAGAGAGTGTAGAAACGGATTTAGGCGAATACATTCAACAATTAGATGGTGAGCCGCCCTATCATATTGTTACACCAGCGATGCATAAAAGCAAAGAAGACGTTGCAAAACTTTTTGCAAATAAGCTTGGCACAAAACCTGATTTAACACCCGAAGAATTAACACAAGTAGCGCGTATTAAATTACGCGAAAAATATACCGAAGCAGAAGTGGGCGTAACAGGCGCTAACTTTTTAATTGCTGACATTGGTGCCATCGCCATTACAGAAAATGAAGGCAACGGGCGTTTAAGTTGTGCATGGCCTAAAACACATATTGCAGTGGTGGGTATCGAAAAAATGATTCCTTCTGTTCATGATTTGCCTTTGTTTTGGCCGTTACTAGCTACCTATGGTACGGGTCAAAAAGTTACGGTATACAATTCCATTGTTACCGGTCCAAAACAGGCTGGTGAAACAGATGGTCCCGAAGAAATGTTTGTGATACTTCTTGACAACGGACGTACCAATTTACTTGCTAATCCTACGGCGCGTGAAGCACTTTATTGCATCAGGTGTGGCGCATGTTTAAATGCATGCCCCGTATATAAAAATATTGGCGGACACTCTTACGAAACAACCTACAGTGGTCCTATTGGTAAAGTGATTACGCCTTATTTAAGTGGCATGGATGAATACAAACACTTAAGCAACGCTTCCTCATTGTGTGGCAATTGTACCGAGGTTTGTCCGATGCGCATCAACTTACACGAACTCTTATTAGACAACCGTCACGAAGCGGTAACGCAGGGGACCAGTACACTTGCTGAGCGTGTTGCATGGAAAGCTTGGATGGTTGCCAGTTTAAATAGACCGATGATGAATATGGGTAACGGTAAAATGAAAAACTGGGTCGTAAATAAAGTTTTTAAAGGATGGGCCGTTCACCGCTCCGAATTAGATTTTAGCCAAAAAACATTCAATGAAATGTGGAAGGACACTACATCCCGTCCGCGTCCGTAACAGGAACAATTTCGTGTTTTTGCGCTTTCATAGATCTATTTACAAGATACACACCTGCTAGTGTAACAAATGATCCTATAAATATGGGTAGGCTTAATTTTTCGTCTACCATAAATGACCCTACAACCGTTGCTACTATTGGGTTTACGTAAGCATACAAAGATGCAATGGCTGGCGGCAAATGCTTCATGGTAAATATGAAAGCAGCAAATGCAACTATAGAACTTGCAATAATTAAATATACAATGGCCATCCAAGTTGCGTGCGGAATTGCACTGAGTGGAATGGCTTTACCGGATGCAATAACAAAAGCTCCTAAAAAAAAGCAGCTTAAAAACATTTGCCAACCCGTTGCATAGTAAGGATTCATATCCATTTTATTGCGTGCAATAAAAATGGTACCAAAGCTCCAGCTTAACATGGCAATGATGGAAACACCAACGCCAATAAAATAACCCGCCGAATTATGTACTGCTAGGTTTTCATAAAATACAATGGCAATACCTACTATACCAAGTAGCATACCGCTAAAAGTTAGGGCTGTAATTTTCGTGTTTTTGTACCTTACCCTTTCTATCACAACTACACTGAGCGGATAGAGTGCCGCAATGAGTGCTGCAAGCCCGGACGGTATATCTTTTAAAGCATAGGTAGAAAAACCATTGGCGATTACAAAAAGCAAAATAGACATGCCTAGTAGCCATTTGAATTCTTTAAAGCTTGGGAGCTTTTGACCTTTGAATAAAAAAAACACAATGAGTAAGAGGCCACCTAATCCATTTCTAATAGAAGATAGTTCAAAAGCAGGTACGCCTTGTTTGATACCAAACTTACTTGCAACCCAGGTGGTTCCCCAAATAATACTGGTGAGCCCAAGTCCTATGTATGCTTTTTGTTTGGTTGTCATGCGCTATAAAATTAATGTCTAAAATGACGAAGACCGGTCATCACCATGGCTAGTTTGTGTTCTACACAGTACTCAATACTATCTTTATCTCTCACCGAACCGCCTGGTTGAATAAATGCTTCGATACCTGCCTCCTGTGCAATTTGTACACAATCGTTAAAAGGGAAAAAGGCATCAGATGCAAGCACGGCGCCTTTTAAATCAAAATTAAATTGATGCGCTTTTTCTATAGCATGTCTTAGCGCGTCGATTCGACTGGTTTGACCACAGCCTTTGCCTACGAGTTGTTTGTTTTTTACGAGCGCAATGGCATTGCTTTTAAGATGCTTGCATACTAGGTTTGCGAAAATCAAATTTTCTTTTTCGTTTTCTGTGGTGGTTCTGCCACCAACTTCGTTCCAAGTATCAAAATTACCTGTGTCAGGCGCTTGCGCCAGTACACCATTAAGCAAAGACTTGCTCGGTGTTTTTAATGCGGTAGCGGCACCTGTAAGTTGTAATAAAATTCTATTCTTTTTACTCTTTAAAATATCGAGTGCAGCCGCATCAAAATTTGGTGCAATGAGTACTTCAAAAAATATTTCATTGATAGCGTTTGCAGTAGCAGCGTCCACGGTGCTATTGGTTACAAGTACGCCACCAAAAGCACTTTCGGCATCACCACCTAAAGCAGCATCCCATGCATCTTTGACGGTGCTTCTTGCGGCAATACCACAAACGTTGGTATGCTTGATAATCGCAAATGTCGTTTCATTAAATTCACCAATAAGTTGTACCGCTGCGTCAACGTCTACTAAATTATTATAGGATAATTCTTTGCCATTAAGTTGTGTAAATAGTTCTTCTAAACGACCTGTAAAAGTAGCCCCTTGGTGTGGGTTTTCGCCGTAACGTAAAATTTGTGTGGGTGCTGGATTAAAGTAATTGCTGATGGCAATATCATAATGCATCACTACTTCAAAAGCTTTTGCAGCAAAGGCTTTCCTTTGTTCAAGTGAAGTGGTTCCTGCTTGTGCAGCTAACATACTTTCAAGTACTGCATAATCTTGTTTAGCAGCAATCACTACTAAGTCTCTAAAGTTTTTGGCAGCAGCTCTAATCATGGAAGGTCCACCAATATCAATTTTTTCGATAATGGCTTTTTCTTCTGTTGTTGTAGCAAGTGTTTCTTCAAAAGGATATAAATCAACAATCACTAAATCAATTTCAGGAATGTGGTACTGCTCCATTTCAACAAGGTCTTGTGGCTCGTATCTACGACCTAAAATACCGCCAAAAATAGCAGGGTGCAATGTTTTAACACGACCTCCTAAAATAGAAGGGTAAGTGGTTAAGCTTTCCACCGCAACACAAGTGATACCCAAATCTTCTAAAAATTTTTGAGTGCCACCTGTCGAATAGATGGTTACGTTTTGAGCGACTAATTGACGTGCTAAAGGCTCTAGACCATCTTTATAAAAGACAGAAATGAGCGCCGATTTAATTTTCTTTTCCATTGCTTGATTGGTGGACAAAAGCCCCTTGTTGAGAAACAAAATGATGCCGCAAATGTAGGTCCTCTGCCTCTTTTTTCCACGCTTCCATTTTCCACAAAGGAATACTGCTGTCAAACACATAGAGCGCGCCCTTAAAGTGCTTTGCGAGTAAGGGTATAGGCGACTTTGGTAGGTTGCTCACCAATAGGATATCCACGTTTGAAAATCTTTGGAGGCTGGGTTTTAGCTGCATCATTTGATCAACACGGATAAATCGGGTATGCCCAATGGTAAATGCGCGCATGTTCAATGGCAATATGGTTTCTTTTTGAAGCCCATAGCGGATTGTAATGTTGGTGGTTTTGGGAACAAACCATACGGTAAGGGTTGTTTGCCCTGCCGCCCTAGTGTATGTATAACTTTGTATGCTGCAGCCAAAAAGTAGGGCAGTTAAACCTATAAAGCACCATTTGTTTTTTTGGGTTTGAATAAGTAGCGTAGTACTTGCAATGATGATAAAAAATAAAATTACCTGAGCCGTGTTGATGTGTAAGTTACTGGTAGTGGCATAGGGTAATGCATTCATTTTTTGGATGATCCAGTTCATACTAGCTATTAACCAGCTTGTACAAACGGATAAAAATTTACCAATATAAGCGAGGCTTCCAAAAGGGAGGATGAGTAAACAGCCATATAAAATAATACTCGAGAGTGGCACCACTATAAAGTTGCTGAGTAAAAAATAATTGGGAAATTGATGAAAATGATACACAACTAGTGGCAGTGTAAGTATTTGCGCACTTAATGTTACGGCGTTTAATTGCCAGCAGGCCTGCATCCATTTGTATTTGAAATAGAGGCGATCAAAAATATTTTTTTGGTATAGCACAATGCTAAGCACTGCAGCATACGAAAGTTGAAATCCAATATCCCACAAATAAAACGGATGCAGCAGCAGTAAAAAAAAGGCCGATGCAGCAAGTGCATTCACAATGCTAGAATTTTGTTTTACAACGCTTGCTATAATAATAAATGAAAACATAACGGCTGCTCTAACAATGGAGGGGCCTGCTCCTGTTAGCAGCGCAAAGACCCATAGTACGAGCAGCATAATAGGTGGCGCTGCCCATTTTTTTATGGTAGAATTAGGCATCCAACCAAAAGCGCCTACCAGTAATCCATAAATTAAACCAAGGTGTAAACCACTAATGGCAATTACATGTATAACGCCGGTGTTGCTATAGGCTTTCATTAAATCAGAATCGATGTCTTGTTTGTAGCCTATTAAAAGTGCTGCTGCTACTGCTTTTTCTTGTTTGCCCGTAATATTTTGTTGAAGTTGGTAGCTAATTTTTTGTTGCAGTACCTGTAAATATTGTTTCCTTTTTTTGGAGGGCAGTAAAGTCCAACTTCCTTTTGCCAAATACAGTTGATGTGTAATTTCATTTCTAAACAACCACTCTTTGTAATGAAAGCCGCCTGGGTTATGCGTATCTGGTACTACACTTGGCCGTATGGTTGTGGCTATATAACAGCCTGCTGTTAACGCTGGTATTTTTGTGTTGCTGCTATCTAGAGCTAGATGCACAATAATTTTTATGTTCGTTTTTATTTCATGTTTTACCGTGCCAATGCTTTCTATGATGGCTGCCGTTTTATAGGTTTTATTTTTTCGTTGTAGCGGCTCTGTGATCCGCATAATATATACGGTACCATTTTTGCGCGCCGCTAGTAAAGTAGTTTCTGTAATGCGCGCCTCTAAAGTATTTTGCATGATAGCAATCCCAAGGCATGTAAATATTATTTGCAAAAAAATACCTTGAATAAAACGGTAATGGTATTTTTTAAAACTAGATAGCTGGGTGTAACCTAAAAGTCCTGCAATAGAAATGCCCACTGCTATATACATGGCGGCATGGATATGCACGTTTGTTATAATACCATGCAGTACATAATAGCAAATAACAATGCCGAGTACGAGCGGAAATAGTAGTCTAGTAAAGGGTGCTTGATGCCAAAAGGGGGGCGCGGTTACGGACACGATCAAACCTATGCACTATAATAGCATAAGCTTATACATCCATGTGTTTTGGTTGAATGTTCTCCGTATTTACGCCCTACTTATTTAGATAAGTTCATGCTACGCTCTTTGTATAGCGTGCGGAAATAAGGATCGTGTAAATCTTTAATAAAACGAATGGCTTCTCCCGTACTTTTCATTTCTGGCCCTAGCTCTTTGTTCACGCCAGGGAATTTCTCAAAACTAAATACAGGCTCTTTAATAGCATAGCCGTCTAGTTTTTTATCCATGGTAAAGTCGGTGAGTTTGTTGGCGCCAAGCATTACTTTGGTCGCAATATTCAAGTACGGAATTTGATACGCTTTTGCAATAAATGGCGTTGTTCTTGAAGCTCTTGGATTTGCTTCGATCACAAACACTTGACCATTTTTAATGGCAAACTGAATATTAATAAGTCCTCTGATATTTAATGCACGTGCAATTTTTTCACTGTAGAATTCCATTTTTTCTACAATCATTGGCGTTAGGTTAAACGCCGGTAATACTGCGTTACTATCGCCACTATGAATCCCTGCTGGTTCTATATGTTCCATCACACCCATGATGTGAAAAGTTTCTCCATCAAAAATGGCGTCCACTTCTGCTTCTTGGCAACGATCTAAGAAATGGTCAATCAAAATCGTATTACCTGGAATGTGTTTTAATAAACTGATCACCGCTTTTTCAACTTCTTCGTCATTGATTACAATACGCATGCGTTGTCCACCAATAACGTAGCTAGGTCTTACCAGTACAGGATACCCAACTTTGTTGGCTACTTCAATAGCTTCGTCGGCAGTATGTGCAGTACCATATGCTGGATACGGAATTTCTAATTCTTTTAATAGATCACTAAAACGTCCACGATCTTCTGCCATGTCTAGGCTTTCGAAAGAAGTACCAATAATGCGAATACCTTTTTCGTGTAAACGCTTGGCTAATTTAAGGGCTGTTTGGCCCCCTAATTGAACAATGATACCATACGGTTGCTCTAGTTCAATGATTTCCCATAAATGTTCCCAAAATACTGGCTCGAAATATAATTTGTCGGCCATGTCAAAGTCGGTAGAAACGGTTTCGGGGTTACAGTTTACCATGATGGCTTCGTAACCACTCTCTTTAATAGCAATTAAGCCGTGTACACAACAATAGTCAAACTCGATACCTTGGCCAATTCTATTGGGGCCGCTACCAAGTACAATTACTTTTTTCTTACCTGAGGGTATGGATTCGTTGGAGTTGAGCGTAGGTTGAGTCATTATTTACAAATTGTGCAAATTTAAGGTTCCGCCGCAATTTATTCGTGTAAATTTTAAAATACTTCTTAGATGCTTATTCACAGGGCCTTGTAAGGCTTATTTGAGTAGGGGAAGCTCCTCCCAGCGGGTGGTATAGCGGGGACTTCGCATTTCCTGGCGCATTTTCCAGTTACGCGTTGTGCCGCTAGCAGCAAATTTTAATATATCACCCCGCATCGAAAAATTAATATTGTCTACTGCTTCCATGAGGGCGCGCCCTTTGGCTAGTTTTTCGTTACTGCTAGGCACTGCTACAAATAAGTTTCCTTGTATCACCGATTCCGGTACGATATCACTTAAAATAACCCCTGCTTTTTTGTAGGTTTTACCTGCTTCAAATAAGCTTCTTACCAGTTCGAGGGCTGGTTTGACCAGTTCGTTGGTAAGCGCTGAGGCAACCGGTAAGCGGATGCTAGCGGTTTTGGTAGGCCCATGCCGGTAATAACTGCCTTTTACTTCCTGTTTGGGTACAATTAATACGGTAATGCCCCGCGCCGCAGCGTGTTGTCTGCGGAGTTTTTCTGCGGCCCTTGCCATATAGGTAGCCACCGCTTCTTCCAACTCGTGAAGTGTGGTAACGGGGTTTCCAAACATGCGGGTAGTGGCAATCATGTTTTTGGTAATTCTTTCTGATTGCATCTCAATGCAAGGAAATCCTTTCAGTTCTCTAAACAAACGCGCGCCTACCACACCGCCTAATTCTTGGTGTGCCCAATTTTCGGTGCGCAGTGTTAAATCGTAAGCGGTATTAATGCCGTAGATATTTAATTTTTTAGCGTACTGGTAACCAATACCCCATACATCACCAATGGGTGTTTTTTGTAGTGCCTGTGTTATTTTTTTCTCGGTATTTAATATTAATACGCAGCCTGTTATTTGTTTGTTTTTTTTAGCGAGTTTGTTGGCTACTTTACTCAGTGCTTTGGTAGGTGCAACACCAATAGAAACACTGATGCCGGTCCACTGTTCGATAATCGTTTTAAGTGAAACGGTAAAAGATTGTAGGGCGGCTGGTTCAATATGCGCGAGGTCTATAAAAGATTCATCCACCGAGTATACTTCTACACAACCCTCTGGTAGCATGGTTCTTAAGGTTTCCATCACGCGCCAACTTAAGTCGCCGTATAAGTGATAGTTAGAAGAAAAAGTAGCAACCCCGTTTTTTTCTAAATTCTTTTTTTGCATAAAAAAAGGACTCCCCATTTCTATGCCTACTGCTTTTGCTTCGTCACTTCTTGAAATAATACAACCATCATTGTTGCTTAACACCACTACCGGTTTGTGTAGTAAATCTGGCTTAAATAAACGTTCACAAGAGCAATAAAAACTATTGCAATCTACAATGCCAATCATGTCTAATATTATAAAGTAGCGTGAATACAATATATCACCACGCCCCATACTGCAAAGGAGGCGAGTGGATCAATTTCAATGTCGGCACATTTTTTATTTTCGGCAGAGAGTAATTTTTTAACACCATTGTCTGTGTAGCGCCGAATGAATAGTTCACCATTTAAAATGGCTACTACAATTTTTTGGTTGCTGGCTCTGATGCTCCGGTCTACAATTAAAATATCGCCCGGGTAAATACCGGCGCCGGTCATGGCGTGGCTGTTCATTCTAAAAAAGAAGGTAGCGGGCTTGTTTTTAATAAGCTGCTCGTTGAGGTCAATACCCCGTTCCATATAATCGTCGGTGGCTGCCCCAAAACCGGTGGCATTGGCGGTAGAAACGTCTTGTTGCGTAAATTTTTTGGAGCCTTTATAGGCAGCCCCCTGCCAGTTTTGACTATCCATAACAGTAAAAAGTTTTGTTTTAGCTAAAATATTTAGTAAATTTATGCTAAAATAATTACCAAAATAAAAAAGTTATGGACATTCATATGAGCGAGCGCACTGTTTTTGCAGGTCAAACACTTACTACCACTGGGGTGTATCAGTTAGTAGCCTACCCGGATGCGCATTTTACAAATTGGGCACGCACCCTTGGTTTTACCGATAAGCCGGTTATTGAACTAGCTCAGTTTCATACCACCGAGCACATGGAAGCTACCTTGCTCAAGTGGATGCACCGTATTATTAGCCAGCAAAAAAGTTTTAAGGTGGTAACCGATGGTTTTGGCGCCCTACCTTCTAGGCGTATTTTTATGCGTATTGCCAACCAGCAACCTTTTGCGCAGCTCGCTGCTAGTTTGCAAGTACTGGACCAGTATTTAAAAAGTTATGGATGTGCGCCTTCTAAACTGATACAACAACCTTTACTTGCACTCACTTCGCCATTACCGCCCGCAGCTTTTGAACAATTGGCGGCACAGTATGTAAATAAAATAGCACAACCATTTTTTGAACTCAGTACCGTTACACTTATTCGCAAAGAGCATGCACTAGACAAGGGTAAACAGGTAAGCGTTTTTGGGCTACAAACTTTATAAGCAAATTTGGGGTTTGCATACTAAGTTCTATTTTCGTTGTAAATCAATTTTCCTATGGAGTCAGTGATTAACGGAATAGAAACTTTATTTACCTCTATCAGAGGCACTGCAGCTACCAGGGTAGAAAAATTACCACAAAGTGGAAGTGACCGTATATATTTTAGAATATACGAAGGAAGTGAAACCTATATCGCAACCTACAACCTCAATCAAAAAGAGACACAAACATTTATACATTTTAGTAAGCACTTTAAAAAAGCAGGGCTACCTGTACCAGAAGTACTTGCCGTAAATAGTGATGATACGATTTATATTCAAGAAGATTTAGGTACCGAATCGTTACTCAATCAAATTGAAAAAGAAGGACACTCTTCCAATGTATATGCCCTTTTTCAAAAAAGTTTAGCGGCACTTGCGCGCGTTCAAATTATTGGTGATCAAAATTTCAATTACAATTGGTGTATCACTGCAAAAGAGTTTGGCAAGCAGGCTATTTTAAGTGATTTACTCTATTTCAAATATTACTTTTTAGATACGCTTCAACTCCCTTACGACAAGCAGGCCATGCTTGAAGATTTTGAAGCCTTAAGCACCTATCTAACCCATACGCAGCATAAGTATTTTATGTTCCGTGATTTTCAGAGTAGAAATATTATTGTCAATCAAAATGAAGTGCAGTTCATAGATTTTCAGGGCGGTATGAAAGGTGCTTTGCAATATGATGTGGCTTCATTGTTGTGGCAAGCAAAAGCAGAATTAAGTGAACAATGGAAAGATGATTTACTGGATTACTATATGGATCAAGTAAACCTATTATTAAAAGAACCCGTAGACCGCATCACATTTGTGAGTCAGTACAATGGGTATGTATTAATTAGGCTCTTGCAAGTAATGGGTGCGTACGGATTTAGAGGTTTGTTTGAACGCAAGGCACACTTTTTAGCGAGCATTCCACTTGCGCTTCGCAACCTTCAATTCTTTTTAGAGCATAAGCGTGTAGGCATTGTAACGCCAGAGTTTGACAGGGTATTAAAACTAGTAGTGTCCGATGAAATGATTGCACGTTTTGAACCACCGCAAGCAAATGAATCTACACCACTTATTGTTTCTGTGAATAGTTTTAGTTACAAAAGAGGATTTCCTGTCGATGATTCTGAAAATGGCGGTGGCTTTATGTTTGATATGCGCGGTATTTTAAATCCGGGTCGTTTTGATGATTATAAAAAACTATCAGGCCTCGATAAACCGGTGCAAGACTTTTTAGAACAGCGCACAAAAATGAATGAGTTTTTAAATAGCGTGTGGGACTTAATTGATATTACCGTAGAAGATTATTTAAAACGTGGATTTCAAAATTTGCAAATCAATTTTGGATGTACCGGTGGGCAACACCGTAGCGTATATGCTGCAGAGCAAACAGCAAGGCATCTTCGTAATAAATACAAGGTAAAAACGCAGCTTTCTCATACCAATAAAGCCAACTGGGTAAAATAATTTTTATGAAGGCAATGATACTAGCGGCAGGACTCGGTACAAGGTTAAAACCCTTTACAGACAAGCATCCCAAGGCGCTAGCCATGGTTAATGGAAAGTCGTTACTGCAGCGCAATATCGAATACTTACAAAAAATTGGCATCACAGAAGTGCTCGTGAATGTGCATCATTTTGCGGATCAAATTATAGGCGCAATCACCACAAATAATGGATGGGGCTCTACCGTTACTATCTCTGACGAAACAGACGCCGTGTTAGAAACTGGCGGTGGTTTAAAAAAAGCGGCCTGGTATTTTAATAACGAAGCTTCCTTTTTATTGATCAATGCAGATATACTAACCAATTTAGATTTAGATGCACTTGTTGCGCAGCACACAAATACAGGTGCACTCGCTACGCTCGCTGTTTCTATTAGAGATAGTAGCAGGTATTTCTTGTTTGATGAAACCGGTAAATTGTGTGGGTGGAAAAATCAGAGCACCGGTGAGTATAAGCCGGGTCATTTAAACGACAGTAACACGGAACACATGCAGGCAAAGGCTTTTAGCGGTATTCAAGTCATTGACACCAAGCTACTGCAGCTCATGCAGCGTGAAGGAAAATTTTCGATGGTGGACGTATACTTAGACCTTTGTGCAACACATACGATTCTCGCATATGATCATACCGGCGCCACACTCTTAGATGTAGGCAAGCCAGAAAGTTTAGCACTTGCGGCTACGATGTTTGCATAATGACCATTTTTTTTGCGCAATCTTTTGCGCATTTTTTTTTGCGCGTAACAATCCCGCCTTACACTTTAATGTAAATTTTCTTTTTATCGAGTACATATACGATACTCCAATAAAATGCGATCATACAAAGCGCGTATAGTAGTGATCCGTTGCGTAAGTCTTCAGAAATAGGTTTGCAAACATGGTTCCAAAACCACGGTAACGCACTTGTGGTGGTATGACCTGGTTCTAGGCTTAGGTCTTCGAAACGCAGCAGCGCTAGTACTCTTGGCAAAAAGCCAGATAAGAAAAATATAAAAAGTGGATTTTTCCCAAACACGTCAAAAAACTTGCTCCAAGCGCCTTTTATTTCTTTGAATTCAATCAAATAAATGAGCACGCTAATGGTTACAATGGCAAGTCCTGTGGTGTATAGTACATAACTGCTAGTCCATATTTTTTTATTGATGGGGAATACTAAGTCCCAGCAAAGTCCTGCAACAATAAGCACTACGCCACTAATTAATAAGTGAGCAAGCATCTCGTAGGTTTTTCCTTTTTGTTGAATGTATTGACCCACTAAAAATCCAAAAATAACTTGCACAATTCCGGTGAGCGTGCTGGTAATACCTTCTGGATCAAAAGCCACACCTTCGCCATGGTACATATGCGTTTCACCTAAAATCATTTTGTCTATGTCTGTTCCAAAATAACCTGTCATACTATACGGATCACCCGGTGTGCCAAGGCTCGCTGTAATAAACCAATAAAGTAATAATATAATGCCACCAAGTACAAAAGCACCTTTGGTTTTGGTATAGTAAACGATAATAGAAGCAAAAAAGTAAGAGAGCGCAATGCGTTGTAAAACGCCTAAAATGCGCACGTTTTCCCATTTTTTAGCCACTAGTACGCTGTCTTCCCACTTAATAAATGGGCTCCAATTTAAAAAAAGCCCAATCCCAAATATGAGTAGGGTGCGTGTGGTTATTTTTTTCCAAAATGCCGAAGCCTCGCCAGCTTCAAATTTAGGCATCACAAAAGCCATCGCATTGCCTACTGCAAATAGGAAAAAGGGGAACACCAAATCGGTGGGTGTGCAGCCATGCCAGGGTGCATGTTTGAGGGGTCCATAAATGTTTCCCCAGCTGCCAGGGTTATTTACAAGTATCATGAGCGCCACAGTAGCACCCCTAAATACATCTAAAGCGTAATAGCGGTTATTAAGCATAACAATCGTTTGTAGTTGAAAGATAGCAAATGTTGGCTTGATTTGTGTATTTTGCAGCCCTAAAAGTAGCCCTAATAGGCTCGTATTATTATTAAGTATTATGGGAAAGAATATTTTAATTACCGGCGGTGCAGGATTTATTGGATCGCATGTAGTGCGTTTGATGGTAACCAAGTATCCTCAGTATCAAATTTTTAATTTGGATGCGCTTACTTATGCGGGTAATCTCGAAAATTTAAAAGACATCGAAAACGCCCCTAATTATCATTTTGTAAAGGCCAACATCTTAGATGCAGAAGCATTAAAAGATATTTTCCAAAAGCATAACATAACAGATGTAATCCATTTGGCTGCAGAGTCACATGTAGACCGTTCTATTATTTCGCCACTTGATTTTGTATACACCAATGTAATAGGAACCGTGAACTTATTAAATACAGCCAAAGATTTTTGGAAGCAGGATTTAAGTTACGAAAATGCACACGATGGATCTTGGGATGCTAAAAGAGATCACCTATTTTATCATATCTCCACTGATGAAGTATATGGAAGTTTAGGCAAAGAAGGTTTGTTTAAAGAAACAACACCATACGATCCAAACTCGCCATACTCTGCAAGTAAGGCAGCGAGTGATCATTTTGTGCGTGCCTACGGTGAAACCTATCACTTACCTATTGTGGTTTCTAACTGTTCTAACAACTATGGTCCCAATCATTTTCCTGAAAAATTAATTCCTTTATTCATTCATAATATCATCAACAAAAAAGCGCTTCCAGTATACGGAGATGGCCTCTACACACGCGATTGGCTGTATGTGATTGACCATGCGCGCGCTATTGATTTAATATTTCATGAAGGAAAAAAAGGAGACACGTATAATATTGGCGGCTTTAATGAGTGGACCAATATCGACCTCGTTAAATTATTGTGCACACAAATGGACGAAAAATTAGGTCGTGCAAGTGGTGAGAGCGAACAGCTTATTACTTATGTAAAAGACCGTCCAGGACATGATCGCCGTTACGCCATTGATGCAACAAAACTAAATAAAGAATTAGGATGGAGCCCATCTGTTACATTCGAACAAGGACTTGCTGCAACCATCGATTGGTATTTGCAAAATACGGCTTGGTTAGAAAATGTAACCAGTGGCGCATACCAAACTTACTATAACCAAATGTATACGAACAGATAATGAGAATTGAGCAAACGCCTTTAGTAGATTGTTTTATCGTTCATGAAAAAGTGCATGGCGATGCAAGAGGTTATTTTATTGAAACTTTTAACCAAAGAGATTTTAATGCAGCATCGGGCCTCGATATTTTGTTTGTTCAAGACAATCAGTCAAGGTCTAGTAAGGGTGTATTAAGAGGGCTTCATATGCAAAGAGGTGCGTCTGCACAAGCAAAGCTGGTAAGGGTTTTAGAAGGATCGGTACTTGATATTGCCGTTGATTTAAGAAAAGGTTCTCCTAGTTTTGGACAGCATTTTGCCATTGAATTAACTGCAGATAACCACAAACAATTTTTTGTACCTGCAGGATTTGCGCATGGCTTTGTGGTACTCAGTGATGCAGCTACATTTTTTTACAAGGTTGATAAATTTTATGAGCCAGGTAACGAAGTAGGAATCATGTACAACGACCCGGCTTTAAACATTGATTGGAAAATAGCAGACAGTGAAATTATATTGTCTGAAAAAGATAAAACACTCGGAAGTTTTGCAGACTATGCAGCTTCATTATAAATTAAATCGTACATCATGAAAGGTATCATATTAGCAGGTGGATCAGGTACAAGACTCTATCCAATTACAAAAGGAATTAGTAAGCAGTTAATGCCTATTTATGACAAGCCTATGATTTATTATCCGCTATCTATTTTAATGTTAGCGGGCATTAAAGAAATTTTAATTATCACGACACCTGAAGACAGCGTGCAGTTTCAGCGTTTGCTAGAAGATGGTTCTGAACTGGGTTGTAGATTTTCATACGCGGTTCAAGAAAAACCAAATGGCCTTGCACAAGCTTTTGTTATTGGTGCAGATTTTATTGGTAACGATAAAGTAGCGCTGGTACTTGGAGACAATATTTTTTATGGAGCAGGCTTTAGTAAACTCGTACAATCTTTTAATAATATCGAAGGCGCTGCCGTATTTGCTTACGAAGTAAACGACCCAGAGCGTTATGGTGTGGTGGAATTTGACGAAAATAAAAAAGCCATTTCTATCGAAGAAAAACCGGTGCAGCCTAAATCTAATTATGCAGTGCCAGGTTTATACTTTTACGATAATGACGTTGTAGAAATTG
Source organism: Bacteroidota bacterium (assembly GCA_018971025.1). Taxonomy (GTDB): domain Bacteria; phylum Bacteroidota; class Bacteroidia; order Chitinophagales; family Chitinophagaceae; genus Sediminibacterium. The sequence goes on along the minus strand of JAGWVE010000002.1, from coordinate 52,617 downwards.
CAAAAAACATCGAACCTTCTGCTAGGGGCGAATACGAAATCACAACCGTTAACAACGAATATTTACAAAGAGGCACTTTACAAGTGGGTATTATGAACCGTGGTACAGCTTGGCTTGATACCGGCACTTTTGACTCTTTAAGCGACGCTTGTGAGTTTGTAAGGGTTATTGAAAAACGCCAAAGTCAAAAAATAGGTTGCATTGAGGAAGTAGCTTACCGAATGGGCTTTATTGACCGTACTCAGCTCTTAAAACTGGCTGCCAAATATGAGAAAAGCGGCTACGGACAGTATTTAAAGGGTATAAAAGGATAGTTTGAACAAATTGCCAGACTTGTTGTTATAAGGGCATGGATGCATTTACCATTAAAGATTTAGAGAACCTTTCAGGGATTAAAGCCCATACAATTCGCATATGGGAACAGCGGTATAACTTCTTGAATCCTTCAAGAACGGATACCAATATCCGCTATTATTCCAATGAAGAGCTTATTACGCTTTTAAATATTGCCCTACTTAACAAGTACGGGTATAAGATTTCTCATATCGATAAGATGCAGCCCATCGAAATGAAAGAACGTATTCTTTCATTGACACAGTCGGAAGCGCAGCTTGAAAGAATTGTAAATGAACTGATTGAGTGTATGGTGGATCTTCGCATCGACGATTTTGAATCGGTACTTGATTTTCAAATTGCAAGTAAGGGTATCGAAAAAACCATTACTCAAATTATATTCCCATTCCTCGAAAGAATAGGTATACTGTGGGTTACAAGCCGCGTTAATCCAGCGCAGGAGCACCTTGTAACCAATATCATCAGACAAAAATTAATTGTTGGTATTGAAAAAACAATGCCAACATTAAAAGCGGATGCTACTGCACTTTTATTTTTACCAGAAGGCGAACACCACGAGCTTGGTATTTTGTTTATGTACTATTTATTAAAAACACGTGGTGTTAAAGTGTTGTATTTAGGCGCCAACGTACCCATGCGTGATGTTGTGTATGTAGCTGATTTAAAAAAGCCATCTTTCTTATACACGCATCTAACATCTGTGGCTAGCAACTTTAATTTCGAAAAGTTTTTAGGTAAAGTGGGTGCAACCATGTCTTCATATTCGGTGGTTGTTTCTGGACTATTAACCCAGAATTACAAAAAAACGATCCCAAGCAATGTAAACTTAAAGCGTTCACTACCTGAAGTAATGGACTATTTGGGTAAACTAGCATAATCAAAATACATCTTTAGAACCAACTATATTACGTAAGGAGCTGAAAATCAGCTCCTTATTTGTTTAATATTTATTTTAAAAAATTAAACAAAATTGATTGTGGAGTCTATTTCTTTGTTTAACTTTGATTTTATAAAAATTAAACAAAATGTCTACTCCCGAATTCAACGAGCTTATCATCAACAATACGACATTTCTAAAGCCTTTTGCTTTTACGCTTACCCGTGACAACGAGTCTGCTAAAGATTTAGTGCAGGAAACATTGTTTAGAGCACTTGCCAATAGGGACAAATACAATGTAGGCACCAATATTAAAGCTTGGTTGTATACCATTATGCGTAACATTTTTATCAATGATTACCGCAAAAAGTCTAAGCAAGCCACTGTTTTTGACAATACACCCAACGATTTTTTAATTGACAACAATCAAACTTCTGTAAGTAATGAGGCGATTGCCAAATTAAATTTAAAAGAAGTACAAGAAGCTATTCATAGTTTACCTATCATTTTTAAAAACCCATTTCTGTTATATTTTGATGGTTATAAATACCATGAAATTGCAGACATGTTAAATGAACCATTAGGTACCATCAAAAGCAGAATTCACTTTGCACGTAAGCTTCTAAAAAATCAGTTGCACCGCTACTAATTTTTGCTTAATTTCATTAGACTTTGAAACAATCTGTTATTATTATTGGAAGCGGCTTTGCCGGCTTGTCTGCTGCGTCATTTATGGCCAAAGCAGGTTGGGATGTTACTGTATTAGAAAAACATGAGATGCCTGGTGGAAGGGCTCGTAGGTATAAAGCCGCCGGTTTTACATTTGATATGGGCCCCAGTTGGTACTGGATGCCCGATGTTTTTGAACGTTATTTTAATCAGTTTAATAAGAAGGTATCCGATTATTACAAGCTTATACGCCTTGATCCTTCTTACCGTGTATACTGGCCTGATGGTCCGGTAGATATTCCTGCTAATTACAATGAACTCAAAGCTTTATTTGAAAAAATAGAATCAGGTGCTGGTGCTCAACTCGATTTATTTTTAGCAGAAGCGGCTTACAAATATGAAGTAGGTATTAATAAGTTGGTGCATAAACCAAGTCAATCCTTAACTGAATTTATAGATTGGGAATTAATCAAAGGCATTTTTAAACTCGATGTTTTTACGTCTATCAAAAAACACGTTGCCAAGCATTTTAAAAATCCAAAACTGCGCGAACTCATGGAGTTTCCTGTTTTGTTTTTAGGTGCTTTGCCAGAACATACGCCTGCACTTTATTCACTCATGAATTACGCCGACATTAAAGGCGGAACCTGGTACCCTTCTACCGGCATGTATAATATTGTAGAGGGCATGTATGATTTAGCATTGTCTCTTGGCGTACAATTTAAATTTGAACATGAAGTTAATTCTATAGAGGTAGAAAATAAAATAGCTACTCGGGTTTGCACCAGTAAAGGAAATTTTGAAGCAGATGTTATCATTGGTGGTGCCGATTATCACCACATCGAAACAGCCTTACTACCTGCTGCAGCGCAGTCTTACAGCGATTCTTATTGGGACTCGCGCGTGATGGCACCTAGTTGTCTCATTTATTATATTGGACTGAATAAAAAATTAGTAGGCGCGCAGCACCATACTTTATTTTTTGATACTTCTTTTGAAGTACATGGCGCCGAAATTTATACTACAAAAACATGGCCCACCGATCCACTCTTTTATATGAGTGTAGTATCTGTAACAGATGCTACTTCTGCACCTGAGGGGCATGAAAATATATTTTTATTAATGCCAGTAGCAACGGGTTTAGCAGGGGATACGGAAGAAGTGCGTGAAAAGTATTTAGATCAAATGTTAACCCGCATCGAAAAGCGGTTAGGGCAGTCTGTAAAAGATGCCATTGTTTATAAAAGATCCTTTGCGCAATCCGATTTTATGTTTGATTACCATGCTTTCAAAGGAAATGCCTATGGTTTAGCGAACACTTTACTACAAACAGCTGTTTTAAAACCAAGCTGCCGTAGTAAAAAAGTTAAAAATCTATTTTATACCGGACAATTAACGGTTCCGGGGCCAGGTGTGCCGCCAAGTTTGATAAGTGGAGAAGTAGTAGCTGGGCAAGTAGTAAAACATTTCTCAACAATAAAAAATAAACAACTATGATGAACCTGTTTCATGAAGTGAGTCAGGATTGTAGTAGAATAACGACCGAAAAATATAGCACTAGCTTTTCTTCGGCCATTAAATTGTTGCACAAAGACTTGCGTACCCCTATTTGTAACATTTACGGCTTTGTTCGTTTTGCGGATGAAATTGTAGATACTTTTCATGGATTTGATAAAGCCCTTTTATTTGAAGAATTTAAAAAAGCAACCTACGATGCCATCGAAAGAGGTATTAGTTTAAATCCAATACTTCATAGCTTTCAAATGACCGTTAACCAATACGGTATTGACCATGCACTCATCGATGCGTTTTTATACAGCATGGAACTTGATTTAGGAAAACATACGTATGATAGAGCAGGCTATGAAACCTATATTTACGGTAGTGCCGAAGTAGTAGGTCTGATGTGTTTGTATATTTTTTGTGAAGGCAATCAGGAGCAGTATGACGCCTTAAAGCCAGCTGCTAAAAGTTTAGGGTCTGCATTTCAGAAAGTTAATTTTTTGCGGGATGTTAAAGCAGATTTTGAAGGACTAGACCGCATGTATTTCCCAGATTGTGATTTTGCCAATTTTACCCACGCAGATAAATTAGCCATCGAGCAGGATATTCAAAAAGATTTTGACGAAGCGTATGCAGGCATTTTACATTTACCTATCAAAGCTAGATTTGGGGTATATGTAGCCTATAAATATTACCTCTCTTTGTTTAAAAAAATACAACGCCTAGAGCCTGCACATATATTAGAATCACGCGTACGTATTCCCGATTATGGCAAGGCATTTATACTTGCAAAAGCGGGTATTAGAAGTCAATTAAACATTTTATAAAACCAGCGGCTATGATGTTAGAAGAAGTAGTGCTGGTTAATGAAAAAGATGAACCCATGGGTACCATGGAAAAAATGGCTGCGCACGAGAAGGCGTTACTTCATAGAGCATTTAGCGTTTTTGTGTTCAATAAAAATGGCGATCTGTTAATGCAACAGCGCGCATTTTCAAAATACCATAGCGGTGGACTTTGGACCAATACTTGTTGTAGTCATCCAAGGCCCGGCGAGCAGGTTGCAGATGCAGCTACGAGAAGGCTACAAGAAGAAATGGGTTTCACAACTAGTCTTGCCAAAGCTTTTGACTTTACGTATAAAGCAGCATTTGATAACGGCTTAACAGAACATGAGTTTGACCATGTTCTTACAGGTGTATATGAAGGTCCTGTACATTTTAATCCAAACGAAGTGGCTGCTTACGCATTTATGCCTGTAAGGGAATTAGAAGCGCAAATTCAGGAAACGCCAGAACGTTTTACTGCATGGTTTCATATCGCTTATCCAACATTAAAAGCTTGGATGGCAGTTTCGCAAAATAAAAAACATGCAGTCTAAAAAAGCAGTGATTATTGGTTCCGGTATTGCAGGACTTGCTGCTAGTATCAGGTTGGTAGCGCAGGGTTACGAAGTGCATGTATTCGAAAAATCAGATAAACCTGGTGGTAAGCTTGGTTTTTTTTCCGAAAAAGGATATCAGTTTGATACGGGTCCTAGCTTGTTTACGCAGCCACATCAATTGGAAGCACTACTTGCATTGGTTGGTGAAAAACTGTCTGATTATTTCACTTATCAGAAAATGCCGGTATCCTGTCATTATTTTTATGAAGATGGTACGTTTATTAAGGCCTCTGCAGACCCTGATTTATTTGCTGCAGAAGCACATAAAAAAACGGGAGAACCTGTTGCTAGTATCAAAAACTATTTAGCAGCTTCCGAAAAATTATATACCCGCATTGGTCAGGTGTTTTTAAATTATTCGCTACATAAATTTTCTACACTTTTTAAAATCCCGCTTTTATCGGCACTAAGCGCTTTTAAATTAGCTTATGTAACAAGGTCTATGCATAAGCATAACGAACGCTCTTTTAAGTCCAAAAAATTAGTACAACTTTTTAATAGGTATGCAACCTACAATGGTAGCAACCCTTACGTGGCACCCAGTATGCTTACATTAATTGCGCATCTAGAGCACAACGAAGGGAGTTTTTATCCATCGGGCGGTATGATTTCAATCACCAATACGCTTGTAGCGGTAGCAAAAAAAATAGGCGTTCAGTTTTATTTCAATAGCCCGGTTCAAAAAATCACAACTGCAAATAATAAAGTAACAGGGGTGGTGGTAAATGATGAAGTAGTAGTTGCTGATATTGTTGTTAGTAATGCAGATGTTTATTTTACCTATCTCCATTTATTAGAAGCGCCGTCTAAAGCACAAAAAATATTAGAACAAGAACGCAGCAGCAGTGCCTTAATTTTTTATTGGGGTATCAAAAAAGAATTTCCGCAGCTAAGTTTGCACAATATTTTTTTTACAGAAAATTATGAAGCAGAGTTTGCGCATTTGTTTGACGTAAAAATTCCATTTACCGACCCCACCGTTTATGTAAATATCACATCTGTATGTGAGCCAGGTATTCAGGCACCTGCAGGTAAGCAAAACTGGTTTGTAATGGTAAATGTGCCTGCCAATATAGGTCAAGACTGGACTGCTATTACTGCATCTGTAAAAAAAGCGGTATTGGAAAAACTAGAACGCATGTTGGGTGAACCCATTGAGCCTTTAATTGAAACAGAAAAAATATTAGATCCACTATTAATTGAAGCCAACACGGCTTCTTATCAAGGGTCTTTGTATGGTACTAGTTCCAATGCGCCTATGGCAGCATTTTTACGGCATCCTAATTTTAGCAAATCATACAAGGGTCTTTATTTTGTAGGAGGAAGTGTACACCCGGGAGGTGGCATTCCGCTCTGTCTAAAAAGTGCAGAAATTATGAGTAATTTAGTGGCAAAAGCGTAAAGTGTTATGAGGCTTTTTATAGATCAATATAAACTTACCATTTCTGTTTTTATAGCACTACTTTTTCATGTAAGTGGTATGCTTGGCATTTTAATTTCTGATGAGGCAGCCTGGTTTGTTGCCAATACCCCACTCAACCTTTGCATTATGTTTTTACTACTGCTTTGGAATCAACCAAGTTTATCCCCTAAATTCTGGTTCTTTTTTATAGCCGCATTTATTACGGGTATGGTCTCCGAAATCATTGGCGTGCAAACTGGTTTATTGTTTGGGTCCTATTATTATGGAAAAGTGTTGGGCCCTGGTTTTATGAACGTTCCTTTTACGATTGGTATGAACTGGTTTGTGGTGGTTTTTTGTGCCGGCTCTGTAATGTCTATGTTACACCGCTGGTTGCAACACCGTTTTTTAAAGGAAGGTGAAGGCATACCTAAACGCATAGAAAATATTGCATTTGTACTAGATGCCGCGATAATTGCCGTTTTATTTGACTTTCTTATAGAGCCTGTAGCTATCAAACTTGGTTTTTGGACCTGGCTTACTGGAAATATCCCAATGTATAATTATGTATGCTGGTTTATAATCAGCGCTGGCTTATTGGTATTTTTTAGAAAATGGGAGCAACCCAAACCCAACCCTTTTGCAGTACATTTGTTATGTATTCAAGTGCTGTTTTTTTTAACACTTAGAAATTATTTACCATGATCTATATACTTGTTGCAATTGCCGTTTTCTTATTAATGGAACCTATTACCTGGGCTACCCATAAATATGTAATGCATGGTTTTTTATGGTATTTACATGAAGATCACCACCAAAAAACAGACGGATTTTTTGAAAAAAACGATGCTTTCTTTTTAATCTTTGCCATTCCAAGTTGGCTATGTATTATGTTAGGTAGCATGGCGCAAAATTACTGGTCGGTGGGTATTGGTGCTGGTATTGCCATGTATGGTTTTGCATACTTTCTAGTGCATGAAATTATTATTCATCAGCGTTTTAAACTCTTTACAAGATCTAATAATAAATACATCAAAGCTATTAGATGGGCGCATAAAATGCACCACAAGCACCTCGGTAAAGAAGATGGCGAAAGTTTTGGCATGCTGCTTGTAGCAAAAAAATACTGGGACAAAGTACGCAAAGACGATGCTTTTCAAAATCAAGCCCCTCAAAACTAAGTATAAGTTATTTATTGAAATCTCATTACGATTATATTATTACGGGTGCCGGGCTAGCAGGGCTAAGCCTCTTGATGCGTATGATGGAAGATCCTTTTTTTGATGCGGCGCAAATTTTAGTAATCGATGCGGCTAAAAAAAACAACAATGACCGCACATGGTGTTTTTGGGAAAAAGACGCTGGCATTTTTGAACCCATTGTAATTAAAAAATGGGATCATGTTTCTTTTATTGCACCCACGTTTGCAAGCGAACTAAACTTGTCTCCTTTTACTTATAAAATGATACGGGGTATTGATTTGTATACCTATGTGCTTGAAAAAGCTGCAACAAAAAGTAATATTTCTATTTGCACCGAACGCGTCATTTCTGTAAATACTAGTATTTCTGGAGCATCTGTCGTACTTGAGAACCAAACCCTTACTGCTTTAAAAGTATTTAATAGTATTTTATTTGAACCAGCAAATGTGCTGGCCCAAAAAGCATCTGATTACTTTTTATGGCAGCATTTTAAAGGGTTTGAAATTAAAACAACGTCACCTGTTTTTAATGAAACGGTGGCGACACTGATGGACTTTACGGTGAATCAACAGCAGGGTACTACCTTTATGTATGTCATGCCAACGTCTTCTACGACTGCGCTTGTTGAATACACTTTGTTTACCCCGAGTATTCTAGACAGCAAAACTTACGACGAAGCAATTACTACCTATATCCAAAAAACATATGGTAGTATTGATTACGAGGTAACACATCAAGAATTTGGTCAAATACCCATGACCAGTTATTCTTTTGTTAGAGGCGCTGGAAACATTGTCAATATTGGCGTTGCAGGTGGTCAGGTAAAAGGAAGTAGTGGATATGCTTTTCATTTTATTCAAGAAAAAACAAAAGCCATTGTATCAGATGTAGTGGCAGGTAAAAATCCATTAAGATCCGTAAGCTTTGCTCAAAAAAAGTTTCAATTATACGACGCCGTTTTACTAAGGGTTTTACAAGAAAAAAAATTAGATGGAGCTGCAATTTTTACGGCTATTTTTTCTAAAAATCCTCCTGCGCGGGTATTTCGTTTTTTAAACAATGAATCTTCATTGTTGGACGATTTGCATATTATGGCATCTGTGCCTTCACGTATATTTTTACCAGCAGCATTATACAGTTTACTAGGTATAAAGCAGCGGCGGGCTTTAATTAATTAAGGCTGTGTATGTGCAATTCATTTATTTTTGCAACCCACCTTACAATTGGCCTCGTAGTACAATGGATAGTATAAGAGTTTCCGAAGCTCCAGATTCAGGTTCGATTCCTGACGAGGCCACCAATAATCTTTTCTTTTTCTTCTATTTTTCGCTACTAATTAAGTAATATTAAGGACTCAATTTGAGTTCATCTTTACCACTGTATTGTATGTTGTTATTAGGCATAGATTTGGGCACTTCTTCTGTAAAAGTTTCTGTAATGGACGCCAGTAATGGCAAGGTGTTGGCTACAGCGCAATACCCCGAAACCGAGGCTGCCATTATTTCTCATCAGCCGGGGTGGGCTGAGCAGTCGCCAGGTGTTTGGTGGCATGATGTGAAGGCTGCTATTTTAAAAGTAAATGCAACAGATGCATTTAATCCAGCTGATATTGGCGCCATTGGCATTGCGTATCAGATGCATGGCCTCGTGCTAGTTGATAGTGATCAAAAAGTAATTAGAGATAGTATTATTTGGTGTGATAATAGAGCTGTAGCACTTGGTGAAAAAGCATTTGAGACAATGGGTCAAGATTATTGCCTTGGTCACTTACTAAACGCTCCTGGAAATTTTACCGCTTCTAAACTTGCATGGGTCAAACAAAATGAACCTGCGCATTATGCACAAATTCATAAGATGATGCTCCCTGGCGATTTTATTTCCATGAAATTAACGGGTCAAATTACGACGACCATTGCTGCATTATCGGAGGGGATGTTTTGGGATTTTAAAAACAAAACGCTCTCAAAGGAAGTGATGGAATATTATGGTCTCGATGAGCAGCATATTCCAGACATTAAAAATGTGTTTGATGTGCATGGTTACTTAACTGAAAATGCCGCAAGTGAAACAGGTCTTCCAAAAGGAATTCCGGTAACGTATAAAGCGGGTGATCAACAAAACAATGCGCTTTCTTTAAATGTAGTAAAGCCTGGCGAAGTAGCAGCAACAGCAGGCACTTCGGCGGTTATATATGCGGTGTCAGATAGTTTGCAGGCCGATACTGCGTCAAGGATTAATTCATTTGCGCACGTGAATCATACACTCGAACAAAACAGGATTGGTGTGCTTTTATGTATAAATGGTGCTGGTATTTCAAATAGTTGGATGAAAAATAAAATGGGTGCAAGTAGTTATAGTGAGATGAATACACTTGCAGCTTCTGTTGCGCCCGGGTCTGATGGTGTGACCGTTCTGCCATTTGGTAATGGATCGGAGCGCATGCTTCATAATAAAAATATTGGTGCTCATATTTTGGGGCTAGATTTTAATAGACACCAAGCGGCGCATTTGTTTCGTGCAGTTCAGGAGGGTGTTGTATTTGCTATGCAATATGGTTTTAAGGTACTGCAGCAAAATGGTGTGCAACCAACAGTTATAAGAGCCGGCAAAGCCAACATGTTTTTAAGTGATGTATTTGTAGACTGTTTTGTAAATACCTTAGGGGTGCCTGTAGAATTATATCACACAGATGGAAGCAAGGGTGCTGCTATTGGAGCAGGTTATGGCGCCAAGGTATATGCTACAATTGAGGAAGCTTTTGTTAATAGCAAGCCATTAAGTACAATTGAGCCAATAGCTAGTGCTAGTTATAAAGACGCATATCAACATTGGGAACAACAATTGGCACTTCAAATCAAAAACAATCAATAAATTTAAAGTCTTAAAATAGTATGTATGTCAGTAGTAACAGGATCTAAAGAATTTTTTAAAGGAATTGAAAAAATCAAATACGAAGGAACGTCTTCGCATAATCCACTTGCATTTAGATGGTACAATGAAAACCAAGTAGTGGCGGGTAAAACCATGAAAGAGCATTTTAGATTTGCATGTGCATACTGGCATAGCTTTTGTGGTTCCGGTGCAGATCCTTTTGGTGAGCCAACGCATTTATTTGAGTGGGATTCAAAAGCTGACCCTATCGAAAGAGCAAAAGATAAAGCGGATGCTGCATTTGAATTCATGACAAAATTAGGCGTGCCTTATTATTGTTTTCATGACGTAGATGCAGTAGAATATACAAACGATGTTCATGAAAATGAAAGACGCTTGCAAGCCATCACTGCTTATTTAAAAGAAAAGCAGGCAGCTAGTGGTATCAAACTACTTTGGGGTACAGCCAATTTATTTTCTAGCAGAAAGTACATGAATGGTGCGGCTACCAATCCAGATTTTACGGTGCTTGCACATGCAGGAGCACAAGTGAAGGCTGCATTAGATGCAACCATCGCATTAGGTGGTGAAAACTATGTTTTTTGGGGTGGAAGAGAAGGCTATATGAGCCTTTTAAACACGAACATGAAGCGTGAAAAAAATCATTTAGCAAACTTTTTAAAAGCGGCTAGAGACTATGGTAGAAAAAATGGATTTACAGGTAAGTTTTTTATAGAACCTAAACCTTGTGAGCCATCAAAGCATCAATATGATTATGATTGCGAAACTGTCATTGGTTTTTTACGTGAACACGATTTATTAAATGACTTTAGTTTAAATATCGAAGTAAACCATGCAACCCTTGCAGGACATACGTTTACGCATGAGTTGCAAGTAGCTGCTGATGCTGGACTCTTAGGTAGCATGGACGCCAATAGAGGTGATTATCAAAATGGTTGGGATACCGATCAATTTCCTTCCGATATCAATGAATTAACAGAAGCCCTACTTATTATTTTAGAAGCAGGCGGTTTTAAAGGAGGCGGTATCAATTTTGATGCAAAAATTAGACGCAACTCTACAGATCCTGCCGATTTATTTTATGCGCATATTGGTGGCATGGATGTTTTTGCACGCGCTCTTATAACAGCCGACGCGATTTTACAACAATCTGACTTTAAAAAAATAAGAGCCGAGCGTTATGCAAGTTATGACGCAGGTAAAGGGAAAGATTTTGAACAGGGTAAACTTACTTTAGAAGATCTACGAAATATTGCCATTGCTGCTGGTGAACCTGCTACCATTAGTGGTAAACAAGAGTTTATTGAAAATTTAATTAACCGCTACATTTAATGAATAAAGCGGAACTGAGCGCACTATTTGCCTCGCAGTTTGGAGCGGAACCCACTTATGTTGTATCGTCTCCAGGGCGTATTAATTTAATTGGCGAGCATGTAGATTATAATAGTGGTTTTGTACTTCCTGCAGCAATAGATAAGTACATGTATGTAGCCGTTTCTGAAAGAGATGACAACACAATCTGCATGCATGCAGCCGATGTGAACCAAAGTTTTCAAACAAGCTTACTTGATCCATTACAACATTCAAATCTAGGATGGCCTAATTATATACTCGGTGTCATTGATGCGCTCCAATTGGGCGGTTATACGTTAAAGGGCTTTAATATATTTATTACAGGAAATATTCCGGTGGGTGCGGGTGTGTCATCTTCTGCAGCGCTTGAATGTGCAACGGTGTTTGCTTGCAAGCAACTTTTTAAACTCGATATTTCTAAAGAAGCGATGGTTACAACAGCGCAGCTCGCCGAAAATAAATTTGTTGGCGTTAACTGTGGTGTGATGGATCAGTTTGCGAGTATGTTTGGTAAAGCAGATCATGTCATAAAACTTGATTGTGCCGATTTATCGTATACCTATTTTCCTTTTAAGCTAGAGGGTATTAGTATTGTGCTTTTTGACACATTTGTAAAACATGCTTTAGCATCTTCGGAATACAATACTAGAAGAGCGGAATGTGAAACTGGCTTAGCAGCTATTCGTCAAAAATATATGGTTGCATCTTTTAGAGAAGCAACCTTACAAATGTTAGATGCGGTTGCTGTTAATATTACAAGTGCTGTATACAACAGGTGTAAATATGTAATTGAAGAAATTGCAAGGATGGAAGCAGCCTGTACCCATTTACTTGCTGGGGAGATAGCTGCTTTTGGAGCCCGCATGTATGAAACCCATACAGGGCTTAGCAAACTCTATGAAGTAAGTTGTCCTGAATTAGATTTAATTGTAGAAAACTGTATCCTAGCTGATGCCATTATTGGTGCCCGAATGATGGGTGGTGGTTTTGGTGGTTGTGTTATTGCACTTGTACAATCAAGTGAGGTGGATACCCTTTACCATCAAATTAACGCAGTTTTCGAAAATAAATTTGGGCGTAGCATGGGTAAATATGTAATGCAAATTGGTGACGGCACTGCGCTATTATAATCATTTTACAAAATCTCAAGTATGATACAAGCCACAAATAAACAAAGGCAAACAGTCTTTTTATTGTGTTTTCTTGCCATCGGCATTATTACCAATACTGTTGTTGCGCAAAGAAATATTTTATCGCAGGCATTTACAAAGGAGCAGTTACAAGAGAAATTGTCAAATATCAATGCATGGCGATTGGAGCAAAAAAATCACTATTTACAAAAAGTAGCGGCACTTCCAGACTCGGTTAAAACAAAGCTTGTAAAAGAAGGAGAGCGTGGATTAAAATATGAGTGGCCTGCCATACCAGCAAGTTTATACCTCGATTATAAAATCACAGGTAATCGATATAATTTTGAAAGAAAAAATAATGAACGCCGCAAAGTATTGAATGAACTGGCCATTGCTGCTATCATTACAAAAGATAAAAAATACATTCCGCAAATAGCCAATGGTATTTGGACGCTATGCGAGCAAAGCACTTGGGTTTTGCCTGCGCATGTTGTGGTTCAAAAAGAGAAAACCGGACTCCCTGACCCGTACGAAGTAGTGATTGATTTAGGAAGTGGCACAGCGGCTTCTCAGTTATCTATGATTCAGTTTATGCTTAGCGAAGAACTAGATGCCTATTCTAAAGGCATTGGCAAGCGCGTATTTGCAGAATTACATAAAAGAATATTTGATCCTTATTTATCGCGCAATGATTTTTGGTGGATGGGCTTTGCTGGGCAGGCTGTCAACAATTGGAATCCATGGGTAAATACCAATGTGCTCATATCGGCATTATATAGTGGACTTGGTGCTGATAGTGTTGGACTTATAATTGCTAAAACAGTTAAGAGTACAGATATTTTTGTAAATCAATATCCTGATGATGGCGGTTGTGATGAAGGGCCTTCTTACTGGAGTGAAGCAGGCGGTAAATTAATTAGGTTTATTCATGTATTAAATGGGTTAACTACAAAGCCTATTCAATGGACATCACAAAAGCTTATTTATAATATGGGTAACTATATTGCTAAAGTGCATATTGGAGAAAACAACTTTGTGAATTTTGCAGACGCTTTTTCAAAATCAATTCCAGATCCAGAAAGTGTTTATTCTTATGGTACAATTTTTAATGACGCACCGCTACAATCTTTTGGTGCTTATTTATTTGGCTTGCAAAAACATAAATTAGACAATGCCAATATTATTGATTTTTTAGAAACTACAGCAATTTATGAGTCGCTTACAACTCTTTCGCCATTGGCTTCTTTGCCAGCTGTGTCATGGTTTCCGGATAGACAGGTATTAACGGCTAGAACAAAAAGTGGAACAACCAAAGGCCTTTTTTTAGCGTTACAGGGTGGTCATAACGCAGAGAGTCATAACCACAACGATGTTGGAAATTTTGTTGTCTATGCAAATGGAAATCCTGTTTTTGTTGATGCAGGTGTAGGAAGCTACACTGCTCAAACGTTTAGTAATAGACGTTACGAACTTTGGAATATGCAATCGGTGTGGCATAATTGTCCTACTATTAATGGGGTGATGCAAAAAGAAGGTATCCAGTACAAAGCCTCAAATGTTCAATTTGCTCAAAATGCAACAGGCGTAAATCTTTCTATGGATATTGCGGCAGCTTATCCAGTAGATGCTGCGGTAAAAAAATACGAACGAAAATTTGATTTTAATCAAACCAGTAATACCCTTCAAATATCTGAAAATTACGAACTACTCGAATGGAAAGCAGCGCTCGTGCAATCCTTTTTAGTGTATCTAAAACCCGACATCGAAAAACCGGGTCAACTTCTATTTAGATTACCTGACGGTGCATCTGTTGTATTTGCGTATGATGCCAAATTATTTGATATTGCTATAGAGGACAAAATTTTAGATGATGAACGAATGAGTGGTATTTGGGGTAAGCAGTTGTACCGAATTCAACTGACAGCTAAAGGAAATAAAAAATCAGGTAAACATCAATTCACCATTTCACTTTTAAACGGATTAACTAACGCCCAATAATACAATGATGAAAAGAAGAAATTTTATACAACTCTCGTCTATTTTGAGTTTTGTTGGTTTAGCACCTGTTGTAAGTGCAACTGCAGCAGGCGTAAGCGAATCCAATACCAATTTGCCTACTGGTGCTAAAGACCGTATGTATTGGGTGAAGCTGCTAGATAAAATGGCATCGCCCATATTGTCATCTATGAGTAAAGGGGAACTCAAAAAAAATATGCCCATGGATTACAGTCCTGCCTGGGATAGCCGCAATAAAGAAGTGGCATATATGGAAGCTATTGGTCGTTTAATTGTTGGGCTTGCACCGTTTGTGTCACTACCGGATGATGATACCGAAGAAGGACGCATTCGATTAAAAATGAGGAGTCAAATTCATGCATCTTTATCAAATGCTGTAGATCCTGAAAGTCCAGATTATTTGTATTGGGGTTCGCCAAAAGTGTCACAGCCACTTGTAGATGCTGCATTTCTAGCACAGGCATTATTATTGGCCCCAGCAGCATTGTGGGAACCATTAAGCAGTCAAACCAAAGAGCGTTTTATAACTGAGTTTACAAAACTTCGTGCCATTAAACCCCCTAATAACAACTGGGTTTTATTTGCTGCCATTATTGAAACATTTTTACTCTATGTTGATGCGTCTTTTGATGCAGCGCGTATTGATACAGGCATTGATAAAATTATAGGTTGGTATGTGGGAGATGGTTGGTATAGTGATGGCGTTAAATTCCATTTTGATCATTACAACGGATTTGTGATTCAGCCTATGTTAGTAACTGTTCTTAGGGTAAACGTTGCAAAGGGTCGAAGAACACAAGCGGAGCTAGACATCGCCTATAAACGTATGCAGCGTTACGCTTCTTTTCAAGAACGTTTTATTTCTCCAGAAGGAACATTTCCTGTATTTGGAAGATCATCTACTTACAGGGTAGGCGCTTTTTGGCCACTCGCAATGCTTGCGCTGGAAAATAATTTACCAGCAGGTGTGCTGCCATCACAAGTTAGGCCTGCATTAACGGCTGTATTGAAGCGGGTGTTTATCAATGAAACATTTAATTCAAATGGACTACTAACATTAGGATTTGTGGGTGCCAATCAATCAAATATTGCAGATTATTATTCAAATACGGGAAGCATGTATTTAGCCTCATTTGCTTTTATGCCGCTAGGGCTTCCTGCCAATCATGAATTTTGGACGGCTGCACCTACAAGTTGGACCCAAAAAAGAGCATGGAATGGAGAAGTATTTCCTAAAGATTACGCCGTAGATTATTAACTTTAAGTTTTATAAAAATACTGAAATGAAAAAATACATTGTTGGTTTCGTGCTTTTGGTTGTGGCTGCTCAAATGAGTTTTGCGCAAACTGCTTCATTAAAAAATAAAATGAAAGCGCTCATTCAAGACAACTTTACGTTCGCTGCTAAACAATATCAGTATTTAAAAGCAAACACACCCGATTCTGTAATGCCTCGTAGTTATGTGGCAGCAACAGGTAAATCAGTTACGAGTGATACGAAATGGTGGTGTAGTGGATTTTATCCAGGAACCTTGTGGTACTTGTATGCATATACTAAAGATGAAGCCATTAAAAAAGAAGCTGAACAAAGACTCGCGATTTTAGAAAAAGAAAAATATTATACCGGCAACCACGATTTAGGATTTATGATGTTTTGTAGTTTTGGTACGGCTTATAAATACACCAACAACCCCGCGTACAAAGATGTTGTAACCATTGCTGCAAAGTCATTGTCTACACGTTATAGACCCGCTATTAAGTCTATTCAATCATGGAATAGTAGGGATATTTTAAAATGTCCAGTTATTATTGATAACATGATGAATTTAGAATTACTACACTGGGTAAGTGATCATGGCGGAGATCCTATTTTTAAAGAAATTGCTGTAACCCACGCCAATACTACCATTGCCAATCAATTTAGACCTGACAATAGTTCTTATCATGTAGTAGACTGGGATTTGAATACGGCTACTGTACTTAAAAAAATTACTTGGCAGGGTGCTGCAGATTCTTCGGCATGGTCGAGAGGTCAAACATGGGGACTTTACGGATATACCATGATGTACCGATTTACAAAAAATCCTGCTTACTTAAGTCAAGCTAAAAAAATTGCTCACTTTATATTGTCAAATCCTAATCTTCCTTCAGATAAAATACCGTATTGGGATTTTGATGCTCCTGGTATACCCAATGTGCCACGTGATGCGTCAAGTGGGGCGATAATGGCATCTGCACTTTTAGAACTTGGACAATTTACAAGTGGTGCAGAAAAAAAAGAATATATACAAACGGCAGAAACGATTTTACAGTCTTTATCTTCTCCAGCATATAGGGCAAAGCTTGGAGAAAATGGTGGATTTTTACTCATGCACAGTGTTGGGTCATTACCACATAAATCTGAAGTTGATGCCCCTTTAACCTACGCTGATTATTATTTTATAGAAGCCTTAACGCGTTATAAAGATTGGTACTTGAAATAAGGTGCCACTAATGGCATTAATTTACCGCTTGTCTATTTTAACAGCTTGTTTGCGTATACTTTGTGATGCACATGATACTTTCGTGTGGAATTTCACAAATAATGTCTCTTAAGAACCAAACAAACTGCATGTATTCATTTTTTAAAGAAAAAAAACGCCTTTCTATTACCTTTTTTGCGTTTTTGTTTTCATTGACTTCTTTTGCACAGCTTACCACGCTTAGTGGAACAGTAAACGATACCACCGAAAAAAAGCCTTTGGCAATGGCTTCGGTAAACATATTAAGAGCCAAAGACTCTGTACTTGTTAAAACAGTAAGAACTTCGAGTAAAGGAACGTTTGCCGTTTCAAATATTCCGGCTGGTAATTACATTATCATGGTAAGTTATCCGCAATACGCCGATTTTACGGACAAGCTCATGCTTAGTTCTGAGCCTTCAACCCTTACTATTGCTCTTGATACCAAAGCGCATTTATTAAAAGAAGTAATTGTAAAAAATACGGTGTCTGCCATTCGAGTAAAGGGTGATACCACAGAATATAAAGCCGATAGTTTTTATGTAACACCCAATGCCGATGTACAAGAGCTCTTAAAAAAGATGCCGGGTATACAAGTAAATGCAAAAGGAGAAATTACGGCACAGGGCGAAAAAGTAAATAAGGTACTTGTGGATGGCGAAGAGTTTTTCAGTGACGACCCAGCGGTAGTTACAAAAAATTTAAGAGCAGATGTGGTTGATAAAGTACAGGTATTTGATAAAAAATCGGATCAGGCTGTTTTTACCGGCATTGATGATGGACAAAAATCTAAAACCATAAACCTTCAATTAAAGGAAGATAAAAAAAATGGATACTTTGGTAAAGCTGAAGCTGGAAGCAACTTTAACCAGTTTGGTAATGGTAAATTAATGACCAATGCATTTAAAGGGAAAAGAAAAATTGCCGGTTATGTGACCACCGACAATACCAAATTTGATAATTTAAATTGGGACGAAGCGCAAAATTATGGCGACGGTAGCGGTATGATTACTGAATTTGGGGATGGCGGAATGTCAATGATTATGACCACAAGTGGCGATGGCGACGAAGGCGGCTCTACTGGGTTTCCAAACCAACAATCAGCTGGTGCTACCTTTAGTAATAAGTTTGAAAAAGGTTCAGTAAATACGAGTGCACAATACAACCGGTTACTTGTGAATGGCATTACAGGTTCCTATAGCAAAACTATTTTACCTACCAACTCTATTGTAAACAATACACAAAGCACACAACGCTCCGAAAAAAAGAAATACAAACTTAATACCACCGATCAGTGGGGTACAGATAGTACCGGACTATTTAAATTAACCTTAAAGGCAGCAAGTGTAGTTTCAGAAAATACCAACAGCTTTAGTGGCGGATCTTATATTCCTGAAACAGGCGCGCAGCTTAACGGTACAGCTCGCACTACAAGTAATAACACTACTGATAAAACTTTAAGCGGTTCACTAAGCTACCGCCTACGTTTTGCAAAAAAAGGCCGAACCATTTCTGTAAATTCTGATTTTAATTTTGGCGATAAAGCGCAATCAGGTTTATTAAATGCGCATAACGATTATTTTGGTGCATCTAATGTTGTTGTTAAAAGTGAAACCATTGCGCAAAATAAAGAGTTGGCGCAGGTTACTTCTGCTACTAGCATTAATGGCGTTTACACAGAGCCACTGGGTAAAAATTCTTTTTTAATATTGAATTATAAAATAGGGATAGCGGGGAATAATTCGGAACGAAATACATTTGACGCCAAAGCTGGACAACAACAAATTAAGGTGGATAGCTTAAGTAACCATTTTAAATTTAATACAGTGAATAATAGCGGAAACATTAGCTACCGTTATGCTGTTAAAAAAGTAAATTTTAATATTGGAACCGGAATAGGCGCTGCTTCTTATAGTTTATTTGACTATGCCACAAATGCAAGTAGGACAGTACGTTTTACCAATTTTATTCCATCCGCTACATTTAATTTTACACCCAAGCAGCAAAAAAAGTTTGTGTTAAGTTATTTGGGAACAACTCAAAATCCCACACTACTTCAAATACAACCTATTATTGACAATACAGATCCACTTAATATATCTGTGGGTAATGCTAATTTAAGACAATCGTTCACAAATAAATTTTCATTCAACTTTAATAGTTTTAAAGTAATGAAAAGCAAGTATATACAGTTTAGTGGAAGTTTTTCTAACACCAATGATGCCATTGCTACGGCTTCAACTATTGATGCGTTTGGTAAATCTATTAACCAATACATAAACGTAGATGGCAATTACAATTATGGCGCTGGTTTTTATTATGATTTTGAACTCTATAAGGGTATTAATTTTGGAGTGAATACGGGCATTAATGGCGGCAGGTACAATAATATTGTCAATGGCATCAAAAATACCAACGACAACACTTCTACTCGTTTAGGCATGCAGCTTTCATATTGGGGTGATAAAAAAGTAAACTTTTGGAGTAGTTTTACAGCATCTAACAATAAAACCGTTTCTAGTATTAGGCCAGGTGCTTCTACCAACTACTGGAGTTACAACAACAATTCAAATTTTCAATTCAAGTTTAAAAAAGCGAAGTTTTATATAGATCTAAGCACAGATATTACCGTGTATCAGAAGTCTGCGGCCTTCCCTAGTCAACGTAATATTTATTTAGTGCACCCGTCTTTGCGCAAAGTGATATCTAAAAATGACAAGTGGGAAGCAAAGCTTATGGTATATGATGTATTCAATCAGAACCAATTTGTGGACAGAAACATCTCGAGTAATTTTATTTCTGAAACCACCAATAATGGCATTAGACGATATGCATTATTTAGCATCATCTATAACTTTTCAAAAAATGGGAAACCTATGTCTATGGGCTTCTAATACAGTTTAAAACTTAATACACTATCATGAGAATACTATACATCGTTATTTTAACTTTTATTGTTGGCACAAGTGCGGCACAGGTTAATTTTATTAGCACCGGCTCTATTACCTACGAGCGCCGCATAAGCCAGTTTGCTGCGCTTATAAATGCAGAGGCGGAAGACAATGTTTGGATGGAAGAACTTAAAAAGCAGTTTCCAAAAGTGGTAGCCGATAACTATACGCTTCAGTTTAATAATAAGGAGAGTTTTTATTTTTTGACTAAAGAAAATGCTGACAACAAGTACATCAATATGATTTTTAAACCTACCGAAACAAATTATGTGCATCAGAAGCACGAGTCTGGTACGGTTACAAGTGCGACAAGTGTTTTTGAGACCGTCTATTTAGTCAATGACAGTCTTGCAAAATACGACTGGAAAATAACCGGTGAGGTTAGAGATATAGCAGGTTTTGAATGTAAAAAAGCGGTTACTAAAATTTGTGACTCGGTTGTGGTGGTTGCTTTTTACACCGATCAGATTCCAGTACAAGCCGGTCCCGAAAATTTTAACGGACTACCTGGTATGATTTTAGGCATTGCAGTACCGCGTTTAGGCACTACCATATTTGCTACTAGTTTATCGGTGCAACAAGGCCCCGCGTATGTAGAGCCTAAAATAAGTAAGCCAATAAAAACAACCTATAAGCAATTAGATACAGATCTAGTAAAAGTTACCAAAGACTGGGGTAAAGAAGCTGCAGCTATTTTGTGGTTTTTAAAGCTCTAGCCAAGTCCACCCTTGCCTCTGTAAAGCTTTACGGGTTTATCTAAGGTTACTTTAAGAACGGTGATATAAGTGTCTAAGGTATTGGCAGGTACATCTATAAATACTAAACCTGGTACCGGACTCCACGATATTTTACCTACAATTTTGGAGGTAAGTTTTGTGCCGTTGCCAAGTACTTCTACCGATTTAATTTTATTGTCGAGTCCTTTTACCATTACAGGGCCACTAGTTTTACCATGTAAGAATAAGTATAGAGTTGTAGAGTCTTTAGATAAAGTAGTAGGGCCATAAAAGTGACCTTGGGGAATGCCGCCAATGGTGCCAAAAATTGCTTCACCATGTTTGCGGTTCCACTTGCCAAGTTCTTTTAAAATATTTACTTGTTCGTCTGGAATGGTACCATCTGGTTTTGGACCAATGTCTAATAATAAATTTCCACCGTTAGAAACAGCGTCCACAAATATTGAAATGATTTCATAAGGCGTTTTCCAGTGCGTATCAGATTTTCTATATCCCCAGTTGTCATTGGTGGTCATACAAAGTTCCCACCACTTAAAACCAGGTCTTACCACCGGAAAATTTTGCTCTGGTGTTTCATAATCGCCATAGCCTTGTAAGCGCCCATTGATAATGGTCCCAGGGTTTCTAGCAAGTAAATTGGCTCTCACTTTGCTGCTTTCCCACTCCTCGGCACTATGTTCCCAATCACCATCAAACCACCATAAATCGGGGTTGAATTTTGTAGAAAGTTCTGTTAATTGATTTTGAAAAAATCCTTGGAATCTTTTCCAGCGTGCAGAATCGTTCGCTACTTTATACCTGCTACTGTCTTTTAAAAATCCAGGATAATCAGGATGGCTCCAATCTATGAGTGAAAAATAAGCACCTACTTTAATATCATTTTTACGAAGAGCAAGTACGAGTGGTTCTATCAAATCTCTTTTAGCAGGCGTATTTCTAATGACGTCATAATGTTTTTCTTTGGTATCCCATAATGCCACGCCGTCGTGGTGTTTGGTGGTGATAACCGTATAACGTGCACCTGCTTCTTTAAATAAATTAGCCCAAGCAGTAGGGTCGTATTTGCTAGCCGTAAATCCACTAAGTTGGCTCATATATGCTGGCCAGGTTACTTGCTTATTGTGAAAACTCCAGCTTTCTGAAACGTCATTGACTGCATAAATACCGTAATGAATAAAAATGCCAAGTTTTGCATCTTCAAACCAACCCATTTTTTTTGCAATACTATCTTGGTTAATTTTGCTTTGTGCACTCGTGGTTATTGCAAATGTGGTACAAAGAAGTGCCGCAATAAAAGCGGCAACAGTTTTTGAAAAACGTTTCATGGTTGATTTGTTTATGGTATTAAAAATCGACTATTTTTTATCGCCACCACACTTTATTTAAAAAAATATTTTTATCTTATTGTTTGAT
Organism: Bacteroidota bacterium; assembly: GCA_018971025.1. Classification (GTDB taxonomy): domain Bacteria; phylum Bacteroidota; class Bacteroidia; order Chitinophagales; family Chitinophagaceae; genus Sediminibacterium. Next base: position 30,173 of record JAGWVE010000002.1, on the reverse strand, counting down.
ATTCAATTCGAATCTATTTGAATTGTTCCTGCTATTATTTTAACCCAATCTAGTTATATGCGCCTTTATCCTCTCTCCTTTACATTATCAATGCTTCTACTCGTAAGTTCGTTGAATGCACAATTACAAAAAAGCAATCTTATATTTTCTAGTTTACCTACAAGATGGGATGAGTCACTACCGCTTGGTAATGGCATGCTAGGTGCCATGGTATGGCAAAAAAATGATCATTTACGATTTTCATTGGACTGCGCTACGCTTTGGGACGAGCGGCCCATGAAAGATTTGCACCGCAACGAATTTAGTTTTGCTTGGGTAGAAGAGCAGTATCAAAAAAACAATTATGCTGCGGTACAAAAATATTTTGATGCCCCTTATGATAGGGAGCCGGCACCTAGTAAAATACCTGGTGCTGCTTTGGAGTTTAATACCTCAGGTTTCGGTAAAGTAGTAAGTGCCAATTTAGATATATCAAATGCTTTGTGTACTGTTACCTGGGCATCTGGGGCGGAACTCAAAACCTTTGTAGATGCAAACCAGCAGCTAGGATGGTTTTCTTTTTCAAATAGTAAAGATAGTATTGCGCTACAATTAATAGCACCCGCATATGGCGGGAAAGCGAGTGCTGGTGGGGATGTAGTTGGTGGAGATGATTTGTCGAGGCTTGGTTATGAACAAGGGATTGTAGCACGCATGCCACATGAAATAGTTTACAAGCAAAAAGGATGGGGTGGTTTTTATTACACGGTTAAAGTAAAGTGGTGGTATACCAAAGCCCATGCGCTAGAAGGGGTTTGGACTATTATAGCAAAAGGAGAGGATAGCAAGACCTACAATGATGCAGGACCTCATGCATATGCGGTTCAATTTGCTGCGCACGCTAATTGGTGGAAAAATTACTGGTCTAGATCTAGCATTGAAGTGCCTGATACGATCATTAATAAGCAGTGGTATTTAGAACAATATAAATTTGGTGCTACTTCACGTAAAGGGGCGCCACCAATTTCTTTACAGGCCATTTGGACTGCCGACAATGGAAGGCTTCCACCATGGAAAGGAGATTTTCATCATGACCTAAATACACAAATGAGTTATTGGCCAGGGTACACTGCCAATCATTTAGAAGAGTCGAGTGTGTTTACGGATTATTTAAACGCCAATAAAAATAATTACAAACGTTATACCGAATTGTATTTTAAAGTGAAGGGGCTGAACGTGCCTGGCGTGACCACACTGGATGGAACAGAAATGGGTGGTTGGATACAATATGCTTTATCACCTACTGCTGGTGCATGGCTCGCGCAACATTTTTACTGGCAGTGGAAATATAGCATGGACGAAAACTTTTTAAAAACAAAAGCCTATCCGTGGTTTAAAGATGTTGCTACTTATTTAGAAAACATAACGCGTATCGATGCAAATGGACATAGAGTACTTCCATTAAGTTCTAGTCCAGAAATTCATGACAATAGCAGAGATGCATGGTTTACAACTTCTACCAATTATGATTTGTCTTTGATGAAATATGTGTTTGAAAAAGCTGGAGAAATGGCTGTTGCTGCAGGGGATCAAACAAACGCATCACACTATCAAAAAATACGAGCACAATTTGAATCTTTTGCCCTTTCTACAAAAAATGAATTGATGTTTGCCAAGGGGCATGCCTATGAAAGTTCACACCGTCATTTTTCACATGCCATGGCTATTTTTCCATTAGGGTTGTACCAGTGGAAAAACGAGGTAGACAGGCCTGTAATGAAGGCTACCATTGATTTATTGGATAAAATTGGACCAGCAAATTGGTGCGGCTATTCGTATGCTTGGCTGGGTAATTTAAAAGCCCGTGTTGCGGATGGTGAAGGGGCGCAAAAAGCGCTTAATATTTTTGCAAAAGCATTTTGCGCAGGCAATAGTTTTCATTTAAATGGAGACCAAACAAAAGAGGGATATTCTACTTTTACCTATCGCCCTTTTACCCTCGAAGGAAATTTTGCTTTTGCGTCTGGTGTTCAAGAAATGTTGTTACAATCTTATCAGGGGTATGTGCAAATATTTCCAGCAGTGCCTGCAAGTTGGAAAAACGTTTCGTTTGATAAACTTAGAACAGAAGGCGCATTTATTGTGAGTGCAAAAAAAGAAAATGGTCAAGTAAAAACAGTAACCATCAAGGCAGAAAAAGATGGCACTTTACTTTTGCAAAATCCATTTGATGTAAATAACAAGTATGTGGTTAGTGCCCAAAGTGCGACACAAAAAAAACCAGATCAAAGGAATATGCTTTGTTTTGAATGTAAAAAAGGAGCCATTGTAACACTAAGGGTAAAATAGCTGCATCAATGCTTCATATTTAACAGTGTTATAAGTCTATTGGTGAATTGAATGTTGAAAAGTTGGCGCGCCCGCTATTTTATGACAGGCCATTCAAACTTACCTTTCCAGCATGGATAATAGGTACCATACCCTGCAAACTGTTTACCGCATTGTACGTGGTCAAGCAAATCCGCAGCAATATTTATGCTCACCAAGAGAAATGTTTTTGCATTCAACTTTTGATTGGGATTTGATTTTAAAACATTTGCGTTTACTTGAAACGGAAGGGCTCGTGCAGTTACAACAACTAGAAACACCGCACTGTTATATTACCATTGCAGGTATTGAAAAGGCAGAAAAAGTAATTCAAGAAAGAGAACTCGCTGCTCCTAAGGAAATTCAGTTAAAAGTGACTGAGTAGCGGAATTTTTATATGATATGTTTTTGATATACGATTAAAGGCTCCCGAAGGGAGCCTTTAATATGTTGGTGCGGATGGAGGGGGTCGAACCCACACGCCTCGCGGCGCTAGATCCTAAGTCTAGTGCGTCTGCCAATTTCGCCACATCCGCATCCGAAGCCCAGCTAATTTTACAATTTGCTGGGCTGCAAAAGTAGGGTTTCTATTGATTTATAGGTAGTGTTTACCTTATTTTTTTTCTGGCCTAGCTTTCTCTTCTAGATCTGCCAGCTGGAGCCGTCGAATAACGCCTAGGGTCTCCACCTCTAAAAGAGCGTCTTTCCCCGCTATTATTGGCGTTTCGTCGGTCTCTAAAGCCTCCGCCGCCTCCTTTTACAGAGCCTGAATTTTGCTTTGAAGCTTTTTCTTCGGCAAATGTAAGCACCCAAGGATGCTCTTTAACTTCAGGTATGCTTTGGGCAATTAGTTTTTGAATGTCTTTTAAGTAGGCTTTTTCCTCTCCATCGCAAAAAGAAATGGCAATGCCGGATGCGCCCGCTCTTCCCGTTCTACCAATACGGTGCACATAGGTTTCAGCGATATTTGGGAGCTCGTAATTGAAAACGTGTGATAATTGATCTACGTCAATGCCCCTTGCTGCAATATCTGTAGCTACGAGTATTCTTAATGCGCCAGATTTAAAATCGGTAAGTGCTTTTTGTCTAGCATTTTGAGATTTATTACCATGAATAGCCGCTGCTTTTTCACCAAGTTTTAAAAGGTCTTTCACTACTTTGTCGGCACCATGCTTTGTTCTTGTAAATACAAGTGCTGTTTTAATACCTGCATCTTGTAATAAGTGTGCGAGTAATAATTTTTTGTTGCCTTTGTCTACATAATACACTGATTGCTCAATTTTTTCTGCAGTAGAAGATACCGGTGTAATTTCTACTTTAACGGGATTGTTTAAAATGCTGTTTGCCAATTGTCCAATTTCTGGAGGCATGGTAGCAGAGAAAAATAAGGTTTGTCTTTTAGCAGGAAGTTTTGCGATTACTTTTTTTACGTCATGGATGAAACCCATGTCTAGCATACGATCTGCCTCGTCTAGTACAAATATTTCTAGCTGGTTTAATTTAATATAACCTTGTTGCATTAAATCCAATAACCTGCCGGGCGTAGCAATTAAAATATCAACACCACGTCTTAGCATAGATACTTGTGGCACTTGTGAAACTCCACCAAAAATAACGCTATGGCTAAGGCCTGTTTTTTTACCATAAGCGCCAAAACTTTCATCAATTTGAATCGCTAACTCACGCGTTGGTGTAAGAATTAATGATTTGATGCCGTTGTGGCTACTTTTTTTATTGTAGAGTAATTGTAAAATAGGAATGGCAAAAGCGGCTGTTTTACCGGTGCCTGTTTGTGCGCAACCGAGTAAATCTTTTCCTTCTAATAAAACCGGAATAGACTGCTCTTGAATAGGGGTAGGGTTCGTGTACCCTTCTGCTTTAACGGCCTCTAAAATGGGCTCAATTAAGTTTAATTGTTCGAATGATAACATAGTATTATTTAAATATAAAAACACGGGGCATTGGCCGGGTGCTATACAAACTTTCTGTTAAGGACTTGAATTACTTTGTCACTGAAGTGTGATCTAGTCTGATAGGGAGAGAACGTATATGAATACTACAAAGGTAGGTAAAATAAAATTAGTGCTTAATTAGCCCCACAATCGCTTCTAAATACTGCTGGTCTACAGCGTCAAACTGATCGAGCCTATCACTGTCTACATCTAGTACGCCAACAACGCTTGTGCCATTAAAAATAGGCACTACAATTTCAGATTTTGAAGCGCTGCTACATGCTATATGGCCAGGAAATTTTTCTACGTCGGGGACAACAATCGTTTCCTCCTTTGCCCAACTTGTACCACAAACGCCCCTGCCTTTTGCAATTCTAGTGCAGGCAACGGGTCCTTGAAAGGGTCCTAACACAAGTTCTGAGTTTCCGGTATTGGCATTTTCTTTGACCATATAAAATCCCACCCAAAACCAACCAAATTGCTCTTTAAGAGCAGCGGCAATATTGGCAAGGTTTGCGGTAAGGTCTGGCTCTCCGGTAATGAGCGCCTCTATTTGTTTCGTTATTGAAATGTATTTTTCTTGTTTGCTACCGCTAACAATATTTAAGTCTTCTGCCATAAAAATATTTTTTCCAATTCCTTTTTTTCGATGCGTGCAACAAATAAAATATAAGCTATTAACAATGTCGCACCGCTTATTGTTTGCCACCAAAAATCAACTACAAAAATAGAGATGGTTTTATGGAGTAAAAATACAAGTACGGCAATAATTAAATAAGCGGTGATTTTTTTTGCTGGATAAGGCACGGGATATACTTTTTGTCCCCAGTTGTAACTGATGAGCATCATGGTGCCATAACAAAAAAATGTAGCCCATGCACTTGCAATAAATCCAAAATAAGGGATAAAAATAAAATTAAGTACAATGGTGATGGCAGTTCCAATCAGCGTGATGTAAGAACCCGCGGTTGTTTTATTACTGAGTTTAAACCAAATACTGAGGTTGTAATAAATGCCTAAAAATATATTAGCCAGTAATAAAATGGGCACAATGCCAATAGCAGAGCGGTAGGCGGGTCCAATTAAATGAGACCAAATAGGTAAAAATAAAGCCACTGCTAAAAACATAACGCTCAGTACAATGACAAAAAATTTAAGTACGCGTGCATATATTTTTTGAGGCTCTTGACCCGCAGCCTGTTTAAAAAAGAAGGGTTCGGCACCCATTCTAAAGGCTTGCACAAATAAGGTTATTAATATTGAAAGTTTATAACAGGCATTGTAAATACCTACTTGTTCATTTTTAAAAACGTCTGAACCGGGTAGCCAAGCTTTTAACATAAGTCTGTCAAAGGTTTCATTGATAATGCCGCCAAATCCTACAATCAATAATGGGAGTGCATACACCATCATTTCTTTCCAAAGCTTGGTGTCAAATGTGAGGCGTACGCTCAAAATTTCTTTACTCAACAAAACCAGTGTGATGGCACTTTGAATCAAATTCGCAAGCACCACATATACAATGGGGTTGGTAGAAAAACTAAAAAAGTTACCCGTCCAACTGCCCGGATTACTGGCAAGTGTGCGTGGGCAATAATTGATAAAAAACCAAGTAAGCAGCAGGTTAATAAAGATACCGGCAATATTTACAAATGCATATTTGATAGGACGCTCTTCTTGACGAAGTTTTGCAAATGGAATTTTATTGAGTGTGTCAATGCCAATAATACCAATGGTGATAACCGCTATTTGAGGTATGTCGGAAAAGCCTATCAGCGCACTAAAGGGTGCTCTACAAATCCATAAAAGAACAGACAGTAAAACAGTGCTTATGACAATAGAAAAAAAACTGGTGCTATAAATTGTTTTTTTATACGCTTCCTGACTCGAAAATCTAAAGTAAGCCGTTTCAAAACCGTACGTAAATAAAATACTTAAAACAGGGATGGCCGAGTAAAGCAAACTTTGTCTACCAAAATCGGCGGGGGATACATATTCAGAATATGTTAAAAGGGGCACAAGTAAATAACCAATAAAACGGGCGGCAATAGAACTTACGCCATACCAAAGTGTTTGCCCCGCTAATTTTTTAATCCCGCTCAATGATTTCTTGTTTTGCTGCTGCTAAAGTAACAAAACCATTTTACTGATGCGTGTGATTTGGGATTTTATTATTGATTACGGGCTGCGCTGGCAAAAATGCAGGGTTTGTTAAAACACTAGAATCTGTGAGGGTATTTAAAAAAGCGGTTAACTGCCCTATTTCGTAATTGGATAGGGGTATTTGCCCCGAAGTTTTGTAATGGGTAAGTACACTCAAAATAGAATAATAGCGCCCGTCATGCCCATAGGGGAAGGTGAGGGCAACGTTTCTAAGGCTGGGCACTTTAAATTTGAGCGAATCGGCGCTATTACCTGTAAACCGCTCCCGCCCATTGTCTTTTAAAACGGGGTCTCTTGTGATGGCTGTGTTTTGATAACTGTAATTGGTAAATAGTGGGGGGGTATGACAAGACACACATTTTTTTTCAAATATCTCATACCCTAATTTTTCTGGTAAAATAAAAGAAGCTTCGCCCCGCATCACTTTATCGTATTTGCTATTGGCCGATACGAGCGTTAACTGAAATTGACTGAGCGCCCTTGTGAGTTGATCTTGGGTAATTTTTGAAGGGCCAAAAGCAGCGCTAAACATTTTTTTATACGTAGGATTGTTGTTTAACCGCTGCAACAAATCTGGCATATTGGCGTCCATTTCGTCTATGGAATGAAGTGGTAGTAGCGCCTGTGCCTCTAAGCTGGCAGCTCTTCCATCATACATCAGTTCTTTTTGCCAGGCTACATTAAAAAGACTTGGCGCGTTGCGGGTAGTGAGGTTGTTTACACCATGACTTAATGGATGATCATACGTGGTAAAAGCGGCAGCAGGCTCGTGGCAGGTGGCACAACTAACGCTGCTATCACTACTAAGTGCAGGGTCGTAAAACAATTTTTTGCCCAGTGCGATGCCTTCTTTTGTTAGTGGGTTGCTACTAAATTTGTATACCGGTTCTGGCCAACCCTTGGGTGTTAAAAGCCTTATGGGGGTTGGTTTGTATGAAAAAATAGCAGTGGTGCCCATACACAGCGCGGCAAAAGAAACGATGGTAATTGTTGTTGCAACAGAAATTTTCATACACTTAAATAGAAGCATGTTAAAGGTACAAACGTCTTTATTAATATCTTCATGCTAGAAACAATTAAGTAAAGGTTATTATGAGAGTTGTTATTCAGCGTGTACTAGAAGCATCGGTGGTAGTGGATGAAAAAGTAGTAGGTGCTATTGGGAGTGGCTTACTCGTGCTACTTGGTATCGAAGACGCTGATACCAAAGATGACGTTGAATGGCTTAGTAATAAAATTACAGGCCTAAGGCTTTTTGATGACGCAGAGGGTGTTATGAATTTGTCTGTTAAAGATATAGGTGGTGATATTTTACTCATTAGCCAGTTTACACTTTTAGCGAGTACCAAAAAAGGAAACAGGCCTTCTTATATTAAAGCATCAAAACCGCCTATTGCTGTCCCCTTATATGAACAAATGATAGCTACTTTACGTAATGATTTAGGTAAACCTGTGCAAACAGGCATTTTTGGTGCCGACATGAAAGTGAGCCTTATTAATAACGGTCCTGTTACGATTACCATCGACTCTAAAAACAAAGAATAATGACTATTGAAAAAGCACAACAAGACGTAGATAACTGGATACAAACCGTTGGCGTCAGGTATTTTAATGAGCTTACCAATATGGGTATTTTAATGGAAGAAGTGGGAGAGCTAAGCAGGATACTCGTGCGTAAATATGGCGAACAATCTTTTAAAGCCGGAGAGTCAGATAAAGACATAGCAGATGAAATGGCCGATGTATTGTGGGTGCTGATTTGCCTCGCCAATCAAACCGGCGTAGATTTAACAAAAGCACTAGAAAAAAACTTTGAAAAGAAAAATAGCAGAGATGCAACAAGGCATATTAACAATGAAAAATTAAAATAAAAATTAGTAGCTATAAAAAAGGCGCGCTTGATTCAAGCGCGCCTTTTTAGTTGGAGAAAACTCAAAAATTATTTGCTTTCAAAAATGCTTTTTTGTTTTGCCATTTTTTCAATGTCAGCAACGGTTCTTGGCGCAGCTGCCGATAAATTTTTATTACCTGTTTCAGTAATTAAAATATCGTCTTCAATTCTTACACCAATGCTCCACCATTTTTTATCGCAGTTGCTTCCTGGTGGAATATAGATACCTGGTTCAACGGTTAATACCACACCTGGGTCTAATGTGCGAGGGCCCATATCATGCACGTCTAAACCTAAATGGTGCGACGTACCATGAGGGAAATATTTACGGGCTTCCGCTTCTGTTGCAACAATACCAAGTGCGACAAGGCCTTTGTTTACAACTGCTCTTGCAGCAGCATCAGGAGCGCCAAAAGGAGCACCAGGCTTACAAGCAGCAATACCAGCATCTTGCGCGGCTAGTACAAGTTCATAAATAATTTTTTGCTCAGGAGAAAACTTACCATTTGCTGGTACGGTTCTTGTAACATCTGCTGTGTAACCATGGTATTCTGCAGCACAATCACTTAATAGTAAATCACCGTCATTGATTAATTTAAGGTTGGTTACATAATGCAGTACGCAAGCGTTTTCTGCAGCACCATTAATGCTCGGGTAGCCAGGATATTCAGAACCATTTTTCTTGAAATGATATTCCATGATAGCCTGCGCTTGGTATTCTGTCATGCCTGGTTTTACAGCGCGCATCACATCGTTGTGACCTTCGCAACTAATAGCGGTAGCTTTTGCAATTAGGGCAATTTCTTCTGGTTGTTTGATACCTCTTAAGCCAGATAAAATAGCTTGTAAACTGCGCGCAGCAATAGGTTTGTTTTGAGCAGTAATAGCACTGTCAACAATAGTTGCCATGCGGGTTAAAGGATCGATGGTTCTTTTGTATTTGTAAAAAACGTCTTCGTTTTTATAAGCTGTAAAAACAGAATCGATGCTTGAAAAATCGATGGTGTTCGCTGTAAATTTATCGTTGGTAAAAACGTTTTCCATTTTGTAACGGTCTTTAACGCCTTCTACACCTAAAATTTTTCCGGTCCATAATTCTTTTTGTGGATCACGGTTTTGAACAAAAATAAATTCGGTACCTGTTTTATCTAAAATGGTTACCGGTTGCTTGAATAACAAGAGTACTGCATTGGGTTCTTCTAGACCTGTAAAATAGTAGAAGTTTTTGCTTTGTGCATATTGATAATCTACGTCGTTGTTTCTTACACGTACTTGAGAAGCAAAGAAAATTCCAACTCCGTTTTTAGAGAGTTTTTCTTTAAATGCAGCTCTGCGGCCAGCATGAAACTCGGGTGTTAAATAATCGTTTGGGTAAAGGGTTGTTTGCTGTGCAAAAACCAGTAGGGGTGCCACAAATGTGAGCATCCACGTCATCAGTTTCTTTTTATTCATTGTTTTTAAATTTATCCCGCTAAAGCTATAGGATTTCTCTGAGTCAGAGAAAAAAAATGGATAAAGGGGTTAAAGCGCCTTTTTTAGGTAGAATGGCTTATTTTTGCCCCGTTATGAGTAAGCCCACATTAACCCCACAAGAAAATAATTTTCAGGCCATTATATCGCATGCTAAAGAGTATGGATTTGTGTTTCCTAGTAGTGAAATTTATGATGGATTAAGCGCCGTATATGATTACGGTCCTTACGGGTCTGAACTCAAAAAAAATATCAGGGATTATTGGTGGCATAGCATGACCCAAATGCATGAAAATATTGTGGGTATTGATGCTGCTATTTTTATGCACCCAACCACTTGGAAAGCGAGTGGGCACGTGGATAATTTTAGCGATCCCATGATCGACAACAAAGATTCTCAAAAACGTTACAGAGTAGATCATTTGATTGAAGCCAAAGCAGATAGTTTACGTGCGGCTGGTGCGGGAGCGGAAGCTGATGCCTTGTTAGCACAAATGGATCAGTTATTGGCTGCCGAAAATTTTGAAGCCCTTAAAAATCTTTTAACAGAGCAAAAAATTACTTGCACAGTAAGTGGCACTTCTAACTGGACCGATATTAGACAGTTTAATTTGATGTTTGATACGCAGTTGGGTTCGGTGGCCGAAGACGCCAATACCATTTATTTACGACCAGAAACCGCACAAGGTATTTTTGTAAACTTTTTAAATGTGCAAAAAACAGCGCGCATGAAAGTGCCGTTTGGTATTGCGCAAACAGGAAAGGCTTTCAGAAATGAAATTGTAGCGCGTCAATTTATATTTAGAATGCGTGAGTTTGAACAAATGGAAATGCAATTTTTTGTACGTCCTGGCACGCAAATGAAATGGTATGAATATTGGAAAGAAGCACGTTTAAATTGGCACACCCAGTTAGGCATGCCTGCACATAAATACCGTTTTCATGATCACGTTAAACTCGCCCACTATGCAGATGCTGCATTAGATATCGAGTTTGAATTTCCTTTTGGTTTTAAAGAATTAGAAGGCATACATTCCCGTACCGATTTTGATTTGACGAGACACCAAGAGTTTAGCAAAAAGAAGCAACAGTATTTTGACAACGACATCGATGAAGCAACCGGAAAGCCTTATGGCAACTACATTCCGTACGTTATAGAAACTTCTATTGGACTGGATCGTATGTTTTTAGCAGTGCTTAGCAATGCTTACGAAGAAGAAAAAATTACCAAAGAAGATGGTAGCACAGACGAACGCGTGGTACTGCATATTCCTGCAAAAATTGCGCCTGTTAAACTTGCCATTTTACCGCTTGTTAAAAAAGACGGTCTTCCTGAAATTGCTCGTGAACTAATGGATAGCTGTAAAGGTCAATTCAAATGTTTCTACGAAGAAAAAGATGCGATAGGAAAACGTTACCGCAGACAAGATGCCATTGGTACGCCGTTTTGTGTAACCATTGACCATCAAACAAAAGAAGATCAAACCGTTACCATTCGTTACCGCGATGCCATGACACAAGAGCGTGTGCATATAAGTAAGGTTAAAGAAATTGTAATGGGGGCGATTGCTTAATGCGGTGCATTTGTCGGTTTAGCAACTGGCAATCTAACCATATATTTCTAAGTGAATATCTTTTTTGTCGTAGCCTGCCGCAACAATGCGCTGTTTGGCTTCGTCAATCATATTTTTCCATCCGCATAAATAAAACTGCGACGGATTTTTACCGGCAATTAATTTTTCATACACAGCATGTACATAGCCACTATGAGCGCCTTCTGGCGTGGTTTCTTCTCTAGAAAAAACGGGGTGGTAATAAAAGTTATTTTCGAGGTTTTCAAGCGCTTTAAGTTCATGTCCATAAAGGCAATCATACATTTTACGACATCCAAAAATGAGGTGAATATTTTTATGCGCTATTTTTTGCTGATGGATATATGTAACCATGGATCTGAAAGGCGCAATGCCCGTTCCAGTGCAAATTAAATACAAGTCTTTGTCGAGTGTTTCAGGGAGTGTAAACACACCCACTGGGCCTCTTAAAGTGATGCTGCTGCCCACTTTTATTTCGTTGAATAAATAGGTGGTGCCAAGCCCGCCTTCTAGTAAAACAATAACCAGCTCTATAATATTGGTGCCATCTGGTGCAGAAGCAATAGAGTAACTGCGCCAGCGCTTGTTGGTTTTTTCGTGAATGGGCAAATCAAGTGTTACAAACTGCCCTGGCTTAAAATCAAAACTATCCAGCTCAGGAATTTGAATCCAAAAACGCCGCGTTGTTTCCGATGCGTCTTCCATTTTAATAACCGTTCCTGTACGCCAAGGCTGCAGCATAGCTTTACTGTTTCACACAATTTAAATGAATGCAGCCGAACTATAAAAAAAATTCTGAGCAAAAATTTTGGGTAAAAAAAATCCGAGGGCGAAGCCCTCGGATTTTCCAAATTTTCAAAAAAATTCTGAAACCTGCTTATTTAGGATCTAATGCTAACTTAATAGTTTGCGCCAAATCAGCTAAATGCATTTTAGTCATTTTGTCTGAAGTAGAAGCTGCTGCAGCGTTAACTGTGCCTTTTAAAGCGGCAAGTTGAGCACGTGCAATGCTGTTTACGTCACTACGGCTATTGTAACCAGAAGCGTAAGGATTGTTTCCTCCACCGCCGCCACCAAAGCTAATGGTGATACCACCTGCGCTTGGTTTAGGATTGATGATCGCATCTAATTTATCTACATAGCTTTTTTGTAACATTCTACGGTAGGTATCAACGGCTTTCCCAGACTTTAATTCGCTGAATAAATCGTTTTGTAAATCATTGATCATTTCAGTAGCAGCATATGCTTTATCTGCACCAAAACGGTCTACGTTTGCTTGCATACGGTGTAAGCGGTCTGTGCTTAACATACTCGCTAAAGCACTTTCTTGTGCTGCTGCAATTGGATCAGCAGAACCTGGAACGTTTACTTTATCCCAGATCTTTTTGTCAATCAACCAAGTAGGTGTTTGGAACAATTGTCTGTTCAAAAATCCTAATGCATCTTTTTGAAGTTGCTTAGGCGTAGGTTCGTATACAGGAACATCGCTTTCTGCAGTTTGGAATGTTTCATACACGCCACCTACATTACGGCTTACATGTCCTACATATCTTCTAAATTGGCCTAATAATTGACCATAAATAGAAGCAATGTTTTCATTTAAATCACCTTCTTCTTTGGTGTATTCAGGAAGCTTCGCTAAAATACGTTGAAGGTTTTTAACACCATAGTCACTTGCCTTTACAGCGTTGTCACTGAGGTCTTCAGATTGGCTACGTGGGTCAGACATATTGCCACCTTCGTAAGTACCAAACCAAGTGCGTGGATTTGCTTTTAAAGTTTCCGTGATTAATTTGCTACTTGCTAATTTGGTTTCTTCTTCTGTGTTACCAGGAATATAACCATAGCCCCAACGAATAGCCCATAAATCGTAATCACCAATGCGTGGGTATAAGCCTGCTTTAGAGATATTGTCTTCTGGTTGAGCTACATAGTTAAAACGCGCATAGTCCATAATAGAAGCGGTGTGACCGTTTGCTTCTACCCATGTTTTATCACGTAATTTTTCTACAGGTGTTTTGCTACTGCTACCCATGTTATGTCTTAAACCAAGGGTGTGTCCTACTTCGTGAGAAGAAACGAAACGAATTAAATCGCCCATTAAATCATCATCAAATTTCATGCTACGTGCACGAGGATCAATGGCAGCCGTTTGAATCATATACCAGTCATGAACAAGTTTCATAACGTTATGGTACCAACCAATATGGCTCTCTAAAATTTCACCACTGCGCGGATCGTGTACGTTTGGTCCGTATGCATTTTCTGTTTCAGAAGCAAAATAACGAACTACAGAATAACGCGCATCTTCTAGGCTCATGGTGGTGTCATTTTCTGGCCACTCTTTACCTACAATTGCATTTTTGAAACCAGCTTTTTCAAAAGCTTTTTGCCAATCGTTGATACCTAAAATAAGGTGCTTGCGCCACTGCTTAGGTGTTGCAGGATCGATATAATAAACGATTTGTTTTTTAGGTTCTACCAGTTCACCTTTTTTCCATTTTTCAACATCTGCATCTTTTGGTTCTAATCTCCAACGAACTGCAAATTCTTTGTTCTCTACTTTTTGTTGATCGTCTCCAAAAACAACATAGTCGTCTGTAAAGAAACCAACACGCTTGTCTGCAATCCTTGCTGTCATTGGCTTAGCAGGAAGTAGTAAAAGTGATGTGTTAAGTTCAATGGTAATTGCATTGTTGCCATTTGCAGTAGGAATAGATGCACTTGGTACAGGGCTTGCGCCACCACCAAATCCACCACCAGCTGCTGCAGAACCAAATGTTTTTACCGTTCTAATTTCTGTATTAATAGGGAACGTTGTGATCTTATCAATGTATGATCTGTCCGCAGAAATTTGTGTTAAACTGAGTGAACGCTTAACTTGAGAACTAACGCTTACTAAAGGGTTATCACCTTTAAAATAATCCGTTACATCAATAACAACGCCACTGCTATCTTTTGAAAATGCTGCAATCGGAAAAGCTGCAGCAATTGCATTTAAATTTGAGTTGGTAACTGCCTTATAAATTTCATCGGTAGGGTTTGCAGTACTAATGAGTGCAATGCCTCTTAAAAAGATATTGCTGCTAGGGCCTTTTTCGAAGGTCATGGTTTGTTGGTTGGCAATTTCACCACCATATACGCCACGTCCGCCACCAGAAACAGCAGGTACTTTAATATAACGGGTAACCGCTAATATTTCACGACCTAATAAGCTGTTAGGGATTTCGAAATAGAACTTGTCGTCTACTTTATGTACTGTAAATAAACCTTTTTGAGATACTGCTTTTGCAGTAATTACCTCTTTGTAAGGTTTTGGTGCTTGACGCGCACCGCCTAAACCAGCCATTCCCGCCATTCCGGCCATACCAGGCATGCCAGCTCTTCCACCTGGGGCTTGCGTGGTATCTCTTTGTTGTGCTACACCCATCGTACTAACGAGGAGCGCTGCAGCGATAAAATAGTTTTTCATTGAAAATTTTAGTTGTTGAATAATGCTTTAAAGATAGGGTTCCAAATAATTCAACCCTCGATTTTTTAGCCTAACTTGGATGAATGGCAAAATAAATTAAACAAATCGGTGAAAAATTGTGGATTTCCAAAGATTAAGGCTCTTACACTGAGGTTATAAGCGGTTTATTACCAGCCTCTGTATTAAATTTCTATAACCAAATTTGGCCATTTCAATAAAATACCTAATTTGTAAGCCCCTAAGGGTTTATTTGAAAAAGTTTTATGTTTAAAACGATATTTTAATTAGCATTGTAGGGACAAATTTTTAAATCGGTTTTAATTATTTAAAAAACAAAAAATCTATCGAATCATGGCTGAGACAAAACCAACAGCAACAGCTGCAAAAAGTAGTTCAACTGCACAACCTAACAAAAGCAGTAACTTAATTGCAACAATCGCTCCAATTGCTTGTATCATTGGCGGTTACCTTATTTGGCGCGTACTTTTAGGAAGCGCTTCTAACTTTACAACTCCTGATCCAGATGCTAGTCATTGGTTTTGGCCTAACCACAAAGGACCAAAAGGAACTTTTACAAAAATGTATGAAGGTGGTATCATTGTACCTATCCTTATCGGTTGTTTATTAACGGTATTAACTTTCGTAATTGAAAGATTATTAACCGTTTCTAAAGCTTCTGGCACTGGAAATATTGCTGAGTTTGTACGTAAAGTGCAATATCATTTAGCAAACAAAGACGTTGAAAAAGCGTTAGCTGAGTGTGATAAGCAACAAGGTTCTGTAGGTAATGTAATGAAAGCTGGTCTTAAGAAATACAAAGAAATGATTTCTAATAACGAGCTTACTACAGATCAAAAAGTATTAAACATTCAAAAAGAAGTTGAAGAAGCAACAGCACTTGAACTTCCAATGTTAGAAAAGAACTTAGTATTCTTATCAACTATCGCATCAGTAGCAACCTTATTAGGTCTATTAGGTACGGTAATGGGTATGATTCGTTCGTTCTCTAAATTAGGTGACGAAGGTGGTGGAGAAGCTGCTCGTGAATTATCTCAAGGTATCTCTGAGGCCCTTTATAATACGGCTTTAGGTATCGGTACTTCTGCAGTAGCGATCATCATGTACAACGTATTTACAACGCGTATCGATGCTGTAACTTATGGTATTGATGAATCTGGTTTCACATTAACACAAAGCTTTGCTGCGAACTACAAATAGTTGTAACAACTAGTATGTAAATCACAAAGTTTTGAATCTTAATCTGAGAACCTAATAAATTAATAACAATGGGAAGAGCCAAATTACCACGTAAGAGCACAAACATAGACATGACGGCTATGTGTGATGTGGCGTTCCTTCTATTGTCGTTCTTTATCTTAACAACAAAGTTTAAACCTGCAGAAGCCATTGCAGTTACCACACCAAGTTCGGTAGCAGCAAAAGTGGCACCAGATAAAGACATTGTTTTGATAACAATTGACAAAGACGGAAAAGTTTTTCTTACGCTGGATAATGAACAAATTAAAGAAGTAGTGGCAAATTCTCTAAATACCACCATGAACCTTGGCGTAAACGTGCAAGCGTTTAAAAAAGCTGGTTTTTATGGTGCTCCATTTAGTGGCCTTGCTTCATTCCTTCAAATCCCTGAAGAAAAGCGCAAAGGAGACCTCTTACCAGGTATTCCTGTAAAAGATTCTACAGACAATCAATTAAATACTTGGATACGTGTTATTAAAGATGCGTACATGGGTAAAAAAATGAATCTTTTATTAAAAGGCGACAATGCTTCAAAGTTTCCTGCTTTCAAAGCGGTGATCGATGCTTTCAAAAAGAACGACGAACAGAAGTTCCAAATGATTACAAATCCTGAAAGCGTGCCAACCGGAACTGAATTGTGGAAACTGACAATGTCGGGTGAGAAGAGAGAAGAATAGACAACAAATCATTCACGAAAATTAAATGCTATTATCATGGCAGAAATGGATACATCGAGTGGCGGGGGTCATAAAAAGGGCCCCGGGGTCAAAAAAGGGAAGAAGCTATCTACCCGTGTAGACCTAACACCCATGGTTGACTTGGGTTTTCTACTCATTACATTTTTTATTTTCACCACAACCATGAGTCAGCCAACTGCGCTGAAACTCATGTTACCAAAGGATGCTGAAAATCCGGAAGAACAAAACAAAGCCAAAGAATCAGGCGTTATCACGCTTTTGTTAGGAAAAGACAATACTGTTTTTTACTACGAAGGACAACTTGATAATACCGCTTCTAACTTTAAGTCTTCTAACTTTTCTGGTATTCGTGAAGTATTGCTTGATAAAAAAAGCCGTACTCCCGAAAAAGATTTGGTAGTGGTGTTAAAAGCATCTTCTGAAAGCACGTATAAAAACGTAGTAGATATCTTAGACGAAATGACCATTAACGTGTTAAAGCGTTATGCATTAGTTGATATCTCTAAGCAAGAAGAAGAGCTCGTAAGAATATCAGTTGCAAATGCTGCAGCTGGAAACTAATATGGAAATATTAGCATTCTACATCTAATTATATAAAGAACCGATCATGGACGTAAACAAAATATTAACAGCGGATATCCTCGATATTATATTCGAGGGTAAAAATAAAGCGTATGGTGCGTATGATTTAAGACGTACCTACGAAAAGCGTGTCAAAATTGCCTTAGCTGGTACTTTTGCCATTTGCCTTCTTTTGTTCGTTGGTTCTATCGTTGCTAATTCATCTTCTAAAGGCAAATCTCAAATTATTGTTGAAGACGTTAATTTGGAAAATGTAAAAGAAGAGAAAAAGCCAGAGCCACCGCCACCGCCACCACCACCAAAACAAGAACCTCCAAAAATCGAAATGGCTAAGTTCACCCCTCCTAAAATTGTGAAGGATGAAGAAGTAAAGCCTGAAGATGAAATCAAAGAGGTTGAAAAATTGGAAGACACCAAAATTGGTACCATTAACCAAGAAGGTGCTAAAGATGATGGTATTGTAGCGCCACCAGTAGAAAAAGGTACTGGTACGGTAGAAGCGCCAAAAGAAGAAGATTACGATAAGGTATTTACCGTGGTACAAATCCCTGCAGAATTCCCTGGTGGACTTCCAGCATGGGCAAAATACTTAGAGCGTAACCTAAATCGTGATTTACCAGTAGACAACGGAGCGCCTCCAGGAAAATACACTGTCATTGTATCATTTATCGTTGACAAAAACGGCGGTATCTCTGAAGTACAAGCAGAAAATGATCCTGGTTACGGAACTAAAGACGAAGCAGTTCGTGTAATCAAAAAAGGACCATCATGGAAACCAGCTGTTCAAAACGGCCGTAATGTAATTTATCGTCACAGACAATCTATTACATTCATGGTTTCTGAAGAATAATTTGATACAACAAGTATCTAACAAAAAGCCACCGAAATTTCGGTGGCTTTTTGTTTTCATTTCATTTCGTGTACTTTTGATAAAATTTTAAGCAAGTGGCAAGTCATGTAATAGATTGGGATGATACCATTGTAGCACTTGCTACGCCCCCTGGTATGGGTGCCATTGGCGTTATTAGGGTGAGTGGTGCGCAAACTTTTTCTATTCTCAACGATTTGTTTCCTTCTAAAAATCTATTGGAACAAGCTTCGCACACCATTGTGGTGGGTATGTTAAAGGATCAGGGTAAAGTACTTGATGAAGTTGTGCTCTCTTTATTTAAAGGACCCAAATCCTACACTGGTGAAGACGTTATCGAAATTAGTTGCCACGGATCTGGATATATACAATCGCAAATTATTTCATCTATTACCGCGCGCGGCGCAAGACTTGCTAAAGCGGGTGAGTTTACACAGCGCGCGTTTTTAAATGGCAAATTAGATTTGGCACAAGCAGAATCTGTTGCAGATTTAATTGCCAGTAATTCGGAAGCAAGTAAGCGCGCAGCCATTCATACCATGCGTGGTGGTTTCTCCAATGATTTAGCAGCTCTACGTGAGCAGCTCATTACATTTTCGGCACTCATAGAATTAGAACTTGATTTTGCAGAAGAAGACGTTGCTTTTGCAGACCGCTCTGCACTTCATCATTTGGTTTCAAATCTGCAAAATGCTACAAAGCAACTCGTAGATTCATTTGCACTTGGCAATGTAATTAAAAATGGCGTGCAAGTCGCCATTATAGGAAAACCCAATGCTGGAAAATCTACACTGCTCAATGCTCTTTTAAATGAAAACAGAGCCATTGTGAGCGATATTGCTGGCACCACACGTGACACCATTGAGGAGGTGATGAATATTGATGGTGTATTATTTAGACTTATTGATACGGCTGGCATACGCACGCAAACGGATGATGTGATAGAGCAGCTAGGGGTTGCTAAAAGTTTAGAAAAAATGAATGCCGCCGATTTAGTGGTATACCTTTTTGATGCGCAAACAACCAGCCTTCAAGATATTGAATTAGTGGCTAACGAGCTTACTGCTACAGGCATTAAGCATGTGCTTGTCGCAAACAAAATTGACAGCATTGATGCTGATGCATTAGCTAAGCTTGCAACTATGAAAAGCGTTGTATGCATTGCAGCAAAAAATAAAACAGCTATCGATACACTTAAAAATGCACTTGTATCAAAAGCAGTTGACGGCGATATCAATGCCGAATCTACGGTGGTTACCAATGCAAGACACCACGAAGCGCTTGTTAAATTAAGTGAAGCGCTTGAAGATGTAAATGCAGGCCTTCATCAAAAAATTACCGGAGATTTACTCGCACTCGATATTAGACAGTGCCTCCATTATTTAGGGCTTATTACGGGAGAGATTACCAATAATGATCAACTCGATTATATCTTTTCTAAATTTTGTATTGGCAAATAAATGATTGCCTCAATACTGCGTGTAGCAGTTTCTGTGGTGTTTTTTTCAGTATCTATAAACTCAATGCTGCCGTTGTGCATACTTGTAATTAGTTTGCTTATAGCGAGTCCTATACCAAGACCTTGCTGCTCATTGGATGCTCTATCATGTTGTTCAAATAATCGGTAATTATTTAATGCAGTAGCGTTGGTATGCGATGTTTGGTTGGTGACGCTAATTTTATGTCTTAGATTTTCTGTGGTTATTGAAACAATAATTGGCGTGCCTTTTTCAGAAAACTTACAAGCGTTTTCAATCAATTCTTTTACAGCTTCATGTATAAGAGTAGAAAAAAAGAGGGCAGGGGTAGGCGCATGAAATACAAGATCATTGGTCCGGTTTTGTTTGTGTATCACGCTTTTAATGGAGTCGATAATATGGTGTGGATCTAAATGATTGTCGTCAGCTAAAGCAGAGACATGAACTGCTTTTTGCAGATTGTAATAGGTATTTATTTTACCATAGGTAGTAAGTAAACGTTCGGCACTAATTTGTAAATAATTACAAAGGCTTTGTAATTTTTCGTTATTTAGGCTTGATGCATTTTCGGCAATAAGCGCATTGAAATTAATAATGCCATTCATGGGTGTTTTAAATTCGTGACCAACCATGAGTTCGATTGTTTTTTCAAGCATAGCGGCTTTTTGCGCCTGTAATTGGTTTAGTTTTTCATGTTTAAAAAGCCTGGTTTCTATGGCGGCTAGTAAATCTTTGCTTTTAAAAGGCTTGTGTAAATAATCGTCGGCGCCTAGGCTCATGCCAGCGCGTAAATCATTTGCCTGGACTTTTGCAGTTAAAAAAATAAATGGGGTAACAAAGGAAGGATCTTTTTTTAAGGTAGCTAGTAAAGAAAAGCCATCCATTTCTGGCATCATAACATCACAAATAATTAAGTCGTAATGGTGGTGCATGAGTTCCATAAGTCCGGCAGCTCCATTGCTTGCAGGAGTAGCTTCATAGCCTGCCATTTCAACAATTTCTTTAATGGAATCACATATATCATGTTCGTCTTCTATAACTAATATTTTTTTCATTCGAATGTATTGTATGGGAAACGAATTAGAATGGTCGTGCCTTTGTGCATGGTACTTTTTATTTGAATTTGTCCTAAGTGCTGTTGAACTAAGTAATGAACCAGCATTAGTCCAAGACCCGTCCCTTCAATGTTTCCAACATTACTGCCCCTAACAAATGCGGTATACAACTCTTTTTTATATTTTTCTGGCATGCCAATCCCTGCATCTGTTACTAGTAAAGTCCAATTATTTTTAGCAAATCTAATCTGGGCTTTTGGTGCTGTCTTACCAGTCGAGTATTTACATGCGTTGGATAGTATATTTTCAAATATCATTTGAAGCATATTGCTGTCTGCAATTTGTGTTTTTGGAATTCCTTTTGTGGTTATTAAAACTTGTCTGCCATCTTTGTAGGGCATGAAAGATTCATGCGCTACTTTTTGTAAAATAGATACCACATTACAGTGGCTTAGCTGTAGTGATAAGTTGCCAGATTCTATTTTACTCACGAGTAAAAAATCGGTGAGTAGTTTGGTCATTTTATCGACCTGGTGTACAATTCTGGTGAGGTGCTTTGTGGCTGCAGTTGGATTTTTTTGAAATACTTGTGCTGTTTGCATCTCAAGTATTTCGGCACTGGATAATATAACCGACAAGGGTGTTCTTAATTCATGTGAAACCAAATTGATAAAATTTGACTTTAGTTGACTTAGCCTGCGGGCTGCTCGTTCTCCTTTTTTATGTTCCTGTTGTGCCCTAATAATATCTGTGATATTGGTAAAAAACATAGCCAGTTGAGGCTTATTGTTATCATAGTCTGTAAAGTGGGCAAAATGGTAGCTTAGCCTTACTTTTTTTTGATTTGCGTCTTGTAGCCAGGCTATTTTGTTGGGATACACATATTTTCCAGAAGCTAAATAAGAAAAACAATTTTTTACAAAATGCTTACCGCTACTTTTAAGCACCTCATGTACGTTTTTTGTACCCGTACCTGCTATTTGTTTCCACATGGGGTTGGCGTATGTTATTTGACCATCATGGGTACAAACAATAACGAGCTGCTCCATGGCATCAATTAAGTGCCTAAAATCTTTTTCGCGTTCTATTTGTAATTTTTCACGAGTTCTAATATTGGTGATATTAATGCCGTAGCCAATGACAAAATCATGGTGCCCATTTTGATCCCTTACCGGAAAAAATTTTCGAAGATTAAAAACTGGATGACCGTCTTTGTCTTTGTTGATTTCTTCAAATTCAACTTGTGTACCTTCTGCTAAAGCCTCTGTAAAATAGGACCTTCTATTAATGGCAAGCTCGATGGGTTTGTTAAAATGGGTACAGTATTCAAAATCGTCTTTTCCTATGATCCAGTGACGGCTATCACCCGTGGAAAGCGCCACTTTATTAACGTACAAATATTTATGGGCTGTGTCAAATATGGCAATATCGGCGGGAATATTAAATAGCAGTTGCTTATAAAAGTCATTTTCGTTTTGTAAGGATTGTATCAAGCTATTTTGCACCCCCATATTATTTGACTTTTATATTTACTAATACTTGTTGTTGTTCTATTACTTCTTTAGCTGTTTCTGTTATTGCTTGCATTAGTTGTGCTTTGTTAATAGGCTTTTCTATGTAGCCACTTATATGAATAGGGTTTTCTCTTTGCTTAAATTTTGTAAAGCTGGTGGCGCTAATAACAATGATGCGGGTAAGTGGGTATGCTTCCCTATTATTTTTTATGACATCAATAACCTGGTAGCCATCCATAACGGGCATATTAAGGTCGAGGAGCATAATAGTGGGAATGCTTTTAACAAGGTCTAATTGCCTGATGGCTTCTTTGCCATTGATAGCGTCTGAAGTTATACAGTCAAATGATTGCAGCAAAAAGTGAAGTAAAGCCCTGTTTACTTCGTCATCGTCTACAATAAGTAACCTGCATTTTGAAACCTTCAAGGGCATATCATAACAAGCTAGCACTTTTGCCCACGATCCCCTATTTTAGACCCCTTTTTACCCCATGTATTTCCCGCAAATTTTTTAGATGCCTTCGGCCTAAAACCATAAATTAGCTAAAGCATTCTTTTTTACGAAGCTAAATCCTTGTTATGCAAACACTTAAATCCGCGCTCCTCGCAACACTTGTATGTACCATTGTTTTGGGAGTTACGATGGCTCAAACCAATAAAGCCGGCAATTGGACGCCTTTATTTAATGGTAAAGACCTGACTGGTTGGAAACAATTAAATGGAAAAGCTAAATACGAAGTGATCAATGGTGAAATTGTGGGGGCTACGGTTTTAGGAGAACCCAATTCTTTTTTAGTAACCGAAAAAACGTACGGCGATTTTATATTGGAACTGGAATTCAAATTAGACGATATCATGAATTCGGGTATTCAGTTTAGAAGTGAAAGCAAGCCTGATTATTTAAACGGCAGGGTGCATGGATACCAATATGAAATAGATCCATCGCCCAGAGCATGGACAGCAGGTATATATGATGAAAGTAGAAGAGATTGGTTGTATCCAGTATCTTATAACGAGCCTGCAAAAACACTTTTTAAATTTCAAGCATGGAATACTTGCCGTATCGAATGTATTGGCAATAGCATGCGTACTTTTTTAAATGGTAAACCGGTGGCAAGCTTAGTGGATGACATGACGCCTGCTGGATTTATTGCGCTGCAAGTGCATTCTATTGGTAAAGCAGAAGAAGCTGGTAAAAAAATTAGATGGAGAAATATTAAAATACAAACCACGCATTTACAACCAACGCCACTCGATCCAACATTTGTGGTAAATCTTCTTCCCAATCATGTGTCTCAACAAGAAAAAATGCAAGGGGTTCATCTGCTCTTTGATGGCAAAACTACAAACGGTTGGAGAGGCGCCTACAAGTCAGGTTTTCCGGAAAAAGGTTGGAAGGTACAGGATGGCCTGTTAACAGTACTATCGTCGGATGGAGCAGAGTCTACCAATGGTGGTGATATCGTATCAGAAAATGAATATGATGCTTTTATTTTTCAATTTGAATTTAAAATGACGCCTGGTGCTAATAGTGGTGTAAAGTATTTTGTTACAGAAAAAGAAAACAATGCAGGTTCTGCAATTGGTTTAGAATATCAAATACTCGATGATGCGCTGCATCCGGATGCTAAATTGGGATCGATAGGCAATAGAACACTTGGTTCACTCTATGATTTAATTCCATCCGTAAAAGAAAATCGTGCGCGACATAAAATTGGCGATTGGAATAGAGGCATGATTAAAGTAACAAAAGATGGAACAGTTTCGCATTTTTTAAACGGATGGAAAATGCTCGAATACAAAAGAGGCGAGCAATATTTTTATGCACTTGTGGCAAAAAGTAAATATGCCAATTGGCCTAATTTTGGCATGGCACCCAAAGGTCGTTTACTGCTACAAGACCATGGCAATGAAGTATCTTTTAGGAGCTTAAAAATGCAAATTTTACCCTAAAAATTAGGCCTTACTTTGATGCCATATCATGGTAAGCGTGTGTTCGGTGGGAGGCGTTTTTTCTTGCATTACCCGCAGTAGCCATGATAGTGTTTCTTTGGCAGACTGAATGCCACTATAATGCGCATAGGAAACAGTTTGCGGTAAAATGGCGGGTAGTCCACCGCCGTCGCTTATGCCAAATAAAGGGATCTTTTGCGCGCTAGCTTCTAGGGCCTGCCAAGCTCCAATTAATAGCGCGTCATTCATGCAAAAAATAGCATCGTATTTTGCCTCAGCTATTGCGCTTGTGCAAATGTTTTTTGATTCAGGCGTTGACGCAGCATACACCACGGCTACATTTTTTTCGAGTGCTGCTACTTTGTCAATAAAGGCATTTAATATTTGTTCTGTTTTAACAGAAGGGGCTTCGTCAAAAATTGCTAAAATTTGATGTTTATTTTGTTCCACAATTTTACTGGCCACCATACCCGCCATCGATTCAATATCTTCTTTAAAATAATGAATGCCTGTACTTGGTACGGTACCATTTACCACAATGACGGGAACGCCCAACTCTTTTATTTTTTTAAATTTTGGATTAGTAGGCTGTAATGGATCTTGACAAATAATGATGCCATGTACTTTATTTTGTTTGCAAAATTTTATTTGAGCAGTAGTGCTGACGGTGTTATTTGTTAGTGGCAATACCAAAATACTATAGTCTGCATGTTCGGCAAGTTGGTTGGCGGTATGTATAAATTCTTGAAAATAAGTAGAAGGCGTAACAGGAATAAAAAGAGCAATAAAGTGGCTACTTCTTACCGCATTGTATACCGTATTTGGATTGGGTGAGTAATTTAATTTAGCTGCAGCCGTTAATACTTTTTTTTTGGTTTGCACCGAAATGTCTGGATGTCCTTTAAGGGCCCTTGATACTGTTGAGATGCTAAGCCCTAGTGCTGCGGCTATTTTATGTAGCGTGGTGTCTGACATAATTAAAATTAGTTACTTTTGGCTTAATCTATTCAAATATGCAGCATTCATTTAGTTACGAAAAAAATAAAGTGATACAAGGCGTACGTTATCATTTTGTTCAAGACAGGGGCGTAAAATTATTGGTGATACTTATTAACGTGTTTGCAATTGTTTCTGCTGCATTATTTTATTCAAAAAAAATTAGACCAGAACCGTTTTTATTAGGTTCTATTTTGTGGCTGGTAATGATGGTTACTTTTTGGTACATCATGCCACATTCTATTTATAAAAAAGCAGCCACCTTTAAAGATACTTTTACCATCGATTTTGCAGATGCTCAGGTAACGCTCTCAAATGCTAGAGGGTCAGTGCATTGGGGCTGGGAAAAGTTTTCCAAGTTTTTTGAAAGCCCGCATTTTTTCCATTTATATTTTGATGCGAAATCCTTTTTTATTGTACCTAAAGAAGGTATGCCCGACAATATGCGTCACGAACTAAGAGGGCTACTCAATAAAAAAATAGGAGCCTAAGATTTACAAAGCTTTTTGCATTTCGAAGTGCGGAATCGTTACTTCTTCAAATTCTTCACCAACAATTTGATAGCCTAGCTTTTGGTAAAAGCCAACTGCCGACTTTCTGGCATGCATATGTAATATCTTATAGCCCTTGTCCCTCGCTACATTTTCGGCAAAATTCATGATTACTCGCCCAATTCCCTTTCCTTGTAAGCCATCCACAACCGCCATTTGACGCAAACGGATGTTAGTTTTATTTTCTGGTGTTAAAATACAGCAGCCCTCCAAATCATCGTCTTCAAAAAAACCAATTAAAACATCATCCTTTTCTTTGTCTAAATCGGCTTGACTAAAGGTGAGACCAAGTGGTTGACGCAGTATTTGGAACCTTAATTCCACCATTTTTTGGTAAGAAGGGGAGCCAAATTCAATTATTTTTAATGACATATCTGACGCTTTAGCTACAATATAGGCATGATTTTCATGATTTTACGCTCAAGTTGGTCTATTGTGAATAATTGAGCTGTTGGTCTGTGGAAACAAAAATGTCCGAAAAGATTGGTTATTTAACAAAAAGTATATTTTTGCGCCGTAAACAAAACCTTTTACAATGTCAGACATCGCAACAAGAGTTAAGAAAATCATCGTTGACAAATTAGGCGTAGACGAAGCTGAAGTTACAAATGAAGCTTCTTTTACCAATGACCTCGGTGCAGATTCACTCGATACCGTTGAGTTAATTATGGAATTCGAAAAAGAATTCAACATTTCTATTCCAGACGAGCAGGCTGAAACCATTACTACAGTTGGCCAAGCTGTTGCCTACTTGGAAGAGCACGCTAAATAAGCATTCTATTTAGGAATAATTTTTTTAATCCGCCTTTCTAAAGTCACAAGCTTTGAAAGGCGGATTATCACTTAATCAGGTTTAAGTTATGGCACTTAAAAGAGTCGTTGTTACAGGAATTGGAACGCTAACACCTATTGGAAATAATCTACATGATTATTGGAACAATTTATTAGCGGGCGTTTCAGGGGCAGCACCTATCACTCTTTTTGACGCTTCTAAATTTAAAACACGTTTTGCGTGTGAGATTAAGGGCTTTGATCCAACCGAATTTATGGATCGTAAAGAAGCCAGAAAATTAGACCGTTTTGCTCAAATTGCCCTTGTAGCCAGCGACCAAGCTGTTGTTGATGCGGGTATTACAAAAGACAATGTAGATCCTGACCGTGTAGGTGTCATTTTTGCAAGTGGCATTGGAGGTCTTGTAACTTTTCAGGAAGAAGTATCAAACTTCGCCGCAGGAGATGGAACACCTCGTTTCAATCCTTTCTTCATTCCAAAAATGATTTTAGATATTGCTGCCGGACAAATTTCCATGCGTCATGGATTTAGAGGTCCTAACTATGCAGTGGTAAGTGCTTGTGCATCTAGTACCAATGGTATTGTTTGCGCGGTAGATACCATCAGATTAGGAAAAGCAGATATTATTGTTGCAGGAGGTGCCGAAGCCGTAATTGGTGAAGCGGGCATTGGTGGATTTAACGCCATGAAAGCCATGAGTGAACGCAACGATGACCCAGCAACTGCTAGCCGTCCTTACGACAAAGACAGAGATGGATTTGTAATGGGAGAAGCTGCAGGCGCCCTTATTTTAGAAGATTATGATCACGCTGTAAAACGTGGTGCCAAAATATATTGTGAAATTGCTGGTGGTGGTGCTACCGCTGATGCTTACCATTTAACGGCTCCACACCCAGAAGGGCTTGGTGCATTAAATGTAATGCGCGCTGCCTTAAGCGATGCGGGCATGCAGCCACACGAGATTGATTATATCAATACGCATGGTACGTCTACGCCACTTGGTGATGGCGCCGAAACAAAAGCCATTACTGGTGTATTTGGTGAGCACGCATACAAACTCAATATTTCTGCAACAAAATCAATGACGGGCCACTGTTTAGGTGCTGCCGGTGTTATTGAAACCATTGCTTGTATTCAGTCTGTTATTCATGATATTGTTCCGCCTACGATCAATCACTTTACAGACGATCCTACCCTAGATCCAAGACTTAATTTCACTTTCAATACCCCTCAAAAAAGAGTGGTGAACGCGGCATTAAGCAATACGTTTGGATTTGGTGGACACAATGCTTGTGTAATTGTGAAAAAATTTATAGCTTAAGTTGTGCAGTTTTTTAAGCAACTTTTTTCCTCTTCATCATCAAATAGTTTTGATCAGCAATTAAGAAATGTACTTGGTTTTAAACCAGGTAAATTACTCTTATACTCTACTGCATTAAGCCACCGTTCTGTAAAAGAAACAGCAGAGGCAAACAATGAGCGATTAGAATATTTAGGCGATGCTGTATTAAGTGCCGTAGTTGCAGATTATTTATTTAAAAGATATCCTTACAAAGGCGAAGGTTTTTTAACCGAGATGCGTAGTAAAATGGTGAACAGGCAACAACTCAATGATGTTGCATTAAAAATGGGTCTTCGAAAATTAACCATGTACAATAAATTTGACAACGCTTTAAAAGGAAGTCAAATTTTTGGTAACACACTAGAAGCATTGGTGGGAGCGGTTTATCTCGATCAGGGTTATATTAAAACACAGGCTTGGGTACTCAAACAAATTGTGATACCACATATGTTTGTAGACGACTTAGAACAGATTGATATTAATTTGAAAAATAAATTAATTGGCTGGGCTAGTAAAAATGGAAAAGTGTTAGACTTTGAATTAGTAGAAGAAAAAATGGAAGGGACGCGCAGACTTTTTACCATTCATGTTACCATCGACGGTGAAGTGATTGCCTTAGGAAAAGGTTATAATAAAAAAGATGCGAGCCAAGTAGCTGCGCAAGTAGCTGTAGAAAAATTAGCGCTTTAAATATTTATTTCGCTTCAATAATTTCTTGACAAAGTTCTACAAGCACACCACCTGTATCTTTTGGGTGTAAAAAACAAACCCATTTATTGTCGGCACCTCTTTTGGGTGCATCCTGGAGTAGGGTAAAGCCCTCTTCTTGCATTCGGGCCATTTCGGCATAAATGTCTTCCACTTCATAGGCAATATGATGGATGCCTTCCCCTTTTTTGTCGATATACCTAGCAATTACCCCTTCAGGATCGGTAGAACATACAAGCTCAATTTTGCTTTCGCCCACTTTAAAAAAGGCGGTATTTACCTTTTCGGAAGCAACCAGCTCCTGTTTGTAACAGTTTGTGTTTAATAATTTCTCGTATAATGGCACCGAAACTTCAAAATTTTTGACCGCAATTCCAATATGTTCAATTTTTTTCATGACGAGCCCATTTTTGCTTTTACGAATTGAGAAAAAATGAGGTTTTACACCCCTATTCGCCCGCAATTATAAACCTATTGCAGTACTTTCGTGTTTATAAGTCAAGCAAATTTCTCAAATTATGTTGAAGTTACCTATTTACCTAGATAATAACGCCACAACCCCAATGGATCCAAGGGTTTTAGAGGCTATGATTCCTTATTTTACAGAGCATTTTGGTAATGCCGCGAGCCGTAACCACCCTTTTGGATGGGAAGCCGAAGAAGCGGTGGATTATGCACGTGAGCAAGTAGCAAAACTAATAGGTGCGGACCCTAAAGAAATCATCTTTACATCGGGTGCTACAGAGGGTGATAACCTTGGTATCAAGGGTGTGTATGAAATGTATGCCAGCAAGGGAAACCATATCATTACCTGCACTACCGAGCACAAAGCTGTGTTAGATACCTGTAAACATATTGAGCATTTAGGGGGCGAGGTAACCTACTTACCAGTAGCTGCCAATGGTTTAATTGACTTAACAGCGCTTGAAGCTGCTATCAAGCCAACTACCATCTTAATTGCGATCATGTATGCCAACAACGAAATTGGCGTGGTGCAACCTATTAAAGAAATCAGCGCGATTGCTAAAAAGCATGGTGTACTATTTTTCTCAGATGCAGTGCAAGCAGTGGGTAAAATTCCTGTAGACGTTAACGCAGATGGTATCGATATCATGGCCTTTACAGCACATAAAATGTATGGTCCTAAAGGAATTGGTGCATTGTATGTACGTCGTAAAAATCCACGTGTTAAAGTAACTGCTCAAATGGACGGTGGCGGACACGAAAGAGGCATGCGCAGTGGTACCTTAAACGTACCGGGTATTGTTGGTTTTGGTAAAGCATGTGAACTTGCAAGACTAGAAATGGCAGCTGACGCTGAGCGCTTGAGCAAGCTAAGAGATAAGCTGGAAGCGGCTTTAACACAAATTGATGAGTCTTATGTAAATGGTAGCAAAGAGCACCGTTTACCACACGTAGCAAATATTTCTTTCAAATATGTAGAGGGAGAAGGCTTAATGATGGGCTTTAATAAAACCATCGCACTTTCTTC
>JAGWVE010000080.1 GCA_018971025.1 Bacteroidota bacterium | reverse complement strand
AGGAGCTAATATTTTCTTTGAGTTCACCCAGGTCATCAAAGTTTTTTTCATTAAAAGGAACAAATTCAAAAAAGATATGTTCGTCGGTTACAAGCCGCATTCCAATTGCATCTTGATGATCTTGATAAGCTAAAAATCCTTCGCTTGCTAAATAGGTTTCAATGTAAGTAAGTGGTTTTCCTAAAAGTCTTTCAAATCCAATTTTATAAGGTTCAAAACTCATTCCTCCATGTCCATAAAATGCTAGGTTAGGCCACATTTCATGTATGTTATTGAGTTTATAACGTTCAATAATCATTTCAAAACACATTTGAACCCATGCTGGAACACCTACTACAAAACCAATATCCCATGAGGGTGCTTTTTCAACTATTTCTTCCAGCTTTTTATGCCAGTCTTTTTCTTTGGCAATTTTTCTACCAGGTTTGTAAAAAGGTCTAAACCAAAGTGGCGCCTTTTTTGCAGTGATACCACTAAGGTCGCCAGCATAAAAACCATTTCCTTTTTGTAAGTCTGTACTGCCACCAATGGTAAGCCATCCTTTGGCAATTGAGGCATATGGAATATTTTTATAGTGCATTAAAGTTAGCAGCTGACGAACCATAATGTTTTTGTTGCCTGCTAATAACGCTGTAGTGATAGGAATATATTTGCTTGCAGCCTCGGAAGTTCCACTACTTAAAGCGTAATATTGAATTTTTCCAGGCCAACAAACATCGGACTCCCCGTTTATACTCTTACTCCACCATTCTTTGTAAATTCTATTGTAATTAAATGTTGGAACGGAAGTGGCAAAAGCAGAAGCAATATTATTTTCATTTAATAAAGCCTCAAACTGGTAGTTCCTTCCAAAGGATGTACTTTTTGCCTTTCGGATAAGCTTTTTTAAAACACGATCTTGCTCTTCTCTAATCGTTTTTGAGGAGAGGCTTATTTTAAATAGGGCCATGTTACAAAGCTAAAGCAAATTGATACAAAACTTGAATAGTGGCCGCATCTTCGTTACTTTTGCGCTATGTTAAAAGAAACACTGATATCTGCTACAAAGGCCGGAGCTGCGGAGTTACAAAGGTTTTTTAATGGGGCATTTGAAATAAGCCACAAAGAAGGGGTTAACAATTTGGTAACAGAGGCTGATCATGCTGCAGAGCGCGCCATTATTGGTGTCATTCAGGCGGCGTATCCGGATCATTTTATTTTAAGTGAAGAAACAGGTGAAATAGCAACAACATCGGAATACAAATGGATTATTGATCCTATCGATGGCACTGTAAATTTTGCAAATGGAATTCCTATTTGTTGTGTGAGTGTGGGACTAGAAAAAGAGGGCACTATTATCATGGGGGCGGTTTACAATCCAATCATCAACGAATTTTATTTTGCTGAAAAAGGAAAAGGTGCATTTTTGAATGATAAAAAAATTAGCGTTAGTAAAAAAACCAAAGTAATTGAATCATGCCTTGTAACGGGCTTTCCGTATACGTATTTAGATACACCCAATGGACCTTTGCAAGTCTTCGAAAAATTAATTAGACAAGGCATACCCGTGCGTAGGCTAGGCAGCGCTGCCATTGACCTCTGCTGGGTTGCTGCTGGTCGCTTTGATGGTTTTTACGAACACAAATTACAAGCCTGGGATAGTGCAGCAGGATTTTTAATGGTTGAAGAAGCAGGTGGAAAAGTGACTGATTATAAAGGAGAATATTACTCCGTATATCAACCGCATATATTGGCTACCAATGGACAAATTCATAACGAGTTACTATCGGTTATCAATGGTGCACCGGTACAATAAAAAATTGCAACATGAGCGAACAAAGAACAGAAATAACAACACTTGGTGAATTCGGATTGATCGAACATCTTACCAAAAATTTTGAAACGCATAACGCTTCTACCGTTTTATCGGTGGGTGATGACGCCGCGGTCATCGATCATTTTGGAAAACAAACCGTAGTGACCACCGACCTATTATTAGAGGGTATTCACTTCGATCTCATGTATACGCCATTAAAGCACCTGGGCTATAAAGCAGTGATGGTAAACCTTTCGGACATTTATGCCATGAATGCGCAGCCTACTCAAATTACCATTAGCATTGGTATTAGCAACCGCTTTAGTGTAGAAGCCATTACCGAATTTTATGAAGGGGTGCATATTGCTTGCGAAAAGCACGGCGTAGATTTAGTGGGTGGCGACACTTCTTCTTCTCAAAAAGGATTTGTGATTTCAGTGACAGCGATTGGAGAAGTAGCACCTGATAAATTTGTTAAAAGAAGTACCGCAGCAGTAGGAGATTTAATTTGTGTAACCGGTGATGTAGGCGGTGCCTTTTTAGGATTAACGCTGATGGAAAGAGAAAAAAAGATTTATCTCGAAAACCCAGGTATACAACCTGATTTAGAAAACGAAAGTTATATTGTTGGTAGGCTTCTAAAACCAGAAGCGCGCAAAGAAATCATTTCATTTTTTGCAGAAAATAATATTACACCCACTGCCATGATGGATGTAAGCGATGGCATCAGTAGTGATGTGTTACATCTGTGTAAGCAAAGCGTTGTAGGCTGTAGAATTTACGAAGAAAAACTTCCTATATCTGACGAATCTAGAAAGGCAGCCTTTAAGTTTGGACTAGATCCAACAGTGTGTGCACTCAATGGTGGCGAAGATTACGAACTACTTTTTACACTCAAACAAGAAGACCACGATAAAATTACACTCAACGAAGACATCAGCGTGATTGGTTATGTAGTAGATATCAATGAAGGATCAAAACTTTTAACCAAGGGTGGTAATACATTTGATATCACTGCACAGGGTTGGACGGCATTTAAAGAGGCATAATTGTAAATAAAAAAGTATGCGCGGCGGTAATAATTATAAACTCGTATTGTTTATTTCTTGTCTATTTTTTGGGCTATCCGTTATGGCGCAAAAAAAATTAGCAGAAGCTCCCAAAATAGCGCCAGCCTTACTTATTAAAGATTTGCATACACTGCACAGCATCCTAGAAGAAAACCATCCTAGCGTTTATTGGTACACACCAAAAGATAGCATGGATTTTTATTTTTCAGCAGCAGTTGCATCTGTAAAAGATTCTATGACTGCCTGGAACTTTAAAAATGTAGTAGCCACGTATTTAGCGAATATTAAGTGTGGTCATACATCGGTTCACTTTTCTCCCAAACTTACTAAGCAGTATGCTGCTTATAGGTTTCCGCAGTTTCCACTTCAATTAAAAGTATGGAAAGACTCGGCGGTAGTGATTGGAAACTTATTTACCAAAGACAGTATATTTAAAAGAGGAACCATTGTTACAGCCATCAATCAATTACCCATAAAGCCTTTGGTAGATAGTATTTATAGCATTATGAGTACGGACGGTAATAGCATTAATTTTAAAAGTCAAGTACTCACTAATAATTTTTCTGGCTGGTATAAAGCTAAATTTGGTGACGCAGATAGCGTTTATCAAATATCTTATATCGATAGTGCCGGTAACGCTGCCACAACAAGTATTGCAGCCTACGTTCCTCCAAAACCTAAAAAAGACAGTCTTTTAGAATCTACTGCTAGTAGTAATCCCAAAAAGCCCAAGCCGGTAGCTCCCAAAAAGTGGACACTCTTAGTGGATAGTACCGGTAATACTGCATTTATGAACCTTACCAGCTTTTCCGGTTCGGGGCTTAGAAAATTTATACGCCAAAGTTTTAGAACCATTAAAACAAGGGGTGTAAAAAATTTAGTGATTGATTTACGCAGTAACGGTGGTGGTAATATTAAAAATTCTACGCGCCTTTCTCAATATATAGCAGATCATTCTTTTAAAATAGCGGATACTGTAGCAGCGAGTAATAGGGGTATTAGTAATGTGCCGCTGTCTAGTTTTTTTTCTGTGGTTTATTACGCCCTCGCTAAGTCAGTGATTTCAAAAAAAGAAGCGGACGGAAAATTTCATTTCAAAAGATTTGAAAAACATTATTATGCACCCATCACAAAAAATCATTTTGATGGAAGCGTTTATATTTTGCAGGGGGGCTATACGTTCTCGGCGTCTACCTTATTTATATCACCACTCATGCAGCAAAAAAATGTAACAATTGTTGGGGAAGAAACCGGTGGTGGTTATTATGGTAATTCTGCTATGATGATACCTAATATTAAACTGCCCAACTCAAAGCTACTTTTTCGACTTCCTTTATACCGCTTAGTCATGGATAAAACAAGGCCTAAAGGAACGGGCATTATGCCTCAAGTGCTTGTAGATCCTAGCTCTTATGCAATCAAGCAGGGTTTTGATATTAAATTAGAGACTGTAAAAAAAATGATTCAGCAAAAAAATTAAGAGGCTACTATTTT
This sequence comes from Bacteroidota bacterium, assembly GCA_018971025.1. GTDB lineage: Bacteria > Bacteroidota > Bacteroidia > Chitinophagales > Chitinophagaceae > Sediminibacterium. The sequence continues at coordinate 1,407 of JAGWVE010000080.1, read as the reverse complement.
AATCTGCTCCATTTTTTCATTTAAACAAACAAGCGCAGCAGCTTCTCCTATTTTTATAGAGCCACTTATTTCTTTTTTTTGCATTACGCGCGCCGGATATACGCTGCACATTTTAACGGCTTCTGCAAAATCGAGCCCTACATGGTTTACTAAATTTTGAACCGATTTTAACTGTGTCAGCGCAGAGCCACTTAGCGTTCCTTCCGATTCATATTTATCTTCAACCAAGTTGTGTTTGTAAAAACCAGTATTTGTGGTGGTTACAGCGTCTGTGATACAAAATAGGCGGTCGCCCATTATTTTTTTAGCTGTTTTAACTGCATGATAATTTACATGATGTCCATCTACAATGATACTACTCATGGCGCGTGGATGATTAAATAGCGCACCCACCATACCTGGCTCTCTGTGTAAAAAACCGCTCATGGCATTAAATAAATGCGTAGCTACGCTAATGCCGTTATCAAAAAACTTTGTAGCTGTTTCATAATTTGCATTGCTATGCCCCGCCGACACAACAACACCATGTGATTGTATGATTTCAATAATATACGGATCACAAATTTCTGGCGCTAGCGTAATCATACTTATGTATTCTTTACCGTAAGCCAATATTTCTTCTAATTCGGTAACTGTTGGCGCATGAATAATATCTTTATTATGCGCCCCCTTTTTAATGGTATTGATCCAAGGGCCTTCTAAGTGTAATCCTATACAACCCTTTCCACCGCTGCTTTTGTAAGCCTTAACGGCGTCAATGGCTTTGTAAATAACAGCTATAGATTGTGAAGCAATGGTGGGCTGAAAATAAGCGGCACCACCTGCTAAACAGTATTCATATATTTTTTGAATACAATCTGCGTCTGGAAATTCAGATAATAATTTTTGATCGGCGCCATAAATTTGTAAATCAATAAATGCAGGAACAACATACGGTAATGCTGCATTTGCATCATACTTCTCTTTTGAAATCGAAGCTATGATTCCATCTTTTATTTCTACAACAACTTCATATAACCATTCGTTTCCCGTAAATAGTGACTTTGCAGAAATATATTCAGACATGAAATGTTATTAAAGTGATTTGAAAATAAAAATCATTACAAATTAAAGCTCAATAGAAAACGAGTCGGCATCTTTTCCAAACGGGAATTTTTCTCTAGCTTCAATCACTACATTTTTTTCTAATTCCATGTATACGATATCTTCATCGTCGGCTTTGTAATAGAGTACTTGACCCAGTGGATCTACAATCATACTATCGCCACTGTGGTTTATTTCATGTCCATCTTTTCCAACCCTGTTAACGCCCACTACAAAGCTTTGGTTTTCTATGGCACGCGCGCACAGTAAGGTTTTCCAGGCTCGGTTGCGCCTTTCTGGCCAGTTGGCTACATAGAGTAAAAG
>JAGWVE010000024.1 GCA_018971025.1 Bacteroidota bacterium | reverse complement strand
AGCAGCAGTAGAAAATTTTACAGTTGGAAACGATCCGGCATTTGATGCCATGCTCGCACCCTTTGATGTACTAGGATCACTTGCACATGTACGTATGCTTGCACAGGTAGGTTTAGTAGAGTCTTCGGAGGCGCAATTAATAGATGCTGCATTAAAAAATATTTATAAACAGGTTATCGCACCAGGCTTTGTATTACCTGTAGGTGTAGAAGATATTCATTCTTATGTAGAACTCTTATTAACCCAGCAGCTAGGGGATGCAGGTAAAAAAATTCATAGCGCCAGAAGTAGAAACGACCAAGTACTCGTTGATTTAAAATTATACCTACGTCATGAAATCATGGAGCTTGTAGGTAGTGTTCAATCTTTTTTTACGCTACTTCAAACCCAAAGTGAAAAATATAAAAATCATTTGCTACCAGGCTATACGCATTTGCAGCTTGCTATGCCATCATCTTTTGGACTCTGGTTTGGCGCTTATGCCGAAAGTTTGGTAGATGATTTAATTACTTTACAAAGTGCGTATAAAGTAGTCAATAAAAACCCGCTAGGATCTGCTGCGGGTTATGGTTCTTCATTTCCGATTAGTAGAAGCGTTACTACAGTGCTACTTGGCTTTGAAAATTTAAATTACAATGTAGTGTATGCTCAAATGGGCAGAGGTAAAGCAGAGCGTATCACGGCTATGGCTCTTGCAAATATTGCAGACACCCTTGCAAAAATGAGTATGGATGCCTGCCTGTATTTAAATCAAAATTTTGATTTTATTGCTTTTCCTGCCGAGCTTACCACCGGGTCAAGCATCATGCCGCATAAAAAAAACCCCGATGTTTTTGAACTGATCCGTTCACATTGTAACCGCATAAAGGCGCTTCCCAACGAAGTGATGCTCATGACCACCAATTTACCTTCTGGCTATCACCGCGATTTACAATTACTAAAAGAGCATTTATTTCCAGCATTTAAAACCCTGCAGGATTGCCTTTCTATGGCGCAATTGATGTTTGAATCGATTCAGGTTAAAGAAACCATACTGCTCGATGAGAAGTATAAATATGCATTTAGTGTAGAAGAAGTAAATAAGCTTGTTTTACAAGGCGTGCCTTTTAGAGATGCTTACAAGCAAGTAGGAATGGCCATCGAAAATGGTAATTTTAACTATAGCACCAGTTTAAACCATACCCACGAAGGTAGTATGGGTAATTTGTGTAATGATAAAATTGAAAAAATGATGCAAGAAGTGCTTGCTGGCTTTAATTTTGCTATTGCTAGTAATGCCGTAAGTGCTTTGCTCAACGACTAATTATTTATTTTCATTTGATACTTAAAAAACAATACATGAAACGTATTTTTATTTGTTTATTACTCGCTTCTTTTGGTGCCAATGCACAAGTTAAAACAGCTGCAAAAGCGCCCGTAAAACCTACCGTTGCTTTAAAGCCTATGGGAGTGTTTAAAAATGGTGCAGATAGTGCTGGTTATGCGCTTGGCGTTCGTATCGGACAAAATTTAAAGGCACAAGGTTTTGATGCTATTAATTTACCCAACTTATACCGTGCCATTGGTGATGTATTTACTGGCAAAGCAACCGCACTTCCAGAAGCAGTGTTGGATAAATGTATTGGTGAATTTGTGCAAAAAGCAAACGAGCAAAAATCATCGGGTGCTAAAAAAGCAGCAGCAGCATTTTTAGCAGCGAATGCAAAAAAACCAGGAGTTGTAACACTCGCTTCAGGATTACAATATGTAGTAGTTAAAGCAGGAGCAGACACAACAAAACCTAAGTTAACAGATAAAGTAAAATGTCATTATCATGGAACTTTGTTAGATGGTAGTATTTTTGATAGCTCTGTGGATCGTGGCGAACCTGTTGTATTCCCTGTGAATGGCGTTATTAAAGGATGGCAAGAAGCTTTACAACTTATGACCGTAGGTAGTAAGTGGAAATTATATGTTCCTTCAGATTTAGCATATGGAGACAGTTCTCCAAGTCCAAAAATTGGTCCAGGTGCGCTTCTTGTATTTGATGTAGAATTAATTAGTATCGAAAAAGAATAATTTTTCTTTGTATAAAATTAAGCCATGCGTTTATTTAAAATAAGCAGTTCGTTTTTTACAGTTGCATTAAGTGTAATTGTATTGCTACAAAGTTGTTCGCCTAATAATGTTACCATTCAAAATAGCTATAAAAAATATTTTGATGAAGCGGGCGTGACCGGAACGTTTGGACTTTATGATAATGCAACGGGCCAATTTTATATTTATAATTTGCCGCAGTTTAAAGATTCAAGTTTTACACCTGCCTCTACTTTTAAAATTGTAAATGCTTTAGTAGGACTTGAAACCGGTAAAATTGTTGATGAAAAAATGACCATTGACATTGACAGTTTGGGCGCTATCCGCATGGATACTGCCTTTAAACAATCTGTGGTACCATATTTTAGAGAAGTGGCTCGTAGAATTGGAAAAGACACCATGCAACACTGGTTAGATAGCTTACAATATGGCAATAAAAAAATAGGGACAGCAGTAGATTCTTTTTGGTTGAACAACGCGTTAACCATTAGACCAGATGAACAGCTTGGACTTGTTAAAAAACTATATTTTGGGAAGTTACCTTTTCAAAAACGCACCCAAGAGATTGTAAAAAAAGTGATGTTACAAACCGCTAATACCCAATATGCTATTAGCTATAAAACAGGCCTTGGTTACAAATCAAATGGACAAGCTATTGCATGGGTGGTAGGATGGATTGAAGAAAACAAACACCCCTACTTTTTTGTATTACAAATAGAAGGACCTGCTACAGTGGATCTAAAAAATGCTAGACTCACTGTACTAAATGCGATATTAAAAGAGCAAGGTTTTTTTGAAGGAAAAAGATAATCTCGCTACAACAAATTGTATGATGCAACAGTACTGTAATTCATTAACGCAAACCAGCCGCCTTATAACGCGTGAGGTAACCATTGGTCAATTAAAACTAGGCAATGGTCATCCCATCCGTGTTCAAACTATGACCACCACCGATACGCTTGATACGATGGCAACCGTTGAGCAGGCTATTAGATGTATTGAGGCAGGAGCTGAGCTGGTTAGAATTACAGCACCGAGCAAAAAAGAGGCAGAAAATTTACTCCATATAAAAAATGAACTACGCGCAAGGGGGTACAACACACCGCTCGTAGCTGATATTCATTTTACACCCAATGCTGCAGAAATTGCAGCGCGCATAGTAGAAAAAGTGCGCGTTAATCCGGGTAACTATGTCGACAAAAAAAAGTTTGAACTCATAGATTACACCGATCAAGATTACGCCGAAGAAATAGAAAGAATTACGGAGAGGTTTACACCACTCGTGCTTATTTGTAAAGAGCATGGAACTGCGATGCGTATTGGCACCAACCATGGATCACTCAGTGATCGAATCATGAGTAGATACGGTGACACGCCCATGGGCATGGTGGAAAGTGCCATGGAGTTTTTGCGTATTGCCAGGGCCAATAATTACCACAACATAGTGCTTAGCATGAAAGCGAGTAACCCGCAGGTGATGGTGCAAGCATACCGCCTACTCGTTCAGCAAATGCAACATGAGTTTAATGAATGTTATCCTTTGCACCTGGGTGTAACGGAGGCGGGTGATGGTGAAGATGGACGTGTTAAAAGCGCAGCAGGTATTGGCACTTTATTAGAAGACGGTATTGGAGATACGGTTCGCGTTAGTTTAACAGAAGATCCTGAATTTGAAATTCCTGTTTGTAAAGATCTCATTAAAAGATACGCAGCCGAAACTGCAAATACTACTTCAGGCATCATTCCGGCGGTTCAAAAAATGACGTATGACCCCTTTGTATACAAGCGTAGAAAAAGCATTCCTATTTCAAATGTAGGAGGTACACAAGTGCCCATTGTCATTGCAGATTTTAGTAAAATAGAAAAAATCACACCAGCGCATTTAGCTTCTATTGGATACGCATACAATGCTGATACCGACAAGTGGAACATAGGAGATCAAGCAGCTGATTATATTTTTACAGGGCATCAAATGCTTGATTTTAATTTACCCGGCACTTTGAAGGTGATTGTATATCCTGCAACATGGGCTACTGCAAAAGATCAAGAAAAATATTTTCCAATTTATGATATAGCTGGTTACGACACTGAAAATAGCAAGCATGCAAAACAAAATTTTGTTATGATTGATTGCTTTAGTGATGAAACACCTATCAATGATTTTACGCATCTAGAAGCAGTTGCAAATGATACTACAGCTATTTTGTGTCTAAGTAGCAAACATAAAAATGCTATGCCTGCCATGCGCCGTATGTGCATCGAGTTACAATCGCGTAATATTAACAACCCCATTGTTATTACTATTGATAGCAACTGGAATACAACAGATGAGCACCTGATTCATTTTGCTACAGAAGCTGGCGCTTTACTGTTAGATGGTTTTGGAGATGGCCTTTGTTTAGGTTTAACAGCGAATAGTTATGCCCATCAAGCTGCGCAAGGTTCTAAAGATACCAGCGGCAGAAATTATATCACCAATGCAAGTGTAGAAGCGTTTATTAATGCAACTGCCTTTACTATTTTACAAGCAACACGTACACGTATTTCTAAAACAGAATATATTTCTTGTCCTAGTTGTGGCCGAACTTTATTTGATCTACAAGAAACGACTGCAAAAATTAGAGCAGTCACCAATCATTTAAAAGGGGTAAAAATTGCCATCATGGGATGTATTGTAAATGGCCCCGGTGAAATGGCGGATGCCGATTTTGGTTATGTAGGAAGCGGGCCAGGTAAAATCACCCTGTATAAGGGCAAAGAAGTGGTTAAAAAAAATGTAGATAGTGATATTGCAGTAGATGAGCTCATTCAATTATTAAAGGCCAATGAAGCTTGGGTAGATCCGGCTTAAAAACTTGCATATGTATACTGTTGTTTACTCCATATTTTATGCAATTTCTTTACTCCCACTTCGGGTATTGTATATTTTATCTGATGGCATTTATGCCATCCTATATTATATCATTGGATACCGTAAACAAGTAGTGCGCCAAAATTTGCTGATTGCATTTCCAGAAAAATCAGACATCGAAAGAAAAAAAATTGAAAAGGCATTTTACCATCAATTTGTAGATACGTTTATTGAGGCCATCAAGCTCATTAGCATGAGCAAGAAAGAATTTAATAAAAGGTTCTCTATAAATATTGAAGTGCTGAATGATTTATATGCGACTAGACAAAACGTGCAATTAATTGCCGGCCATTTTTTTAGTTGGGAATTTGCAAACCTTGGTATTGCCGAAAAATCAGCTTATCCATTTATTGGCGTTTACATGCCACTTTCCAATAAAGTAATGGATAAAATCATGCACAAGATGAGAAGTCGTTTTGGCACTATTTTAATTCCTGCATCTGAATTTCGAAACAATTTTCATCAGTATGCAAAAGACAGGTATACGCTAGCCCTTGTTGCTGATCAAAACCCTGGCAGGTTAGATCGTGCATTTTGGGCAAAGTTTTTTACCAAACCTGCCCCTTTTGTTTTAGGGCCAGAAAAAGGAGCGCGTGCTAGCAATGCAGCCGTTGTTTTTGTTGATTTTTATCCGGTTAAAAGAGGCTATTACAAAGCAGAGATAGAACTTGTTACCACTTCTCCTAATTATTTTAAAGAAGGCGCACTAACAAAATTATTGATAGAAAAAATTGAAGGAGCCATTCGCAAAAGACCTTCTAATTATTTGTGGAGTCATCGTAGATGGAAATGGACAGAAGAGGCGGAAAAATACGCGCACTTAATGATTTAAAGTTCTTAGGGATTTAAATTTCTTAGGCTTTTACTTCTTCTGCAATTGCTGTTTCTTCGATCTCAAATTTATCAGCTAATTCGCTAATCGCTTTAAAACCACCTACAACATTTCTGATATTGTGTATGCCTTGTCTTTTAATAAGAGAAGAGGCGATAACACTTCTATAACCACCTGCGCAGTGAATATATATATTTTGATTGTCGTCAAAATTAGCCATGCTAGCAGGATCTGTTAATTCTTCTACCGGAATGGTTAATGCTTGTTTTAAATGGCCCTTATCAAATTCTGAAGTTTTGCGAACATCAACGATGACCATATTTGGGTCAAATGGAATGTCCATGGCAAGCTCGTCTGCTTCTACATCAATAATTAAATCGATGGTTTCACCCGCGTTTTCCCAGGCTTTAAAACCGCCATCTAAATGACCAATAATATTTTCAAATCCAACACGTGCTAATCGTACAATAGATTCTTTTTCGGTGCCAGGTTCACAAACTAAAAGTATGGCCTGATCAAAAGGTAAAATGGTTCCAGCAAATTCTGCAAAACGTCCTTCTAGTCCAATGCTTATGGATCCAGGAACAAACCCTTGCGTAAATACACCCGCATTTCTGGTGTCTAGTATAACAGGTTCAAATGTGGCTATTTGTTCTTTGAAAGCAGCAACGCTTAATGCTTTTAAACCATTTGCTAAAACAGTATCTAAACTTTCGTATCCTTCTTTATTAATTTTCGCATTGATAGGAAAATATTGAGGAGGTGCTGCAAGGCCATCGGTAACAGCTTTTATAAAATCATCTTTTGTTTGCGCTTGCAAAGCATAGTTTGTATGCTTTTGTGTACCAATGGTACTAAAGGTTTCGGATCCTAGATTTTTACCGCAGCTACTTCCTGCACCATGTGCTGGATATACAATCACATCATCAGCGAGTGGCATAATTTTTCCGTGTAAACTATCATATAACATACCGGCCAAATCTTCCATGGTAATTTCGTTGTCTTTTTGTGCTAGATCGGGCCTGCCCACATCACCAACAAAAAGTGTATCACCTGTAAATACGGCATGATCTTTTCCGGTTTCATCTTTAAGTAAGTAACAACTACTTTCAAGTGTATGACCGGGTGTATGTAATACTTGTATACGCGCTTTGCCTATCTGAAATACTTGGTTGTCTTTTGCAACGGTTACATTAAATTTTGTTACCGTGTTAGGTCCATAAACAATAGCTGCGCCAGTGGCAGCGGCTAAGTCTAAGTGGCCAGAAACAAAATCTGCATGAAAATGTGTTTCAAAAATAAACTGTATGGTAGCGTTTCTTTGTTTGGCTAGTTGTAGGTATGCATCAATGTCCCTTAATGGGTCAATGATAGCAGCTACACCTTCACTTTCAATATAATAAGCTGCTTCAGAAATACAGCCAGTATACAGTTGTTGTACAAACATGTTTCAATAAAAATTCTAGCCTACTAGTGTTTCCACAAATCCAACGACTTCTGCTAAACGCGTGTAGTTAACAGAATAAAAAATAAACTTGCCTTCTCTAGTGGTTGCAACGATTCCAGCTCTTCTTAAAATAGCTAAATGTTGAGATGCCACAGATTGTTCGAGTCTAAGTTTTACGTAGATTTCGGTAACCGTCATTTTCTGACTTTCGTCTAGTAATTTGATGATTTGTTGACGAAGCTTGTGGTTAATGGAGCGTAAAATGAGGGCAGCTTTTTTGGCATGCAAAAAATCTACCTTAACAGGCACTTTTCCATTATTTAAAACCACGGATTGTAATGAGTTGCTCATGACAATAAAGAGTTATTGGGGGGTTAATAAACTTAATTGCGATGTGAAGATACACTAAGAAAATGATAATGTAGAAATAACTTATAATAAATTATTCTAATTTAGAAAAAGCCTATAAGGGTTTTAATTAAGCTTTGCGCGTATCATGAAAGGCTTTGATATAGAGGGGTTCACTATAAGCTAGATCTAAAAAATCGGCAATATCAAACGTTTTTTCGGTTAATGCAATCATGTCAGATGCGCTGTAGCTAAGGGTTGTATCAAAAATAGCATTTGGATGATTGCATAGGTCTTTGAATTTAGCGGCGCCATCTCCTACAAACAACAATGGTGCGCTGGCGAGCTCATTTTCAAAGGATTGCGCATCTAATATAAGGGCAGTGCTATTTGTAAGTGGTTCTAAATTATGCGCATAAATACCTGTAAATACTTCCATCCGTCTAGCATCTAAAAGAGCGCAGATTGCTGAATGGTGGTTGGGATGATTGGTTTTTGCAGCTGCAGCAATTATTTGGAGGGTATTGATACCAATGAGTGGCTTGTTTATAGCATAGGCAATTCCCTTTGCGGTTGCCATGCCTACCCGTAAGCCCGTGTAGCTACCAGGACCCATGCTAACGCTGATGGCATCTATATTTTGTAAATCAATACCTGCTTGTTTACAAAGGGCGTCAATGGCAGGTTGGATAAAACTAGCATGACTTTTTTGATCACTGGTTTCTAGTTGTCCAATCACTTGCCCATCTTTACTAATACAAACACTAGCATGAGCTGTTGCTGTATAGATGAGTAAAAATGTTGCCATGTTGCGCTTGGTTGATGGTATGATTGCAAATTTAGGTTGGCAAACTCATAGAAAATCATCAACTTGCTTAAACTTTAAAATAAAACGATGTCTAAAGAAGTTATCCAAACAAATTTGGCTCCTGCGCCAATCGGTCCATACAACCAAGCTATTAAAGCCAATGGTTTTATTTTTATTAGTGGTCAAATTGCGCTCGATCCTGCAACAGGCGAAACCGTAACAACCAGTATCGAAGAAGAAACACATTTGGTAATGAAAAATATTGCAGCCATTTTAGCGGAAGCAAAAATTTCATTTAATCATATTGTTAAAACCACCATTTTACTTAGCGATATGTCGCTCTTTGCAAAAGTAAATGAAGTATATGGAAGTTATTTTACGGATATGCCTCCTGCGCGTGAAACCTTTGCTGTTAAAGGATTGCCAAGGGGTGTGAATGTAGAAATTAGTACAACTGCTGTTGCTGAATTATAATCATTCATTTGCATGAAGTGCATAGGTCGTAGAACATTCAATGGTATGGTGTGGCTCAATAATGAGTAGTCCAATGCCGTTGTTAAAACTATCAGGGGCGCTTGTCAAATTTTCTATTGCAATACTTTTTCTGTGCGGTGGCGTATAAATTTGTAAATACGGATAATGTTTGTCGGGCGTAATAGTTAATGTTACGGCGTCATTTTTTAGTGTGCAATTTGGTAAGGTTTCAGTATTATTATCTAGAAAAAAACAGTTGTCTAAAACAACACCTTCCATTTTTTGCCCATCAATAAATCTGTTGTCTTCTATAATTTGTCCGGTAGGCAACAAGTCTTCACTAAATGCCAGCTGTTTGTTGGTCGAAAACGAAAGTGTAGCGCTATCAATGCTTTCACCCATCGTAAAATAGGGGTGCCATCCATCCGAAAAAGGAATGGCGCTGCTGTGGTTATTGGTTGCGGTGGTTAATACCTGAAGGTTATTACCACTCGTAAGTTTCCATTTTATATGTAAAGTAAACGGAAATGGGTAGCCTGTATCTGTGCCTTTATAATGATGGCTAAAAATGACAGATGCTTCTAAGTTTGTTGATTTTGTTTGCGTAATTTGGAAGGGAGCGTTAAACAATAATCCGTGTATCGCATGCTCACCCAAATAAAAGCCCTCTACGGTATAATCTTTTTCATCAAAACGGTACTTGCCATTTTGTAAGCGGCATACATACGGGCTTAGTTTTGAGCTTTTAAACCCTGCTGTACAATTGTTAATAGCATCTTCTATATTTTCAAATCCATCGATGCCATTAAAAGGTCCAGTTTTTGTTGGGATAGTAAATGCATTCAGCAGTGCGCCAAATGAATAGACTTGTGCACTTGTTCCAGTGGTTTGGTCTTTGAGTTCCACTACCTGATATTCCCCTTCTTCTTGTATGGATACGGTAAACTGCATAGGTCTATTTTAATGGTAATTTATAACGTTAAGTTAATCAAATATTTGCCAGTATATAAAAACTAACAATTGTTAATATTTTGTGATTTATATCTTATTTTTGCGCCTGAATCCGATGTAGCAATGAAGAACAACACCAAGCACAAAATTAGAATTGTAACGGCTGCTAGTTTATTTGACGGTCATGATGCCTCTATTAATATTATGCGCCGCATTTTACAAGCCCAAGGTGCTGAAATTATTCATTTAGGTCATAACCGTTCAGCATTAGAAATTGTTTCCTGCGCCATAGAAGAAGATGCACAAGCCATCGCTGTAACAAGTTATCAGGGAGGTCACATCGAGTTTTTTAGTTACATGCGAGACTTACTCGTAGAAAATGGATATGGACATATCAAAATATTTGGCGGCGGTGGCGGAACCATTTTACCCGAAGAAATTGAACAGTTGCACGCATATGGTATTACAAAAATATATTCACCGGATGATGGCAGACGTTTGGGACTCGAGGGCATGATTCGTGAACTGATAGCTGCATCTGATTTTGAAGTAGAAAATAAAGGAGATTTTAATAAGCCGTTTACACTTGGAGGTCCCATTGATGTTCGTAAAGTAGCGAGAGCAATTACGCGATTAGAAAACAATGAAGACAGTTCCGATGAAATAAAAAACATCCATAACCAAGTTCCCGTTTTAGGTATTACAGGAACAGGTGGTGCAGGTAAAAGTTCTATCACAGATGAAATAGTAAGACGTTATTTACACGTCTTTCCAAATAAAACCATTGCTGTTATTTCTGTGGATCCATCCAAGAAAAAAACAGGCGGTGCTTTACTTGGTGACCGCATCAGAATGAATGCCATAGCGCATCCTAGGGCTTATATGCGCAGTATGGCTACTAGGTCAGAAAATGTTGCATTAAGTAAGCATGTATCAGGTGCCATCAATATTTGCAAAGAAGCTGGGTATGATTTTATTATTTTAGAATCTGCGGGTGTTGGACAAAGTGATGCATCGATTGTGGATTATTGTTCGGTGAGTATGTATGCTATGACACCAGAATATGGTGCGGCATCACAACTCGAAAAAATAAACATGATTGATTATGCAGATATTATTTGCATGAACAAATTTGATAAATCTGGCGCACAGGATGCGCTTCACGATGTAAGAAAACAATACAAAAGAAGTCATCAATTGTGGGATGCTGCAGATGAAACTTTACCTGTAGTGGGTACCATTGCGGCGCAGTTTAATGATCCGGGTATTCACAAACTAGTAGATTTAATTTTTACAACAGTAGCTGCTAAAACAGGCATTGTATTTACACCCTCTACTAGTTCAAAATTGGAAACCGAGAATGCTTTACAAGCAACAAAACAAGCGCCTATCATTCCAGCTAACAAAGTGCGTTACTTGGCTGAAATAGCTGCTAGCAATAGGGCTTACGACGTTTGGGTGATGGAGCAAGCGTCGCTTGCTACAAAGTTGTATCAGTTAGAAGGAACACTTGATATACTCGAAAAAAATAAGAATGGAGCTGCACTAGATGCTGTTGCAAAAGAAAAAGAAAATATTGTAGCTGCATTAGATCCTACTTGTAAACAACTCATTGACAGCTGGCCGCAGGAGGTTCAAAAATATAGCGCCGATTTTTTAACCTATACCATTCGTGATAAAAATATTTCTATTCCACTTACTACAACATCACTGAGTGGCAGTAAAATTGCAAAAGTAATGCTGCCCACTTATAAAGATAGTGGCAGTATTTTAAAGTGGCAGTTACAAGAAAATGTTCCCGGAAAATTTCCGTACACGGCGGGTGTTTTTGAGTTAAAAAGAGAAGGCGAAGATCCTACCCGCATGTTTGCAGGAGAAGGCTGTCCTGAAAGAACCAACAGAAGGTTTCATTACGTGTCATTAGATCAACCCGCAATACGTTTATCAACGGCTTTTGATAGTGTTACATTATATGGCGAAGACCCTGCAACGCGTCCAGATATTTTTGGAAAAATTGGAAATAGTGGCGTTAATATTGCCACAGTCGATGACGCTAAAAAACTATATAGTGGTTTTGATTTGTGCGATCCCAAAACATCGGTGAGTATGACGATTAACGGTCCAGCTCCTATTATTTTGGCCTTTTTTATGCATGCAGCCATAGACCAATTATGTGAAAAATGGATTCAAAACAATAATGCGCAAGATCTTGTTCAAAAAGCGTTGCAAGTAAAATATGGATCTTCAAAACCACCGCATTACGACGTCTCTGATAATGCTGGCGCTTTGCCTGAAGGTAACAATGGACTTGGACTACAGTTGCTAGGATTAAGTGGTGAAGAAGTATTGCCTCCAAATGTATATGCAACTTTAAAAGCCCAGGCCTTATCGAATGTACGAGGTACGGTACAAGCAGATATTTTAAAAGAAGACCAGGCGCAAAATACTTGTATTTTTTCTACCGAATTTGCGCTCAAATTAATGGGTGATGTGCAGTCTTATTTTATAGCACATCAGGTCAAAAACTTTTATAGTGTAAGTATTAGTGGATATCATATTGCGGAAGCAGGTGCTAATCCAATTACACAGCTTGCCTTTACACTTGCTAATGGTTTTACTTATGTAGAGTATTATTTAAGTAGGGGTATGCATATCGATGATTTTGCACCTAACTTATCTTTTTTCTTTAGCAATGGAATGGATCCTGAGTATAGTGTAATTGGAAGGGTGGCCCGCAGAATTTGGGCTAAGGCTATCAAACTCAAATACAAAGGAAACGAGCGTTCACAAAAATTGAAATACCATATTCAAACAAGTGGTAGAAGCTTGCACGCGCAGGAAATTGATTTCAATGATATTAGAACCACGCTGCAAGCGCTCTATGCCATTTATGATAACTGTAATAGTTTACACACCAATGCATACGATGAAGCCATTACAACCCCTACCGAGGAAAGTGTGCGAAGAGCAATGGCTATTCAACTCATCATCAACAAAGAACTTGGAGCAGCAAAAACCGAAAATTTTATACAAGGCAGCTTTGCGATAGAGGCACTAACAGATTTGGTAGAAGAAGCGGTATTAATTGAGTTTGAAAGAATCAGTGAAAGAGGTGGCGTACTAGGTGCGATGGAAAGAATGTACCAACGCAATAAAATTCAGGAAGAAAGTATGCATTATGAAACCCTTAAGCATACCGGGGAGCTTCCGATTGTTGGCGTCAATAGTTTTTTAAATAAAAAAGGAAGTCCAACTATTTTACCTACAGAAGTGATTCGTTCCACAAATACTGAAAAGGAAAGACAAATTAGTAACCTCCATGCATTTTGGAAAAGAAATGAGCTGGTAGCACCCGCAAAAATTGAAGCTTTAAAAAAGGCAGCCATTGCCGGTGAAAATTTATTTGAATCACTGATGGAGGCTGTTAAATACTGTTCATTGGGGCAAATTACAGCAGCATTGTATGAAGTTGGCGGACAATATAGAAGGAATATGTAACTACGGTTATTTTTTTTAACTTAGTAGCCTAAACCATTTGTTTGTATGCGCCTGATTGTTGTACGTTCTATCATTTTTGTGCTTGTGCTTCTTCCAATGTCATTACTGGCACAAGGTCGTCGCATTGATACCACCATGAAAGTAGGGAAGGCGGGTTACCGTATTAATTGTCTCAATAAATCTGGAGATAAAAATGCGATATCCATTAATCCAGTAGGATTTGAAAATGAAGTGCGTGATTTTAGTTTTGATTTTAAAGGCGTATTAACCGGCACTGAAGTAGACGATTTAAACAAAGACGGTTTTCCGGATTTATTACTTTATGTAAACACCAAAGACTCTTTAAATAAAAGTACGGTTATTGGTATCAGTTCTCAAGAAAACAAATCGGTAGTGCCCATTGTGTTACCAGATATTTTAGATGATCCGAGGCTACGTGACGGATATAGAGGCTCAGATCAATACATGTTACTAGAAGGTATTTTAATGCGTACCTATCCACTATTTGAAAAAGATGCAAATGGTGTGCAACAGCCTACGGGTAAAATGAGGCGCCTAATGTACCGTGTAGCACAAGGTGAGCAAGGATCTTTAAAATTTGTAGTTGCAAGGTTCTACGATTTTCAAAAAAAGTAGCAACGTACTACCTCCCTTGAACAATCGTAATTTTTGTTGCAATTTTTTCTACGCCACTATCGTCTCTACAAATAATTAAATACACCCCGCTGGCTACTTTTGTGCCATTCGTGTTTTTTCCATCCCAGATAGCCTGACCACCAAGTGCTCTTGTCTGGTATACAAGTGCTCCATAGAGTGTGGTAATTTTTACGAGTGCATTTTGTGTAAGGCCTCTAATAGCAATGCTGCCATTGTATCCTGGAGGTACAGGGTTTGGAAATACAAGTACCTTTTGTTGTGTTGTTACACCTTCTGTAGCTGTACTTCTAAAACTACATAGTCCATTATTAGTGGAGATAAATACTTCTCCAGTGGTTGGCTCAATTGAAATTTTAGAGATATCGTTACCAAGCAAAGGACTATTGCTTGTAGAAAATTTATAGATAATTTTTTCTCCAGTAGCACTAATGAGCCATACTCCATTTTTTGTACCAATCCATTTTCTATCGGCGCCATCTACTGCAATGGTTTGTACATTTTCATCTTTAAACAATAGGCCTGCAAACCTATCTTGTTGCACAACTGGTAAAAGGGCATCGCAGCCTGCAGTTGTAAATACCTGATCAGCGCACTGAATAATACCAATTCCTCTATCGGT
Source organism: Bacteroidota bacterium (assembly GCA_018971025.1). GTDB lineage: Bacteria > Bacteroidota > Bacteroidia > Chitinophagales > Chitinophagaceae > Sediminibacterium. The sequence continues at coordinate 11,031 of JAGWVE010000024.1, read as the reverse complement.
ACCTACCCATATAAAACCATTTTTATCTAGCGCGGTACAGTTTACCTGGTTGCTTGGTAAATTACCAATACCAGTGCCTGCTTTGTATTGTTTCCAGCGGTCGTCTGCTGCACTTGTAATAGAACTGCCTGGCTTATAAACGAGTAATCCATTTCCGTTTTTTGTTGCGCACCAAATTTGTCCGTAGTCATCGGTTTCTATATTACCAGCATCCGTTATTCCAAATGGATTGGTAAAGCCCGTCCATTTGCCATCAGGTTGTTTAACATGAAGTGAAATAGTAGTGCCTGTATTGCTAACCCAGCTATTGCCTTTTGTGTCGATTGCTACCCCACTTGTGTAACATAAATTATTGTTACTAGCTAGTAAACTACTATTGCGCTGGTTAAAAACTTGGAGTTTATTGTTGTTTAGCTGTGCTACGCCAGATCCTGCAGTCGACAACCAAACCGTGTTGTCTATTTTGCTTTGCGTAATGGTTCCAATAGCCATGATGCTATCTAGGCCATTTTGTTTTTGCCAAGTTCCATTTTCAAATGCAAATAAACCTTGTTTGGCATCGCCAGCGGCAAATACAGCGTTGCTTATGGCCAGTAATCCGGTTGTTATTTGTCCTGCTGGTCCATTAGGGATTATTTTTAAAAAGCTATTGGTTGCAGGGTCTAATTTAATAAGCCCAGTAATACTATCGCCAATCCAAATAATTCCATTAGATAACGTACAAGCGGCTGGATGTATTATAGTGCCAGCTTGTTCGAAAACGCTACTACTAGACGTGCTTGGTGTTATTAAATGCATGAATGCACGACCAGTTTGTTTACTTGTGGTGCCAACGGTAATTTTTTGTTCGTTGTATGCCCATGATTTAATTTGTTGTTGCGGCCTGTAAAACAAAGTTGAAACAGTAGTTGGCTGAACTAAAAGTAGGCTATCATTTTGCTCTATAATAAGACCAGTTGGCGAGCTGCATATTTTTTTTACAACACTGCCCTTGCTTGGGTACAATAAGCTCCACATTTTAGCGTCACTCAAATTTGTGTTACTAGTTGCCGTTTTATAAATGCCATTGGAAGTGGAAGCGTACCAAAAGTTATTGTCTTTGGTGAGTGAAAATACTTCTAGGGTATTTCCGTTAGCACCTAGTATCCAGCTCTCTTTGATTTCATATTTTGAAAGATCAGCAACGATAACTCCAATGCTAGTACTCAAATAAGCAAGTCCATTTTCGCAGTAAATAGCGTTTATTTTTTTTTGACCAGCACTTCTAACAATGTCATTGATATTTTTTACAAGACCTCCTTTGATCACATCAACATTACTGTTGGTATAGGCTACTATCACTTGCTGTGTTTGACTATCCCACCCTAATGTAGCAATAGAAGCCTCTGATAAGCCCGTTAATTTATTAAAGTATTCGAAGCCGAGTGTATTGTCTGTGCTAAATACTGCTTGACTCGTAGCGGCATATAGTTTGTCTCCCTTTACTACGTCGATAACACCTGCATAACTTAGGTGCATGCGCCAGCTACCAATAGGTGGTGCTTGAGCAAAAGCAACCATTGTAAATGCTAGGCCGCAAATAAAAAATAAAATTCGTTTGTAGGGGAACATGAATTAAAATTAATTCATAAAAACTAAATGACTGCTAAGTTATTTTTGATTGCAAAAAGCGCAAGCCCCACCCTTGTTTTAACGTCTAATTTTTTAAAGAGATGATCGCGGTAAGTGTCTACCGTGCGGGGGCTAATAAACATAATGTCAGCAATTTCTTTATAGGTTTTATCGGTGCAAACCAGGCCCATAAATGCTTTTTCTTTTTCGGTGAGTTGGTTTACTTGGTCTTGTTGTTTTTTTAACGCCGATTCGTCTCCTATATAATGAATGAGTTTATCTGAAACCATATCATTACTAAAATAACCATACTTTTTTATTTCATTAAAAGCGGTATACAAAAGTAGCGGCTCCGAATTTTTTAATAAATAACCATGACAACCATTTTTGAGCATTTGTATGATGGCATAGTCGTTTTCATACATGCTAAGCGCGATCATTTTTGTATCGGATAAATTTTGCTTAATCCACTGCGCTGTTTGATACCCATCCATTTCGGGCATATTAATATCGAGCAGTACAATACTGGGCGCTTTATTTTTTTTGAGTGAGGCTATAAATTCCATGCCATTACCGGCTTCGATGGTTACTTTATAACCTTTGAAACCCGAAATCATATTGGCTAGTCCAGCCCGCATGAGGCGGTGATCATCAACAATGGCAATGGATATCATGAGCGCCGCGCACTTTAATAATAGTGCATGGCAGTAAGGTAATCTAATTTATTGAATTGCGCTGTAGATGGCTTCTTGGATATTAGGACGTACGTTTAATTTACCAAACTTGGTATTGTTTCTAGTAGGAGACACCCTGCTTGATAAAAAGATGTATACCAGTTGTTTGGTTGGATCTACCCATACGCAAGTGCCTGTAAAGCCCGTGTGGCCGTATGTTTCAGGCGATACGCTTTTTGAAGGATAGGGTTCTTTAAGGGTTGAGTTGTCTTTTTCTGGTTTATCAAAACCTAAACCTCTTCTTGAAATTGTAGAGCTGTAGGCTGTAAATTTTTGAATGGTGGATTTTTTAAAATAGCGTTTGCCGTTTAGCACGCCTCCATTTAATAGCATCTGATATAGTTTGGCTAAATCATAGGCATTGCTAAACAAACCCGCATGTCCTGCAACGCCACCAAACATAGCAGCACCTTCGTCATGCACATCTCCGTGTGTTTGTTGAGCTCTAAAATGTGCTTCTACTTCTGTAGCTACTATTTTACTTAATGGCATTTTTTGTCTGGGTAAAAACCCGGTACTGTTCATGCCAAGTGGTTCATAAAAATTGGCAGCTACATAAGCGTCAAGGCTCATGCCTGTAACGGACTCTACTACTTTACCTAAAAATATAAAATCGTTATCGCTGTAAACATATTTGCCACTTGTAGGTCTGCTGCTCGATAAGATGCGCGCATACATAGAGTCTTGCCAATCTTTTCTGAGGTAAACATTTTCAGCTACACGCACTGGAAATTGAGGTGTAGCCGTTGTAGAAAAATATTTGGGAGAGGGTTTGTTGGTGGAAGGATCCATAACTTCTTTATAAAAAGAAATAAATGGAACCAGTCCTGCTTGGTGCAATAAAAGATCTGAAATCTTAATAGAGGCTTTATCTGACCCGCGCACCCATGGAATATAATCTCCAATGGTTTTATTGAGTTTTACTTTTTTTGTTTCTACCAGTTTCATAATCGCAACTGTTGTTGCAGATATTTTGGTTACAGAAGCCAAATCAAACACCATATCTGTTTGCATGGGAACTGTGTTATTATAATTGGTAGTGCCAAATGCTTTATTGTAAACGACTTTTCCGTTTTTAGCTACCAATACCACACAACCTGGAATGGCAGCACTATCAATGGCTGCTTTTGCAATGCTATCAATTTTTTGAAGTCCAGTGCTGCTCATACCTACCTCTTCAGGTACGGCTGTTTCAAAATAACTTGCTATTTCGATACCTGTTCCAAACGTAAAGTTGTCGCAAACAGTTACGGGGAGTTTTCCTTCTGGTTGCGTAGTACCTTGTAATAATTGTATGCCAGCTTTTTGTGTGATTTCATCGTCTTCATAACAAACCACTACATTATTGGCGGCACATAAATTAGCGACTGCATAAGGGTTCCCAAAACAAAAGTTAATGGTATTGCTCGATTGAATTTTTGACAGTAAATCAAGTGCATTTTGAGATATGCCAAAATTATTTGCTGGCTTTCTACTAAAATTATGCAGCCCTACTACTACAGCGTCATAGCCGCTAACTAAAGAAGCAATGCTATCGGCTTTGCTAGTATTATCTGTAAAATCAAATAATACTACATCTGCGTTGTAATTGTCCTTCATGCCTGTAGCAAAATTATTTTCTTTGCTAGTGCCAATACCTACATATAATGTCTTTGTTTTTTTAGCGTGGAGCGGTAATAATTTTTTATTCTCTAGCTTTAAAACAGTTAGCGCTTTTTTGGCCAACATTTCTTTGAGTGTATTGGTTGATGCGTTTAAGTCTGCAGCTAAATTGGTGGTATCGATAGGTTGTAAAGTAGCAAGGCCTAAATTATATTTGGCACGTAATACTTTTCTAACTCTTTCGTTAAGGTCATCCCAGCTTAGCTTTCCGGCTGCGATGGCTTCTTTTACTTTTTCAATACTGCCAGCAATATCACCAGGTAAACAAAGCATATCGTTGCCTGCTATTAAAGACTGAACAGACGCTTCGCCTTTCGGAAAAAACTTAGCAACGCCTTTCATTTCAAGTGCATCTGTAAAAGTAATACCGTTGTAGCCAAGTTCTTTGCGGAGTAAATTTTGAACAGCAACACTAGACAATGAGGTAGGCAAATTACTAGACGTGTCAATTGCAGGTACAGATAAATGGGCCATCATAACACTGCCAACACCCGCTTTTATCATTTCTTTAAAAGGGTATAATTCTAAAGAGTCCAGAGCACTTTTAGATTTTAATATGATCGGCAAATCTAAGTGTGAGTCTACGGCAACGTCACCATGTCCTGGAAAATGTTTGGCACAAGCCATTATATTTACGTCTTGCATACCACGCATATATGCAACGCCATACTGTGCTACTTTGTATTTGTCTTCACCAAAACTTCTATCATTGATTACCGGATTTTTTGGATTGTTATTGATGTCTACATCCGGCGCATAATTTATTTGTATGCCTAAACGTTTGCACTGCTCGCCAACTATTTTTCCAAATTGGTACACCAGTCTTGCATCATTGGTAGCACCCATCATGAGTTGACGTGGAAAATTAATAACACTATCAAGACGCATGCCTAATCCCCACTCGCCATCAATGGCAATCATGAGTGGTGTTTTAGCAAGTGATTGATAAGTGTTGGTAAGCACTGCTTGTCTAATAGGGCCACCCTGAAAAAAACACAAGCCACCCACATTAAATTTGCTTACTAAATCGGTAACCTCTTTTACATGTGCTTCCCCTAAATTACTATGCGCTCTTACAATCATGAGTTGCGCAATGCGCTCTTCCGGTGTCAGTTTATTGAACTGTGCATTTACCCAGGCTTCTGATGCTTCTGATTTTTCAGAAAAACGCTGCGCTTGACTAGATAGTATCGAGCATCCTAAAATAGTAAGGAGTAAGAATTTTTTCATGGTTGTCAATTGTATGTCACAATGTAAGATTTCTCTTAATTTATTGGTAGCTAGGGGCAAAAAAAAGTCGCAAAAGACTAGCTTTTGCGACTTTTAATATCGGTTCTAATATATTATCCTTCCGTTTCTTCTTCTGGCTCTTCAGATAATTTGATTTCAATGTTATTAGCCTTTAAAATACTAAACCATTTTACCATTTTTTTCATATCACTTGGATACACGCGGTCAAAATCCATGTCAGCGTATACTTTTTTAAAGTAAGCCTTAACAGCTGCAGGGTCTTTTTCTGAAGGAAGGGCTTCTTTTGAAGCAGACATGGTTTGAAAAAGCTCCACCAAATTGATATTGTCACGAACGGTATACACTTCAATGCTTTCTAGGTGCGAGAAATTATGCACCCTGCTGCTTACAAACTTTGTGGTTTGATCTTCTAACGACTTTACAATAGCGCCATCTGTTTTACTGGCTACCATTTCAAATAGACCACTAAGGCCTGAGATTGATACTAAATTACTGTACTCCATATGCTTTGTTTACGTTGTGCAAAGTAAAGGTAAAATAAGGTTAAAAAACTACTAATTCGTTTTTGAGGCTTCTGCTAGTGCTATATCAAGTCTTGCGCGTAGCGTTTCATAGTCTGTATAGCCCCTCGCTAACAAATGAAATTTGGATTCATTGACTTGTAATAAGACGCACGGAAACCCCGTTACTTGCAATTGTTGAACCAGTGAAAACTCATAGTGGGCTTGGTCTTTGTAGGTTTCGCTCGCTAATTTTTCATAAAAAGTTTCGGGGGCGATACTGTATTTTTCAAGTAAGTGTCTATAGGCTTCGTTGTCTGTTAAATCACGACCTTCATAATGAAGGGCTATTTGCAAATCAGTGGCAAATTCTACTTGACGATCCGGATAAAACTCCTTAAAAATGCAAAGCGCGATGGCCGCTTTTTCTGAATGTGGGAACCAGTCACTTAATTCGGGATTTTTGATATGCCAGAGGTAATCTTCTCCAAATTCTACACCTGATAATTCCTCGACATTTTTATAGGCGCCTAAAATGTAATGAGCCGTAGCGCTGATTGGAACGGGTTTTTCGGGCAGTATCATGCCACCCGAAAGTACTTCTATTTGTAAAGAAGGGTAGTTTTCGGCTATTTTTTTGATAACCGGACAAAACCCATAGCACCAGCCACAATAGGCGTCGTAACAATAAAATAAGGTAGGATTCATAAAGCAAAGATAATGCCAATACAAGATGCGGCTAAGTTCTTTACCTTTGTAGCCTAAACATTGTATATGCCAGGATTTGAATTTTTTGGTGACGAGGAAAGAAAAGAGGTCAATGAGGTTTTAGAGACCGGAATACTTATGCGATATGGATTTGATGGCCCCCGAAAAGGCATCTGGAAATCCAAAGAACTAGAAACGGCGGTGACGCAGGTTTTTGGTTGTAATCATGCCCAACTTACTTCTAGTGGTACTGCTGCTTTAACCACCGCGATGGCAGCACTTGGCATTGGTGTTGGAGACGAAGTGATTATGCCGGCTTTTACTTTTGTGGCAAGTTTTGAAGCTATTTTAAGCGTTGGCGCGGTACCTGTTTTGGTGGATATTGACGAAACATTAACCCTAGACCCAGCCGCTGTTAAAGCCGCTATTACACCCAAAACAAAATGTGTGATGCCCGTACACATGTGCGGCAGCATGGCCGATATGGATGCGCTTCAACAAATTTGTACCGACTACAATTTAATATTATTAGAAGATGCTTGTCAGAGTATTGGTGGCACGTACAAAGGAAAAAAATTAGGCACCATTGGAGCTGCTGGAACTTTTTCTTTTGACTTTGTAAAAACAATAACATGCGGCGAAGGCGGCGTGGTCATGACAAACGATAAAGATGTTTATACCAAATGCGATGCCTACACCGATCATGGTCATGATCACCTTGGCGTAGACCGTGGCGCAGACCTACATCCATTTATTGGATACAATTTTAGAATCAGTGAACTGCACGCTGCTGTTGGATTAGCGCAAATTAAAAAGCTCGATACTTTTTTATCTATCCAGCGAAAAAACAACAAATTATTACGCAGCTATTTAGAACAAGTGCCGGGCATCACCTTTAGAGCTGTGCCCGACGAAGACGGCGACAGCTGTAGTTTTTTATCTTGGATGCTTCCCACAGAAGCCGCCACTAAAGCTGCCATCGAGTCATTGAAAGAAGCAGGGGTTTTTGCAGGTAATTTTTATTGGTATGCTAATAACTGGCATTATATCACCAAGTGGGATCATTTAAAAAATGCTACGACCCTCAACCGTTTGCATGATGCGCAAACAGCTGCATTATTGGCATTACAAACCCAGTCTTTTGCAAAAAGTGACGCTATTATGAGTCGCACGATTTCTACTGCCATAAGTTTATTATGGACAGAAGAACAAATAAAAGAGAAGGGAGAAAAAATGTTGGCAGCGATTGCTAAAGTGTTATAATTATTTGAATTTAACGGATGTCTTTAAGTCAATCTTTTCAACAAAAATTATTACAAAAGCTATCTCCACAGCAAATTCAGTTGATGAAGTTGTTGCAGGTACCTACGGCTAATTTGGAAGAAAGGATTCAATCAGAATTAGAAGAAAATCCGGCACTCGAAATGGCAGAGGGCGAAAAAGAAATTGAATTTGGCGAAGAGGTAGACAATGAATTTGAGTCTGAGATACCAGAAGACGAGCCCGCTCCACTAGATGAATACGAGCCTTCAGACGACACTGACTTTATTGTAGATGATGATGGAGAAATTGCAGACTATAAATTAAAGGATGACAATTATCCTGAAATGGATGACAATGCTGTCATTCCTATAAAAATTGAAACGAGTTTTCATGAACTTTTAACGGATCAGCTAGGCATGTTAGCGCTTGATGAACGTGATTATACCATTGCGGAACAAGTACTTGGTAGTTTAGATGATGATGGTTATTTACGAAGAGCCCTTTCCTCTATTGCAGATGATTTGGCTTTCAGGCAATCCATCGAAGTATCTGAAAAAGAAATCGAAAAAATAGTTTTACGCATACAAGATTTTGATCCTGCTGGTATTGGTGCCAGGGATTTACAAGAGTGTCTTTTATTACAGTTAAAAAGAAAAAAGTCGGAAGGCAAATCTGTGCAACTAGCCATCACTGTACTCACCAAATATTTTGAAGAATTTACTAAAAAGCATTACGAAAAAATTCAGAAGCAACTGGATTTGAGTGATGCTGAAATCAAAGAAGTGATAGGTCAAATCATAAAATTAAACCCAAAACCAGGGGGCAATTTTACCAGTATAGACAAAGCGCAAACCTATATTATTCCTGATTTTTTTGTGCTCAACAATGGCGGCCAATTAGAGCTCACTTTAAATAGCAAAAATGCGCCAGAACTGCGTGTGAGCGAAGGTTACAGAGAAATGCTCAAGGATTACGAAAAGGGTAGTAAAAAAGACCCGCGTCAAAAAGAAGCCGTATTATTCATCAAACAAAAAATTGATGCAGCAAAATGGTTTATTGATATGATAGAACAGCGTCAGGCAACACTGACAAATACCATGAAAGCGATTCTAATGCACCAAAAAGCTTTTTTCTTATCTGGCGACGAAACTACTTTAAAACCTATGATCTTAAAAGATATAGCAGGGCAAACAGGCCTTGATATCTCTACCGTAAGCAGGGTTGCTAATAGTAAGTTTGTGCAAACAGAATTCGGAACATTTAGACTCAAGTTTTTCTTTAGTGAGTCATTAAGTACGGATAGTGGAGAAGAAGTGAGTACGCGCGAAGTAAAAAAAATATTAAGTGATTTAATTGAGTCCGAAGAAAAGCAACAACCACTTAGCGATGAAATATTAACCGATATGCTTCAGCAAAAAGGCTATAACATTGCAAGAAGAACGGTTGCCAAATACAGAGAGCAGTTAAATATTCCGGTTGCCCGTTTAAGAAAAGAATTATAATTGAATTATGACAAATACGCCTTCACCATATCATCCGCTGCTTCGCTTTATGGCGAAGGTTGTGTCTTATATTTTTCATCCTTTATTTGTTCCTACTTATATTTTTTTGCTGCTCATGCTGCTTGTGCCTTATGAGTTTGCTGGGATTACTCCATGGCAGTTAAAGCTTCGTTTGTTTAGTGTATTTTGGTTAACTGCATTTTTTCCAGCCTTTGCCGTTTTTTTATTGTGGCGTCTAAAATTTTCTGAAAGTATTTTTTTACGTACGCAAAAAGAGCGAATCATTCCTTACATCATCACCATGTTTTTTTATTGGTGGATGCATTACCTCAGTCGCAATTTTGCAGATCAGCCAGCTGTTTTGAAATTCTTTTACACAGGTATTTTTATGGCTACAGCAGCGGGGCTCATCTTAAACAATTACTATAAAATTAGTTTGCACGGCATGGGTATGGGTGGTGCTAGTATGGCTATTGTTTTATTTGCATTTTATTACCATCAGCCCATGGGTCTTGTTATTGCAGGCGCTTTATTGCTTACGGGTATTGTGGCAACGAGTCGGTTTTTAATTTCTGACCACACGCAAAAAGAAGTGTATATGGGCTTATTGGTAGGTGGCCTTTGTCAGGCGGTTGCCTATTTCTTTGTCATGTAGTGCGTACATAAATGACATTTTTAACCGACTTTTGCTGCGCAAAACATCAAATCCCCATGTATGTGGTACACGCTAGGTCAACAAATCATTAAGTTCAGGGTATTCTTACTACTTGCTTTATTGGGCAGTACTTGTTTTATGGGTTACCATGCGTCTAAAGTGTCACTCAGTTACGAGTTTACAAGGGCTATTCCTACCAACAATCCAAAATATATAGATTATCAAGCATTTTTAAAGCGATTTGGCGTGGATGGAAACACCATGGTAGTGGGTTTTGAGACGGATCATTTTTACGAAATGTCTTATTTTAATGCAGTTGCCAAATTGCAAAAAACAATCAAAAGTTTACAAGGTGTAACTGCCATATTAAACATACCGGATGTTGTTAATTTGATTAACGATAGCGCTAGTGCACAATTTAAAGCCGTAAAAATATTTACACCGCCATATACGAGTCAAGCACAATTGGATAGTGCGGCACTTGTATTTAAGTCATTGCCTTTTTATAAAACACTATTGTATAGTCCTACTTCAAATGCTTATTTGATGGGGGTATCACTAGATGGCGCAATTATCAATTCAAAAAATAGGTCACAACTTGTTCAAAAAATTGATGCGGCCATAGAATCTTTTGAAAAAGAAACCAATGCAAGCGTTCATTTAAGTGGCCTTCCATATATCAGAACCATTGTTGCGGATAGAATCAAAAAGGAGATGAATATTTTCTTAATTGCTTCTTTTGTTTTATCGGCGTTAACGCTACTATTATTTTTTAGATCTTTTAGTGCCATGTTCATGAGTATGATTGTTGTGGCTATTGGCGTGGTATGGAGCCTTGGTACTATTGTGTTATTTGGTTATAAAATCACCCTATTAACAGCGCTGATTCCACCACTAGTAGTGGTTATTGGAATTCCCAATTGCATTTACTTTTTTAATAAATACCATACTGCTTTTTTAGAATTAAAAGACAAAGACAAAGCACTTGTTACCATGGTTGGACGCATGGGCATTGTTACCCTATTTTGTAATATCGCAGCAGCTATTGGTTTTGCCGTTTTTGCATTAACAAAGAGTGCCTTATTAAAAGAGTTTGGTCTTGTAGCAGGCATTAATATCATGGCGCTATTTTTTATTTCACTGGT
>JAGWVE010000023.1 GCA_018971025.1 Bacteroidota bacterium | reverse complement strand
CTATTGTTACTATTTTAATCAAGAAACTTCAAAAAGCCGTGGTGCAAACGGGCGTTAAGCAGGTTTGTATTGCTGGAGGCGTAAGCGCCAATAGTGGCCTTCGAAACGCACTTATGGAGGCCGGAAAAAAGTACAAATGGGAGCCTTTTGTGCCTCCATTCGAATATTGCACAGACAACGCTGGTATGATTGCCATAACCGCTTATTATCAGTATTTGGCGGGCCAGTTTACAAGTTTGGACGCGAGCCCTAGTGCGCGGGCAGTTTGGGCGTAAAACGCCACGCTGTAGGTTGACCCCATATTTCGCCCATTTATTTTAGCGGATTTATTGCAGCTTTAATTGTAATTTTGCGCCCTCAAACCCTGATTCATCTTATGATTAGTGCTAGAAATATTACCCTCGCTTACGGTAAGCGTGTACTTTTTGACGAAGTAAATATCAATTTCATTAAAGGGAATTGTTATGGCGTTATTGGTGCCAATGGTGCTGGTAAGTCTACCTTTTTAAAAATCCTTAGTGGTGAAATTGAACCCAATAAAGGAACTGTAGATATTACGCCTGGTGAGCGTATGAGCTTTTTAAAGCAAAACCAATTTGAATTTGATACCTGTACGGTATTAAATACCGTGCTTATGGGTCACAAAAAAATGTGGGAAGTAATGCACGAGCGTGAAGAAATTTATGCCAAAGCAGATTTTTCTGAAGAAGATGGTTTAAGAGCAGGAGAGTTGGAAGCAGAGTTTGGTGAAATGGGTGGTTACACTGCAGAAAGTGACGCCGCAACATTACTAAGTAGCTTAGGTATTAAAGATGATATGCATGCAAGTCTCATGCAAGATATTCCATCAAATATGAAAGTGCGTGTGCTATTAGCGCAAGCATTATTTGGTAACCCAGATATTTTATTATTAGATGAACCTACCAACGGACTTGACATTGAAACGATTGGTTGGTTAGAAAACTTTTTAGCAGAATACGAAAACATTGTACTCGTTGTAAGTCACGACAGACACTTCTTGGACACAGTGTGCACGCACGTTGCAGACGTTGACCGCGCAAAAATTAAAACCTTTACAGGTAACTATACTTTCTGGTACGAGTCTTCTCAATTAATGAGTAGACAAATCAATGATAAGAATAAAAAGGTAGAAGAAAAGCGTCAAGCGCTTATCGATTTCATTGCCCGATTCTCTGCCAATGCTTCAAAAAGTAAGCAGGCAACGTCTAGAAAAAAGGCACTTGAAAAATTAACCATCGAAGAAATTGAACCTTCAAACCGTAAATATCCAGGTATCATTTTCCAGCCACTTAGAGAAGTTGGAAACCAGATTTTGAACGTGGAGAATTTGAAAAAAACGGTGGATGGCAGAACCCTTTTTGATAAAGTAACTTTTAGTGTTAACAAAAACGAGAAAATTGCTTTCATTAGTAAGGATCCATCTGCGGTTACCCATTTCTTTGATGCGATTAATGAAATTACGGTTCCGGATGCAGGTAAGTTTGAGTGGGGTACGACCATCACTAAAGCATATTTACCCGTAGAAAATGGGGAATTTTTTACGGAAGGTTTAACCCTTATGGACTGGTTGAGACAGTTTGTTCCCTCTCATGTAACAGACGCCGACGAGCCGTTTATCAGGGGCTTTTTAGGGAAGATGTTGTTTAGTGGAGACGATATCATGAAAAAAACCAATGTTTTAAGTGGAGGAGAAAAAGTGCGTTGTATGGTAAGCCGTATGATGTTACAAAATCCAAACCTTATTATTTTGGATCAGCCAACCAATCACCTCGACCTAGAAAGTATCCAAAGTTTTAACGAAGGATGTATCAGTTTCCCAGGTATTGTGCTCTTAACTTCTCACGATCATACGTTTATGCAAACGGTGGCAACACGTATTATTGAGTTAACGCCAAAAGGCATTATTGATCGATTAATGACTTTTGATGAGTATATGGAAGACAAACGTGTGCAAGAATTGAGGACAGAGATGTATAGCTAAGTAGCTGAAAATGAATAAAATAGGGTATAAATAACCCGCAACAGATAATTTATTTAAAAAAAGGGATTTTCGTATTGGTAATTTGAAGCATTTCCTTACCTTTGCCGTCCCGAAAAAAAATAGCGTCATGGCAAGAGTATGTCAAGTTACAGGTAAAAAGCCGATTGTTGGAAATAGTGTTTCACACTCTAACATCAAAACAAAGCGTCGTTTCTTACCTAATTTACAGAAAAAGCGTTTCTTTTTCGCCGAAGAAGACCGTTGGGTTTACCTAAAAGTGTCTACCGATGCGTTAAGAACGATTAACAAAAATGGTTTAGCTTCCGTAATCAAAGAATTGAGATTAAAGGGAACTAAAATCTAATTTACAATAACAAAGTAAACGACCAATACAATGGCAAGAAAAGGCAATAGAGTACAGGTTATTTTGGAGTGTACAGAGCACAAGGCTACAGGTCTTGCTGGTACAAGCCGTTATATCACTGTAAAAAACAAGAAAAATACGCCTGAGCGTATGGAGTTAAAGAAATTTAACCCAATCATGAAAAAAGTAACTGTTCATAAAGAAATTAAATAGTCATGGCAAAAGCTGCATCGAAAAACGCGAAAGTAAAAGATCTTAAGGCTTCTGCAGAAGCTAAAAACTGGACTAAAGTTATCAAGGCTGTAAGAAGCCCTAAAACTGGTGCCTATACTTTTAAAGAAAACATTGTTCACAAAGACAAGGTGAACGATTTCTTAAAAGAGAAATAGTTTCAATACTTAAACTCATTCATAAAGCTTTCTCCTCAACGGGAAGGCTTTTTGTATTTTTACACGTCAATTTAGTACAATGGGATTTTTAGGAAAGCTTTTTGGTATCAAAGAGAAGGAGAGTTTAGACCAGGGTTTGCAACAAACCAAGGAAGGCTTCTTTGCTAAAATCACAAAAGCCATTGCGGGCAAAAGCACCGTTGATGACGAAGTATTAGATAACCTCGAAGAAGCGCTCATTGGCGCCGACGTTGGCATGGAAACCACCATCCAAATTATTGAAAGGGTAGAAAAAAGAGTTAAACAAGACAAATACCTGAATACTAGTGAGTTAAATGAACTACTTCAACAAGAAATTGAAGCAATACTGGTAGATGCACCCGAGCCTGAATACAAAGACTTTACCATTCCGGCTGGTAAAAAGCCCTATGTGATTTTGGTGGTAGGCGTTAATGGGGTAGGTAAAACCACCACCATTGGTAAACTGGCCAACAACTATAAAAAGGCAGGCAACCAGGTTGTACTTGGAGCTGCAGATACATTTAGAGCAGCCGCCACCGAGCAGCTTACCATTTGGAGTGAGCGCGTAGGTGTTCCTATTGTAAAGCAAACCATGGGTGCCGATCCTAGCGCCGTGGCTTTTGATACCGTAACAAGCGCCGTCTCTAAAAATGCAGATGTTGTAATTATTGATACCGCCGGTCGTTTGCACAACAAGCTCCACCTTATGGATGAGCTGGGTAAAATTAAGCGCGTTATTCAAAAAGTAATTCCTGGTGCCCCGCACGAGGTAATGCTAGTGCTTGATGGTTCTACAGGTCAAAATGCCCTCGAACAAGCCAAGCAATTTACAGCTACCACCGAGGTAACGGCTTTATCCATTACCAAACTTGACGGTACGGCAAAAGGCGGCGTAGTGCTAGCAATTGCCAATCAGTTTAAAATTCCGGTAAAATATATTGGGGTAGGCGAAAAAATTGATGATCTCATCATCTTTGATAAGCACGAATTTGTGGACAGCCTATTTAAAGGTGTAACGAACAGCTAATCCACCCCAACCACCTTCAAAATAGGTATGGCCCACCAAATTAAAAGAAGGCTGCCAGTCAAAACTAACGGCTAAAGGTGCGTTCGGTATTTTATAGTCTAAACCAAGCACTCCATCTACGCCAATGGCAAATACAGCCGTACTAGGTGGGTTTCTAAGCCTCCAACTATTATTCCAAAGTCCAAAGTGGCCACCGCCGCCTACATACCACTCTAAGCCTTCTGCATTAGGGATAGGCATATGCTTTTCATATAAGCCCGTAAACCTGCAGCCGTCTTCATTAAAGTAGGCCAACAACTCTTTTGCCACCGACTCCGTCTTATACTGTTTGTAGGTAATAGCTCCTGGGTATACTTTTACGCCAATCGATTGAAGGAGGGGTTTGGTGCTTTGGGCACCTGCGCAAAAACTTGCAATAATGAGGGCAGTTACGATACTAAGTTTTTTCATAAGAGGGGATTTGAAAATACACCACAAAAATAATTATGAATTACTGAAAGAATAGTTAAGGTTGCTCTTTAATAATTATTTAGGTTTGTAGTATGCGTGATTTTAAAGAATTGGTGGCCGAATTTGGAACCCGTTTTGGGGTAGCTCAATTTCCGGCAGCGCCAGCAACCCTTTATGAGCCAGGCGAATATTTTTTAAGTATTGGCGGCAAAAGAATCAGACCTATATTATGTGTGCTGGGCAACGAGCTTTTTAGTGATATCACCGAAGACGCTTGGACCCTTGCCACTGCTATAGAATTGTTTCACAATTTTACCCTCATTCATGACGATATGATGGATGCTGCAGCCCTAAGGCGCGGCATGCAAACAGTGCATACAAAATACGGCGACAATACCGCACTTTTAACTGGCGATGTAATGCTTATTAGAGCCTACGAAAAATTACAAACCATTAACCCGGCATATTTACCTAAAATATTAAGTCTCTTTAATACCACTGCAAGAGAAGTTTGTGAAGGTCAGCAGCTGGATATGGATTTTGAAAAAATGCCATCGGTTACACTGGATGCATACATTCATATGATTACCCTTAAAACGTCGGTGCTCCTTGCGGCGAGTTTAGAAATGGGTGCCATACTCGGTGGAGCCACACCAGGCAATTGCAAACACATCTATGAGTTTGGAAAAAATTTGGGTATAGCATTTCAAATTCAGGACGATTATTTAGACGCTTTTGGGGATCCAGAAAAATTTGGTAAAGAAGTAGGTGGCGATATTAGACAAAATAAAAAAACTTTTTTGTTGCTGCACGCATTAGAAGTAGCAACACCTGATCAGCGCGCTAAACTTGATACCTTACTTGCTAGTAATGGTCCAGAAAAAGTGCCACAGGTAATGGAGCTATTTAAAGCTTGTAATGTAGATGCTTGGGCTATCGAACTAAAAGAAAAATATTTACAAATGGCCCTGGCCAATTTAGAAGACATTGCTGTAACCAGTTCTCGAAAGTCAGCACTATTATCGCTTGCTAATTATTTGATGCAACGAGAAAATTAATTTTTACATTTTATTACGCTTACTAAACGCAATATATAGCGCATGTCAAATTCTTTATTTAGAAAAAAATCAATCGCAAAAATTAATGCCGATGCCGCTGCAGGACTTACAGACGGACATGGTACTGGGCTTAAAAAAGTATTGGGCGTAAAGGATTTAACCTATATGGGTATTGCTGCTGTTATTGGTGCAGGAATATTTTCAACCATTGGTACCGCTGCATTTAATGGTGGTCCGGGCATTTCACTTTTATTTGTGATCACTGCTATTACTTGCGGGTTTAGTGCGCTTTGTTACGCAGAGTTTGCAAGTAGAGTTCCTATTGCAGGAAGTGCTTACACATATGCATACGTTTCATTTGGTGAAGTAGTGGCTTGGATTATTGGTTGGGCGCTCATACTAGAATATGCAATTGGAAATATAGTAGTGGCCATTAGTTGGAGCGGTTATTTTAATAATTTACTCGAAGGATTTCATATTCATTTACCAGGATGGCTTGCTACCAATACAGCCAATGCGCAAAGTGGTTACGACGAAGCGGTAAAAGCGATGGCTGGGGGTGCAACATTAGAAAGTTTGGGTAGACATGCTAGAACGGGTTACGACGCTATTGTTAACGCACCGGTTATTGGCGGCATCAAACTCATTTTAAATATTCCTGCATTTATAATTGTAATGCTAATTACGGCGCTTGCCTATGTTGGTATTCAGGAGAGTAAGAAAACAACCAATTACATGGTGATCTTTAAAATTTTGGTGATCATTTTTGTAATTGTTATGGGCTTCTTTTATGTAGACACGGCTAACTGGGATCCATTTTTACCCAATGGTTTTACTGGTGTACTTGCGGGTGTATCTGCAGTGTTTTATGCTTACATTGGTTTTGATGCCATTTCTACCACCGCCGAAGAATGTAAAAATCCACAACGTGATTTACCGCGCGGTATGATTTATTCATTAATTATTTGTACGGTCTTGTATATTTTAATTGCACTTGTATTAACCGGCATGGTAAATTATAGTGAGTTAAAAGTAGATGATCCATTAGCATATGTGTTTCAAAAATTACACCTCAATAAAATTGGTTATTTAATTTCTGTGAGCGCTGTTGTGGCAACAACCAGTGTATTACTCGTGTTTCAACTTGGTCAACCTCGTATTTGGATGAGCATGAGTAGAGATGGACTATTACCAAAAAAGTTTGCACAAGTGCATCCAAAATATGGTACACCGGCTTTTGCCACCATCATTACTGGTTTGCTAGTGGGTATTCCATCATTATTTGTTGCAAGTTCTACCATGACCGATTTAACAAGTATTGGTACGCTTTTTGCATTTGTGCTCGTTTGTTTTGGTGTACTTGTATTACCACGCATGGCAAAAGAAGCGGGTAGTTCTGCATTTAGACTTCCTTACTTAAACGGACAATTTATCATCCCTGCCATAGTAGCTGTTTTTGTTTATTTTTCTATGAACAGAATAGCAGATGCGTTTAGCAATTATAAAACCGAAGGCTTCCAAGAAATTTTATTTTTACTCTTTATTTTTATTGCCATCGTTACAGCCGTATTAAGTTTTGTACGGAAATATTCGGTCATACCCGTAGTAGGTGCGCTTTGCTGCCTCTACTTAATGATTGAAATACCGGCCATTAGTTGGTTGTGGTTTTTTGTATGGATGGGCATTGGTTTAACCATTTACTTTTTTTACAGTAGACGTAGAAGTAAACTCGCAGCATAACAATGAAGTATCAGATAGGTGACGAAATATTGGTGTTGCATAGCAACGAAGAAGGCAAAGTAGTTGATTTTATCAATGACAAAATGGTGATGATTGAAGTGCGTGGGGTAAAGTTTCCTGCCTACATGGATCAAATTGATTTTCCTTATTTCAAGCGCTTCACCCAAAAAAAAATAGTAGAGGATCAAAAGCCGCTTAAGCAGTTTATAGATCAAATACCTCAAGAAAAAGCAAAGCCTACCGGTATTAAAGAAGAAACGGGCGTTTGGTTAACCCTGATTCCAAAATTTGGGCTCGACGATTTTAACGATGAAATAGTTTCTTCTTTTAAAGTACATCTGGTAAACAATATGGCTACTGCCTATGGTTTTCAGTACAAGCAGTTTTTATCTGCTCGTTTAAATTTTGAATTGGAATCTACCATTCAACCTTTTCATGATTTTTATTTACATGACCTAGCGTTTGAAGCCATTAACGATACGCCTAATTTTAGTGTAGACTTTTCACTACTTCAAAAAGTAAAGTACAAAGCCGCGCATTACGAAACCACGCTTAAATTAAAACCAAAGCAGGTATTTAATGCCATCGAAAAACTCAAAGAAAACAATGAGCCTACACTCAGCTATTTGTTATTTGATGCATACCCCGACGAAGTAGTGATAGAAACTTTTGACATCTCTAAACTATCGGCGGCCGGATTTAAAGTGTACGACGCTAAAAAAATCAAAGAAAATTTACCGGCACCCCGAACCGTCATAGACCTACATATCGAAAAGCTTACCAATAGTTATTTGCACCTCTCTAATACCGAAATCATGGGTATTCAGTTAAGTGAATTTGACAAATGGTTTGACTTAGCAGTTGCACATAAACTCCCATCATTTATTGTAATCCATGGGGTGGGTGAAGGGGTTTTAAGAGACGAATTACACAGTATTTTAAAGACCAAAAGAGAGGTCAAACACTTTATCAATCAATACGATACGCGCTTTGGCTATGGTGCCACCGAGATATTCTTTAAATAAAGGTTATCTTTGCAGCTCCATAAGCCCGAACCATCGAGGTGCTTAGGCACTTAGGAAAGTCCGGACAGCATAGGGCAACCCACCGGTTAAGCGCCGGCCGTTTATATGGTAGCATATAAATGAGAGATAGTGCCACAGAAAATAACTTCCGTTTTGCAAAAAGCGGACACAGGTGAAAATGTGAGGTAAGAGCTCACAGCTTTTGTTGGTAACAGCAAAGGAGGGTAAACCTTGGGTGTTGTAATGCCATGTATAGGAATCTTTGAAAGCGGCTCGTTTGATTCCAATTTATTGGAAGGGTTCCAGGGTAGGCAGCAAGATTGTGTTAGTAATAGCACAACTAGATAAATGATGGTTTAGAAACAGAATCCGGCTTACGAGGCTTATGGTTTTTTTTATTTTGAAACAATTGATTTGATATGACACAAGAGCAGATTAAGAGTATGAGAGACCGAGTGACGGTTTTGAGGAGGTTTCTTTGACGTCGATAATAGAAACTATAAAGTAGATACCGACAAGCAACTTTCATTGTCTCCTGGCTTCTGGGATGATAACACCCGTGCTACAGCCATCATGAAAGAAATTAAAGTCAATGAATATTGGCTTAAGCTATACAAAGCCGTTGAAACGAGTGTAGAAGATTTTGCTACCTTTTTTGATTTTTGGAAAGCAGGTGACGCTACCGAAGAAGAAACCAAAGAGGCACACGCTTTTGCCATTCAACAATTAGAAGATGCAGAATTTAAGAGCACGCTTAATAAGCCGGAAGATGAACTAACGGCGATCCTACAAATTAATCCGGGTGCAGGTGGAACAGAAAGCCAAGACTGGGCAGAAATGCTCTTACGCATGTACCGTATGTATGGCGAAAAGCAGGGATGGAAAGTAACAGAAATAGATTTTCAGGCGGGAGATGGGGCCGGAATTAAAAGTGCCACGCTACAATTTGAGGGTGACTTTGCGTATGGTTTTTTAAAAGCAGAAAGTGGGGTGCACCGACTTGTTCGTATCTCTCCATTTGATAGCAATGCAAGAAGGCATACTTCTTTTGCCTCTGTATATGTATATCCATTAATTGATGATACCATCGAAATTACCGTAAACCCGTCCGATTTGGAATGGGCATTTTATCGAAGTGGAGGTAGTGGTGGTCAGAACGTAAATAAAGTTGAAACAGCGGTTCGTTTAAAACATATTCCAAGTGGTTTTATTGTAGAGTGCCAGCAGGCACGCACACAAGGCGAAAACAGAGAGCTCGCGCTTAAAATGCTTAAGTCTCGATTATATGAAGAAGAGCTTCGCAAAAGACAAGAAGCCCTCAATGCAAGCAATGCCAGCAAGAAAAAAATAGAGTGGGGAAGTCAAATAAGGAGCTATGTGTTTCATCCCTACAAAATGATTAAAGACCACCGCACCGATTTTGAGGTAGGCAATGTAGGTCCCGTAATGGATGGTGAAATTGATGGCTTTATTAAGGCTTATTTAATGATGCTAACAGAGAACCCAGCATAGCAGCTATGGCGGATGCAATAAGTATGGCAGCTTTTGCAAGGTCTTGCACCGCCGGATCTAAAAAAGCAAGTGTTGCAATAAATAAGCTCATGGTAAAACCAATACCTGCTAAAAAATTAATACTGATAAAATTTTTCCAATTACTTCCTGCAGGTAGTGCTGCCTTACCCGTTTTTATGAGCGCGTAACATGCGGCGCTAATACCTAGTGGTTTGCCAATTACAAGTCCGGCCATGATACCCAAACTAAGCGTAGTACTAAGTGCCATTACAAAATTTTCGGGAATGATAATGGCCGTATTGGCTAATGCAAAGATTGGAGTGATTATAAAATAAACCGGTTTATGTAACCTTAATTCCCATTTGGTAAGTTCGTTGGTAGGTATTAAAAAAGCAAAAACAACACCAGCTACTGTTGCATGTATGCCTGCTCTATGCATGCAGTACCAAAGTGCTATGCCAATGATCCAGTGTAAGATTGTTACTGTTTTATATTTTTTTTGCAGCAGCCATAATAAAACGCTTGCGAACACTACACCTAACAGGTATATCGCATGTATGGCACCTCCATAAAATAATGCAATAATAACAATAGCGCCCAAGTCATCAATAATAGCAAGTGCGGTAATAAATATTTTTACAGAAACCGGTACTTTGTTTCCTAGAAGTGAAGCGATGCCTAGTGTAAAAGCAATATCGGTAGCCGACGAAATAGCCCATCCACTCATGTAGTGGGTGCCTTTATTAAATAGGGCAAATAGAATTGCAGGAACCAGCATCCCTCCAATAGCGCCTACAATTGGGAGCGTAGCTTGTTGCTTATTTGAAAGCTCGCCACGCACAAATTCTCTTTTAATTTCCATGCCTGCCAGTAAAAAAAAGACAGCCATTAAAAAATCATTGATAAGCGCAATGGGCGTTTGTGGTAAATGATAGTTTGCTAAAAATGAAAGCTGGTAAGGACTATTCCAAAACTGCGTAAATGCAGCTCCGTATTGGGTTCCATTTGCAATATAAAGGGAAGCTATTGTTGCTACTAATAAGGTAATGCCAATGGCCCTTGCGTCTGCAAAAAATACAGCGAGCGGTTGAAAAAATAATCGGTTATAAAATTTTGTACGCATTTAGTTGCCGGTTAGTAAATCAAATTTACTTTTTGGTCTTAACGTATCTTGCCAGTTAAAACTTTTGAGTTTAAGATCTTCGTGATTGGTTTTTCCGCGCATAGGAAGGAGGCCACCTTCTAAGTTGTTGATGAATTTTACGCGCTTGGGTTTACCATCTGTAAAAGTAATTTCTATTAGGTCGCAACTGTTTTTATTGACGCCCACAAAACCTTTTTGCTCATCCTGTGCGTAGTAAATATTTTCGGCACTTCCTTTGGCGGTTAAAAAATGAACCTGTCCGGTGGTATCAAATAAAGCATTAATGCTATTGCCCCTTACTTGGTTAAAATAATTACTACTATCAACCTTACTAATACTCAAGGCGTTTTCAAAAACATATAAGCGCTCAGGTCTTTTGTTTTTTAAGAAAAGATAAATGGTATCGCCATTAATTTGATTTTCCTGAGCCCATAAAATAGGCTGGTTAAAGAGTCTAAACACCGAGTCTGATCCTGAAAAAAATAAACTGTCACCCACAGCTTGTAATGAGTCCGAAAATATTTTAACGTGGTGGTAGGCCTCAAAATATTTTAACGTGCTATCAACTGGTGGAGTTGGTGCAGTCTTGATTTTAACAGAATCGACAGCATTTTTTGTAGCACTTTTTTTGATCGTAGATTTTGCGGCTGTTGCAATTTTTGCGGTGTCTTTTAGAGCGCCCTTTTTAATACTAGTATCCACAGGCACAGGCCTTACATTGGGGATCTTTTTTATTTTAAGTAAGTCTATCACGCGCCCAGAAAACAAAGTGTCTGCGGTAATAAAAATACTATCACGGGCCTGTTTAATAATAAGGAGTGGTATTTGTGTAGCCATAATGGTACTCCTTTTATTATTGGTTTTGATGTTATTGGCTATCATATCAAAACCTTGCTCTTTGTCTTTACTTCTGTAAACAGCGTTGCCTCTAAATTCACTGAGTCCATTAAGGCTATCAATGGCAATTTCATCGGCGGTAATACTAAACGTAGAATCTTCTATAATAGAGCGCTTGTAGAGGTTGGCAATTTTCTTTTTAATGTCATAAAAGCCTTCACGCGTTTTAATGGTAAGGCCTTTTTTATCTTTAATAACGGTAGGACTTATAAATGTAGAAACTTCGTTGGTGGTATTGTATTGAAGGCTATCTGTTTTAATGGTACCATCTGGTTGAACGAGCAATACATTTTTATAAAAATAAATATCCTTGGTATCGCCGTAATAATTTCCTTCGGTACTGGTAAGGGTAGTTTTTTTATTCACCACTTTACCGCCGTATAAATAAGTACCTAATTTTAAATTAACGTCGTAGGTTAAGTTTTCTGTGGTAAGCGTGCTTTTGCCATCCGTGAGCCTTACTTTTTTGGTCAGCAATGCTTTTTTATCGATACCCATATATCTTAAATACTGCGCATAAATATGAACACTGTCGGCGTCATTGATATGCACGTTACCAAAAGATTCGAGGGTATTTAAAATTGGATTGATGATGGCGCTGTCAGCGTAAAAAAGTGTTTTGCCTTGTCTTACTTTAACATGACCCGCATAGGAAACAAGTTGGTTGGTATCCGATTTTTGTAAGTACTGTTTGTCGGCGGCAAGTATGTACAAAAAATTTTCCTGCGTAATTACTTTGGCCTTAATAGTGTCTTTTGGTTTGACAACTGGTGGTTGCTTTCCGGGTTGTGCCTGCGCCATACATGCAACAAGCATACAACCTAGTATAAGGTATCGTTTAAGTGCAGCAGCCATTATTTATTATTGTTGCTAGCTGTGTCTACAATGGGTGCTAGGAGCGGACCGCTTTTGTCTTTTTTGCCAAATACAGAAAACTGTACATATCTTTTTGGATGCACGCGTAAGTCGTCAATTAAAATATTGGCGCTCTTTAAACTATTGTTTAAATTATTGTAGAGTGTTTTATCGTTAATGAGTTTGCCTAAACTGCCTTCGTCGCTAGCTGCTTTTTTAACAAGTACATTTAAATTATCGATGGCCGTTTTTAAATTGCCAATGGTACCTGAAATGTCAGCACTCGCTAATTTGTTGGTTGTTTTTTCTAGATTAGAAAGGGTAGCGGCTACTTCTTTGTTATGGTCCGCTAAATTTTTGGTAACACTATTGATATTATTTACCGAGCTTGTGATAGCGCCAGATTGTTTATCTAGCATTTGCTCTATGGCAGCAGCAGATACAATTAAACTAGCTGTTGTGGTATTGATATTGGCAATAGCCTGTTGTAAATTATTTTTTGTATTAGGGTCAAAAATGCGGTTAATATTTTTTAAGACGCTATCTAATGATTGCACCGTTACTTTAATTTGATCCGTTACGGGTTCTAATTTATTCATGGCTTCATCAAAAAGGCCAATCGAACTTCTGGTGGCAATGGTATCTTGTGGTTGTAAAAAATTGGTGTTGCTTCCAAGCTTAATTACTATGCTAGGAGTGCCCAGTGGGTTATCTTTAATGCTCGCAACTGAATTTGAGGGTATCTTATAACTTTCGTTGAGTTTGATGGTTACTAAAATAGAATGTAAGTTATAATCCGTGTTTTCTATATCAATAACACTCCCTACCTGAAATCCGTTTACATAAACTGGATTGGATACCATAAGACCTTTGGTATCTGCGTATTTAGCAAAAATATAGTTGCCCGTTTTAAATAATGTCTTACCCTTTAAAAAATTAAAGCCTAAAATAAGCACCGTAATAGAAATAGCGGTTAATGCTCCAACTTTTGATTCATTCGAAATCTTCATGTAACAAAATTAAGGTTTATTGGGCGCCTATGCCTATCTGATTCTCTAGAGATTTCTTATAAATCCGTACAGATTTTGTGATGACGTCACATATTTCTAATTGTCCTTGTTCACTATTGAGGTAGTCTTCTTCATCGGGGTTTGAAATAAAGCCAGTCTCAACAAGTACTGCTGGCATACTTACGGCCTGTAATACCCAAATGCCTTTTTTACGTTGTTGCGCTTGTCTACTAACACGGCCTACTTTTTGAAACTCTTCTTCGATGGTTAACGCCAGTTTTGCACTACGCTGAAAATATTGCTGCGCCATAATACTGGCAAGCATTTGTTTGGTAGGATCGTTGGCGTCGGTTTGTTTGCGGGATTCTAAAATTTTTAAAGAAACGCTATCTAGGTATTCGTCTACACTTTCTCCAGCTGCAGCAACACGTTCGTCTGATTTATCTACTCCAAAAATAAAAGTTTCGGTTCCAATGGCTGTGCTAGGTAGTCGGGTTACTTGGTATTCAGGAACTCTCTTTTTCACCTTTTTACCTTTCTTACCCTTTACTGTAATTGTTTTATAGCCTATTATTTCGCGCTTGGTTCTTGATCCCGCCGAGTTTACGTGAATACAAATAAATAAATCACCTTTTAAACGATTGGCGATATCTGCTTTTTCGATAACGGAGTTAAAAACATCTGTTTTGCGGGTCATCAATATTTCAACATCCGGTAAAGCTTGTTTTAATTGAACCTCTAGTTTTAAAGCAATGGCGAGAGAAATATCTTTTTCGGTAGAATAACGGCCTCTCGCACCAATGTCTCCGCCGCCATGTCCAGCATCAATGATAATGCGTTTGAGGGCTTGTTTTTGAATGGGGGGTGCCATCGTACCTACCTGTGGTCCATTATAGGCAAACGCCTGCATGTTCAAAAAAAGTATACCAATCCAAGCAGCTATTTGTCTAATCTTCATATCAATTCGTTAAAGGATTTTAGATATAAGTCATTTTACACCTTTCATACACTATTTTTGCCCAGTGAATAGAAGCAAACGACGTAAAATTAACGTAAAAACCGCACCTACTATTGTAATAGGCATTGTTTTGCTTTTATTAACATTTCAGTGGGAATCTAGCGCTTTTTTAAGGCTTAATAGGCCTGTTTTGCTTGATACACTGGTTAAAAAGGCCGATACGCTTGTAAAAAGGCCTGATTCTCTGATCAACACACTCGATACCCTCAAATTATCTAAAGATTCTATTGATGGTCCCATCGACTATAATGCCTCCGATTCTGGCATTTTAATAGTAGATACCCGTGAATTTTTACTCTACGGAAAGGCAAAAACCAACTATCAAGACCTTAAAATTGAGGCGGCTACCATCCGGTACAACCAGCAATCTAAAATGGTGAAAGCCTACGGAAGCACCGATTCTACGGGTAAATTAGACAGTAAGCCCGTTTTTATTCAAGGGGAAATGAAATCTATTAGTGATACCATTTCCTTTAATATGGGGTCCGGAAAGGGGTTAACAAAAAATACGTTTTTCCAGGAAGGAGAGATTTTTGTAAATGCTCTCACGCTTAAAAAAATGAACGATAGCGTGGTTTTTGCCCGAAAAGCACGTTTTACCACTTGTAATTTAGATACGCCACACTTTGCCTTTAGAACGGGCCGCATGAAAATCATTAACAACAAAATGGGTATTTCAGGGCCTACTTTTCCAGAGTTTGAAGGTGTGCCTATGCCTATTGGTATTCCCTTTGGTATATTTCCTTTAAACAGAGGCAGACACTCAGGTATACTAGCTCCCGCTTTTACCGCATCTGAAGATTTTGGTTTAGGACTCGAAGGACTTGGATATTATAAAGTCATTAACGACTATTTAGATTTTACAACTCGAAGTAATATTTATTCTTATGGTGGTTGGAACATCAATCTAAATTCTAAATACATCAAGCGGTATGCTTTTTCGGGTGGCTTTAACCTAACGTTTCAAAACACCAAAAGCTTAAATAGATATGGTGGCACTGGTGATGAGTTTAACCAGAGCAAATCATTTATGATTAACTGGAGTCATAGCCGCGATAATAGAGCCCGGCCGGGAACAAGTTTTTCAGCCAATGTAAATTTTGGTAGCTCAAGGTTTAATAGGTCGTTACTTAATAACCCCCTGCAAAACTTTCAAAACCAGTTAAGCTCTTCTATCAGTTATTCAAAAGATTGGAGAGGTAAATATAATTTATCTGTTAACGCCAACCACAACCAAAACAACAATTTACACCTTGTTAATTTACAATTACCAACGGTAAACTTTAACGTTGTTACACTTTATCCTTTTCAATCTAAAGAACAAATTGGCGCTGGCAAATGGTACGAAAAAATTGGTGTAGGCTATAGCGGTAATATTCAAAACCAAATATCATTTTACGATACGGCGTTTAATTTTAAACGCATGTTAGATACCACGCAGTGGGGTGCCGTTCATAACATACCAATATCATTATCGTTACCTGCGTTAGGGCCTGTAACCATTAGCCCAAGCATCTCTTACGAAGAGCGCTGGTATGGACAACGCTTTTTAAGAACCTGGAATAACACAACCAAAAAAGTTGATACAGCCAGGTATAAAGGCTTGTATACCGCCCGTCAAATGAGTTTTGGAATAAGCGCTGCTACCCGAATTTTTGGTACCTATACTTTTGGAAAAAATAGTAACATCAAAGGCATTCGTCACGAAATTAGACCTACTATTTCTGTAAACTATCACCCCGATATGGCGGCTGCATATCATTACAGCACACAAGTGGATACTACAGGACGTACTTACCGTTTTTCGCAATATGATGGTGGTATTATTGGATCATTTTCGGAAGGTAGATTTGGTGGGATAGGTTTTGGTATCGATAATTTGCTGGAAATGAAAGTGCGTGATAAAACAGATTCTACGGCAAAAGATAAAAAAGTAAAACTCATAGAGGGCTTTGGTTTTTCATCGTCTTATAACATGCTTGCCGATAGTTTTAAACTTGGGACATTTAATTTATATGCCAGAAGCACGCTCTTTGATAAAATTAATATCAATGCGAGCGCCTCACTTGATCCATACAATATAGACAGCAAAGGCTACCGTTTAAAAACCTATGCTTTTGATCCTGCGCGTTTAAAGTTTGGACGTATTACGAGTGGAAGTGTTTCCGTGTCTACTTCCTTTGCAAGTAAATCTAAAGATGGTAAAACAGAGAAAGATAGAGAGGTACCTATCGATCCATTTTTAACCCCCGATGAGCAGCAGCGTCAGTTGCAATTTGCTAAAGCAAATCCTGCCGAGTTTACAGATTTTAATATTCCTTGGACATTGTCTTTTTCTTATTCTCTTTCATTTAACAAACAGCTAAAGCCTGATTATAGTGGCTTTGAAACTAAAACGTATTCAAGCATCAACTTTAATGGTGATTTTAGTTTAACAGAAAAATGGAAAGTAGGTGGAACGGGTTATTACGACGTTTCAATGGGAGGCCTGCAACAATTTAGTATGTTTATTTCTAGAGAAATGCATTGCTGGCAAATGTCTATCAATGTAATGCCAGTAGGGATTTACAGGTCATTTAATATTACCATTAATCCTAAGTCTGGTATTTTAAGAGACCTCAAAATTAATAGAAGCAGGGTGTTCTCAAATTCGACCTTCTAATAGAGATTGGTGATCTGCATAGTAGTTCCACATCAATTCAAAAACTTCTTCTTTTAATTCTTTACTTGTTTTACCCTCTACGTTTACGGGCGGTAAAAAATGCATTTCTATTTTACCCGGAAACAAACAAAAGCTTGGACTGGGTGGTAAAATATTTTTTGAATTAAATAAGACGGTAGGTAAAATGCGTTTGTTGGTGTCAACGGCTAATCTAAAAGCGCCGTCAAAAAAACTTTTTAATGGGTCGCCAGTTCTATTGCGTGTGCCTTCTGGATATATGAGCATGTCAAGTCCAAGCGATAAAATCGTTTTCATTTCTTCGTAACTTTTTCTTCTACTCTGGTCACTTCTACGATCTACGAGTACGCTACCAAATTTATACACCCATCCAAATATGGGCACTTTAGAAAAGCTAACTTTTGCAATGGTTTTATTGGCCCTAGGCATAAAGGGTGTGCTCACCGGCACATCCATCAAAGAATTGTGGTTACAAACTATTACATAGTTTTCGCCTTTTACAAAATGATGGGCACCTTTTATTTTAATGCGGCATCCAATAAAAAATAAAAAAAAGCGCATCCAAATTTGGGTAATCCTGCGGTGTAATCTTGCAATGGCAGGTTCCGATAAAACAAAACAAGGTAGCAAAAATAATACGGCAACCATCATGGTGCTCGCAAAAATGAATATAGCCCAAACTGCTAAAATTCTTCCAACAATAAATTTCCCTGTAGACAATTTTATATTGCTATCGCTCATGTTTGTGTATTAAATATGCCAGTCAATTACTTGAAGTCCTTGCCTTGAAAGTAGTTCATTTGTTTTACTAAAATGTTTGCAGCCAAAAAATCCTTTGTCTGCACTAAAAGGTGAGGGGTGTGCTGCTTTTAAAACAAAGTGTTTGGTTTCATCAATCAATACCTGTTTTTGTTCTGCAAATTTCCCCCACAATAAAAATACAACGCCTTTTTTTTCGTCAGAAATTTTTTGAATAACAGCGTCTGTAAAATGCATCCATCCAATTTTTGCATGGCTTGCGGGTTCGTTTTCCCGAACGGTAAGTACTGCATTTAATAAGAGTACACCTTGTTTTGCCCAGGGTGTTAAATCGCCATTTGTAGGAATGGGCATTCCAATATCTGATTTTAGTTCTTTAAAAATATTAACCAGCGATGGGGGTGGTTTTACACCTGCAGGTACAGAAAAACTAAGTCCCATGGCTTGCCCGCTGCCATGATAAGGGTCTTGCCCAAGTATCACCACCTTAACTTTATCAAATGGAGTTTGATTGAATGCATTAAAAATATGGGCACCTGATGGAAAAATATGTGCGCCCGTCGCAAGTTCTGTTTTGATATGCGTAGCAGCTTGCAAAAACGGCGTAGATGTAAACACATCACTTAATACTTCTTTCCAAGACGCTTCTATTTTTACTTCCATGTGTATTAGTATAAAATGCTTACACTGCCTGCAAATGGTTGATGCTTGCCAGATAATTTAATGACGTAATAATATACCCCCATTGGTAATGGTGTTTGACTACTTGTTTTTCCATCCCAATTTTTTGTGTACCCATTGGATGTAAAAACCTGTTGTCCTGATCTGTTAAAAATAGTAACGGAACAGCCAGGGTAGTAGTCTAAAAGCGGCATGCTCCATGTATCATTGATGCCGTCGCCATTTGGCGTGAAAGCATTGGGTGGATTAATATCTGCATCATTCACTACTGCATTGATAGATTGCACTTGCGCGCATCCAATTGGCGTTGTTGCTTTTATAAAATAGGTTCCTGTGGCAAATACTCTTTTAGGTTGCAGTAACGAAAGGGTGCATAAAGAATCTTGCCAGTAGGTATATGTCCAATTATTAGATGGCGGCGGAATGGTTGTTAAATCTATAGTTGTTGGAATTTTTACGGGTGCTGGTTGTGTGATAGTATAATTTGGGTAGTAGTTAATTACAACGCTTGCCTTTTTAATAATGGCACATCCGGTAGCCGCTGTAAATTGAATAAAGTAATTGGTAGAACTTGTAAACCTGTTATTAGCAGCCATTGGTTTTGTTGCTAGGCTGTCATAAAAAAATAAATAACTAGCACTAGGATCGCTACCTTTTGTGGGTGTAATACTATCAAGAGGAATGCTTCCACAAGCGGTATAATTGGTGATAGCAGTAACGGGTACAGGACTAATGCTGGTATTAATAGGCATTACACTAGTGCATCCAAATGGACTGGTTGCTAACACAAAAAAGTTTCCGGTTTGGGTAATTTTAGTAGGGTTGGGTACAGGCGTTTTTGCAACCGCGTCTAGCCAATACGAATATTTTAAATTAGGATCGTTGCCACTTGTGAAAGTAGTGTCTGTTAGATTTATTGTTTCGGGGATACAAGCCGCTGCAGGTTGTTTAATGGTAAGTGTTGGGTTAGGATGAACCACAATGGGTAAAGGTTTTACATCGGCACAGCCCGCACTATTGGTGGCTTTCACATAAATGGTACTGGACTGTCCAATAGATTTTGGTGAAGCAACAAAATCACCGCCCGTGGCACTATTAAAGTAACTGAGTTTTAATCCGGGGCTACTACCAGCAGTAACTAAACTATCAGTGACATCGGCGCCTTTTTTTTGGCAGGCCACTACGCTATCTTTTAATTTAAAAACAAAGGGATCCAAAGATTTTACAATAGTGGTGTATAGGGTATCTAAACATCCTTGATTAGGGTAAGGCGTAATAACCAGTGCCAGCCTAGTTTTTGGCGGTGGTGCTGGAGAAATGGTAAGTACCACATCGCTTCCTAATTGTTTTGAAAAATCGTCGGTAAACCATTTGTAATCGGCAAAGCCATAAGGTGCGGTTAAACTCAGTCCAGTAATATTGGTACAAAAAACATTTCCAGTTACAGGTGTGGTACAGTTGTCATTAACGTCTAAATAAGCATAACCAAAATGACCGCCTTTAGCACAATCGTTGGTGGTAAATTCGAGCCTCAAGGTTTTACCTTGGTAGCCAGGTAATTTTAAAGTAATGGGTGCCCAGTCTTTGTAATACACTAGTTTTTTTACCGTTGATTCTTTAAAGCCAGGAAGGTTAGGTGCCGAAATAAATTCAAAAGCACCGCAGGTTTCATATTTGTTATCGGTAACATTAAAAACCTTTACCGTAAATTTTGGTTGCTCCCAGTCTTGATGCCCGGTAGGATTTTCAAATACAACGGCATAATTATAAATGATACTATAATCTCCCTCGGTGGAAGGAACTGTAAATGTGTATTGCACACTTTGCGCTTCGCCCTGGGTTTGATCGTTACCTAGTTTTAATGAATAGCCACTGCCATTGGGGCAACTGGTTGGAAAACCACCATAATAGTCTTTGGCTGTTGTACCGGGGAAATTGGTGATGATGGTATGCTTACCATCTAGAGGGCTAACCAAAGACATACTTATTGTGCCATTGGACTTGGATATAAACCCGTCATAGGCTTCCCAATTAGCTAAATTGCCCGTTTCAAAACCAATATTTGGGGGACAACCTTGCGCCAATACCTTGTTGAGCCCTCCAAAAAGGCATAAACAGCTTAATAACAAGTATGTACTGGCTTTTGACATGCTTTGTAAATGTCGTGAAAATAAACGGGAAATGGTAGGGAAATGGCATGAAAAAGCCCCAAAAATAGGTGTTTGGGGCTTTGTGAACCGGATTGGATTCGAACCAATGACCTACTGCTTAGAAGGCAGTTGCTCTATCCAGCTGAGCTACCGGTCCTGATTAGAGTGGCGCAAAATAAAGAAAAATTGACCATAAATTCAAAAGAAATCAATCAATGGCGGGTAAAACCGATTTAGTAGCCTTGGTTTTTTTAAAAGTCTTTACTTTGCAGCAAACGAATGCTTGTGAGTTATAATTATTTGCCACTAGACCAAAAGTGGCTTCATTTTAGCCAGGTAAAAAATCTTTTATCACACAATCAGGATGTGTCCATCACTTTTGATGCACATGATCGCATCACGGCATGTCGTGCTTTTTTGGATCAAAAAATGGCCCAAAAAGACAAAAATTATTATGGTATTAATACGGGCTTTGGATTCCTACAAAATATTGCTATCGACGATTCTCAAATTGAACAACTTCAATACAATTTAATTGTTTCACATGCTTGCGGACTAGGAGAACAGGTGCCGGTGCCCATTGTTAAACTCATGCTCATGCTTAAAATTAAGTCGTTGAGTTATGGGCATAGTGGCGTACAAATTGAAACGGTAAAACGTTTACTAGAAATGTACAACAACCGTGTACTTCCGGTTATTTACACGCAAGGATCGCTGGGTGCTTCTGGAGATTTATCGCCCCTTAGTCATTTAAGTTTACCACTTTTAGGGCTTGGAAAAGTAACCATTGATGGCGTTATACATGATACAGCAAGTATTATGGAACGCTACAATTGGAGTCCCATAAAACTACAAAGTAAAGAAGGCTTAGCGCTCATTAATGGTACGCAGTTTATGAGTGCTTATGGTATGTACTGTTTGCAAAAGGCAGAGCATTTAATTGAAATGGCGCAGTTAATTGCAGCGCTTTCTTTTGATGCATTTAATTGTACCACCGAGCCCTTAAGCCCGCAAATACACAGCATTAGAGCGCATGAGGGGCAGGTACAAACAGCAAAAAAAATACGTGATTATTTAGCAGGTAGCAGTATTGCCGAATCAACCAATAAGCAAATTCAGGATCCATATTCTTTTCGATGTATACCCCAGGTACATGGTGCTACCATTGATGCGTTTAACCATGTGTTATCGATTTTTATGCGCGAAATAAATTCGGTAACAGATAATCCTAATATTTTTCCTGACGAAGATTTAATTGTGAGTGGTGGCAATTTTCATGGTCAACCGCTTGCCATTTCACTGGATTATTTAGCCATCGCTATGAGTGAGCTGGCAAATATTTCGGAGCGCAGAACCTATCAGTTATTAAGTGGTCAGCGTGAGCTTCCTTTGTTTTTAGTAAAAGACCCAGGACTTCATTCTGGATTTATGATTCCGCAGTATACGGCGGCAGGAATAGTAAGTGAAAACAAGCAACTTTGTACCCCTGCCTCTGTTGATAGTATTTCGTCGTCTAATAACCAAGAAGACCATGTAAGTATGGGTGCCAACGCAGCTACCAAATGCCTTCGCGTTATTGATAATGTAGAAAAAGTGCTGGCTATAGAACTATTAAGTGCGGCACAAGCACTTGATTTTAGAAGGCCTGCTAAAAGCTCCGAACCCATCGAAAAACTAGTGGCTGCTTTTCGTGAAAAAGTGTCATTTGTGGCTGTAGATAGGCTCTTACACACCGATATGGTAACCGCTACCCAATTTATAGGCGCTTACGACCTATAGCTTAGATTTTAGCGTAACTTTGCACCGTAAAAATGGTGAACATGTCTGAAGAAAAGAGTTTGAATTTTATTGAAGAAATTGTAGAAGCAGATTTAGCGGCTGGAAAATACCAGTCGATTGTAACGCGTTTTCCGCCTGAGCCCAATGGATATTTACATATTGGCCACGCAAAAAGTATTTGTTTGAACTTTGGCTTGGCTCAAAAATATGGTGGTAAAACCAATTTGCGTTTTGATGATACCAACCCAGTTACCGAAGAAACAGAATATGTAGAGAGCATTAAAAACGATGTTAAATGGCTTGGTTTTAATTGGGCCGAAGAATTATATGCTTCTAATTATTTTGATCAAATACATGGTTTTGCTGTTCGCTTAATTGAAATGGGCCTTGCTTATGTTGATGATAGCACCAGCGAAGAAATTGCGGCGCAAAAAGGAACACCAACTCAGGCGGGTACGCCAAATATTTATAGGAGTAGATCTGTTGCCGAAAATTTGCAACTTTTTGAAGACATGCGCCTTGGTAAATACTCCGATGGTGAAAAAGTATTACGCGCTAAAATTGATTTAGCAAGTAGTAACATGCTCATGCGTGATCCAATCATTTATAGAATTAAACACGCGCATCACCACAGAACAGGTGACAAATGGTGCATTTATCCGATGTACGATTTTGCACATGGACAAAGTGATGCCATCGAAAATATTACCCACTCGGTTTGTACGTTAGAATTTATTCCACACAGAGAACTGTATAACTGGTTTATAGAAAAACTGTCGATATTCCCTTCTAAGCAATACGAGTTTGCGCGTTTAAACATGACCTATACGGTAATGAGTAAGCGTAAATTATTGCAACTGGTGCAAGAAAATCATGTAACAGGTTGGGATGATCCACGTATGTCTACCATTTCAGGTATGCGCCGTAGAGGCTATCCTGCAGCGGCTATCAGAGAATTCTGCGACCGTATTGGTATTGCAAAACGCGATAACTTAATTGATATTAGTTTACTTGAATTTTGTGTGCGTGAAGATTTAAATAAAACAGCTGTGCGCCGAATGGTGGTTTTTGATCCCTTAAAAGTGATCATCACCAACTACACGGGTGAGGGTGAAATACTTCATTCAGAAAACAATCCAGAAGATCCAAATGGAGGCACCAGAGAAGTGCCGTTTAGCAAAGAAATTTTTGTAGAGCGGGACGATTTTATGGAAGAGCCTTCTAAAAAATATTTTAGACTAGCGCCTGGTCAAATGGTGCGTTTAAAAAGCGCCTACATTATTAAGTGTGACGATTTTGTAAAAGATGCTAATGGCAATGTAACAGAACTTCACTGCTCGTATATCCCTGAAAGTAAAAGTGGTTCAGATACTTCTGGTATTCACGTTAAAGGAACATTACACTGGGTAAGCGCAGCGCATGCTATACCCGCAGAGGTTCGTTTGTACGACCGTTTATTTAATGTAGAAGATGTTGCGGGCGCCGAAGGGGATTTTAAAGATTACATCAACAAAGATTCTTTAACAGTAGTGCCACATGCATACGCAGAGCCTGCTTTGTTACAAGATAGTATGGGTGTTGGATTTCAATTTTTGCGCAAAGGATATTTTTGTGCGGACAAAGATAGCACCCCAACAAAACTGGTATTTAATAGAACCGTTGGATTAAAAGATACTTGGGCTAAAGAAGTAAAAAAAGGAGCATAGCATATGCACTTGCAAGCTAGGTTTAATAAACACTGGGCTCAAACCTTTCCTCAATTTAGTAAGGATGGCCATTTTGTGCTTGCTGTTAGCGGTGGCGCTGATAGTGTGGTGCTTGCGCATTTATTAAAAGGTGCTGGCATCAATTTTGAAATAGCCCATTGTAATTTTGGATTAAGGGGAGCGGAGAGTGATAGGGATGAATCCTTTGTTAAAAATCTAGCCGTTACTTTAGATGTTCCTTTTTCTTGTAAACATTTTGATACAGGGGCGTATGCTACTTCGCATAAAATATCTATACAAGAAGCAGCCAGAGATTTGCGATATGAATGGTTTGCTACTTTTAATACGGTTGTAATAACAGCGCATCATGCCAATGATAATATTGAAACTGTTTTTATGCACCTCTGCAGAGGTACGGGTATTGCCGGTTTAACGGGTATAGAGCCCTATAAAGTAAAAGAACGTTTACTTCGTCCGCTACTTATTTTTTACAAACAAGAAATTGTAGACTACGCAAAAGAGGTGGGCATTGCTTTTGTGGAAGACAGTTCTAATGCGAGTGATAAATATGCGCGTAACTTTTTTAGACATCAGGTATTGCCAGCTGTGCGTGAAGTATATCCGCAGTCGGAACAAAATATTTTACACACCATCAAGCATTTAAGAGAAGTATCGGAAGTATATAAAGCAGCCATGCAAAAAATTGTAAGTAAGCTTCAATTTATCAATGGCAACGAAATTCATATTCCTGTTTTAATGTGGCAAAAAGCAAAGCCACTAGATACCATTACTTTTGAAATGCTCTATCCATTTGGTTTTACGGCTGCCCAAATGCCAGAAGCCATTAAACTCTTAAGCGCACACAATGGTGCCGTGTTAATTTCTCCAACGCACCGTTTAATTAAAAATAGAAACTGGATGATTGTTGCACCGCTTGCTACTGCTAGTAATACGAGTGTTGTAGTGGTGGAACAAAACGATGCAACCATTGATTTTCCAGGCGGAAAGCTAACATTACACATAACTGCGCCTGAAGTGCCAGATGCTTCTGATAACAATACCTGTATGTTGGATGCTGCAGCATTACAGTATCCACTAATTTTGCGTCCCGCTGCTACAGGCGATTATTTTTACCCACTGGGCATGCAAAAGAAAAAGAAGCTCAGTAAATTTTTTATTGATCTCAAACTTTCTAAAACAGCCAAAGAAAAAGTGTGGGTGCTGGTATCAGACAACCGCATTGTATGGGTTATAGGCTACCGTATAGACAACCGTTTTAAAATTACACCTGCCACTACTAGTGCAGTAAAGCTATGCTATTTGCCTAGTGTATTATAAATGCAAATAAGCAGATACCTGGCTTACAAAATTTTGTATAGGATCAAAGCCAGGGAAAATTTTACACGCGATTATTAAAAATCCTACACCCCAAACAGAGCCCCAAAAGTGAGCCGAGTGGTTGATATTGTCGCCACCTCTTTTAGACATGTAAATAGTCATGAGTAAATAGAGCGGTCCAAAAATAAAACCAGGAATAATGGGTGGAATTATAAAGAGTCCAATTTTTATGGTTGGGTCTAAAAACAC
>JAGWVE010000079.1 GCA_018971025.1 Bacteroidota bacterium | reverse complement strand
AACAAGAAAAAACTTCCATTCTCTTTGTATGTTGTAAACGCTGTGCAAGAAGAAATTGGACTACGTGGTGCCGAAATGATTGCGCGCCGTATCAAGCCTGATATTGCCATCATTACAGATGTTACACACGATACCAGTACACCCATGATTAGTAAAATAGTAGAAGGTGATATTCAGTGCGGCAAAGGACCTTCACTTGCTTATGCGCCTGCTATTCACAATAAATTATTAGCTATTGTTGAGGAAGTTGCTCAAAAAAATAAAATTCCTGTACAGTTCAGAACCTTAAGCAGAAGCACTGGAACCGATACCGATAGTTTTGCCTATGCCAATGATGGATGCCCATCAGTGCTCATTTCTATGCCGTTAAGATACATGCATACCACCGTAGAAATGATACACCACGATGACATAGAAGAAACCATCAAACTGATGTACCATACCCTTTTAACGCTTACACCAAAAACGAACCTGAGTTATTTATAACCAGCAAAACAAAAAATGGAGCAAAGCATTAGCGTAGCGGTATTAGATTTATATGATGGCGACCCCAACGAGGGCATGCGTTGTATTCATGAACTTGTAGAGACTTGGGCCAAACAAAAAAACCTAAAGCTCAACTATCAAGTATTTGATGTAAGACAGGCATTAGAAACACCAGACACAAGTTTTGATATGTATATTTCCAGTGGAGGACCCGGTTCTCCACTAGATTCCAATGACACCAAATGGGAGAACGCTTATTTTGATTGGTTAGAAAGCATTGAAATTTGGAATAGCGAAAGTAGCAAACCCAAACATGTATTTTTTATTTGCCATAGTTTTCAACTTGCTTGCAAATATTATCATGTAGGAACAGTTTGCAAAAGAAACTCAACTGCATTTGGCGTATTTCCGGTTCACCCAACAACAGCAGGTGTTTCAGACCCTCTCTTTGCTGGCTTACCCAACCCATTTTATGGCGTAGACAGTAGAGATTTTCAGGTTATTGAACCAAACGATGATCTTATAGAAGCCATGGGCGCTTCTATACTTGCTATTGAAAAAGACCGCCCACATGTGCCTTATGAGAGAGCGATTATGGCCATGCGCTTTAGCCCCTATTTTGTAGGTACACAGTTTCATGCAGAGGTTGATGCTGCAGGCATGCATGTATATTTATTACAAGAAGATAAAAAAAGTATTGTGATAGAAAATCATGGCGCAGAAAAATGGCAGTCGATGGTAGACCAGGTGCAAGACCCAGAAAAAATTATGCTTACCTACCAAACTATATTGCCTAATTTTTTAAACCAGGCAATACTTGAAATTCCTGCACATTAAATTATATCTCCATGGTGCCTACCCTCAGAAATTTATTTAATGATGCATTTACAGAGGCAAAGCATGCAAACTACCTTCAAATATTAAACAGCAAGTTTGAAGGCGCCATAGATTTCAGGGTAGCCGAAACACCCGTTTTTTTGGACGATCATTTTAACCAACAAATGTTGGACACCTGCAGTTATATTATTGACGTTATCAATGATCCGGATTTTATTCAAAAAACAAATGCTTCGGTACCTGCAAATAAAAATGTGCCCGCACAAACAGCACATCCTCATTTTATAGCTTTTGATTTTGGCATTTGCACAAATAAGCAAAATGAAATTACGCCACAACTCATAGAAATGCAGGGGTTTCCTAGCCTCTATGGTTATCAGGTTTTACAAGACGATGCCATCCGCGCCGAATACAGCATCCCAGCGTCTTACAGCGCTTATTATAGTGGCCTTACTAAAAACACCTACCTGCAAAAATTACAATCCGTGATTGTAGGAAATCATGATCCTAAGCATGTGGTGTTACTTGAAATAAAACCACACACACAAAAAACAAGAATTGATTTTTATTGCACCGCTGCTTATACAGGTATTGCAGTTGTTTGTATTACCGATATTATCAAAGAAGGGAACAATCTTTTTTATACAAATGACAAGGGCGAAAAAATAGCCATCAAAAGAATCTATAACCGAATCATTTTTGATGAACTAGACCAAATGCCCCAAAACATAAAAGAAGCTGGAAGCATTTTATTTGAAAACCTAGACGTAGAATGGGCCGGACACCCAAACTGGTTTTACCGCATAAGCAAATACACGATGCCTTTATTACAGCACCCTTGTATCCCTGCTAGTTATTATGTACACCAATTAGAAACAGTACCAGACGATTTAGAAAACTATGTATTAAAACCACTTTTTTCTTTTGCAGGTAGTGGCGTTATCATTGATGTAACCAATAACGATATAGCAAATTTGCCCGATCCGCAAAACTGGATGCTTCAACAAAAAGTAAACTACGCCCCCATTATTAAAACGCCTACAACACCTGCTAAAGCAGAAATACGATTGTTGTATTTATGGGAAAATGGCGCTGCCAGGCCCTTTCCTGCCATTAACATTGCTAGGCTTAGTAAAGGAAAAATGATTGGGGTACGTTACAATCAAAACGAAACTTGGGTGGGTGGTAGTATCGCTTATGCCACTAATAGTGGCAACATGGACAACTTTAACGGTGCGGACTCTTCAAATACTTCGCATAAATAATTTCACTCATCGTTTTATTTTCCACCTTGCTCTCTAACCAAGAAATAACATCGAGGTAAGCAAATGCACGTGTTTCAAATCTACTCTTTTCGTACTTTTTAACCTTGGCTAAAAATTCCTGTAGGGCCTGTGTTACCTTACGTGAGGGATCTTTAAAAGAACCACGCAAAAATGCAAACATCTCCTCTTCTATCACTGTAAGATTTTCCATTTTAGCCATAAACCTGTACACCGATTTGATTAGCGAACTTTCAATGAGCTCAATATTACCAAGTTCATAATGCGCCATCATATGAAGCAGGCGTGCATAACACTGTAAATCGCCTCTTAAATCTATATGGTCATTAATAATACGTCTTAAATAATCGATAGAAGTTGCATAATCACCAGCACCAAAATAAAGCGTGGCAATTTTATAGTTGAACACCAAAATACGGTGTTGGTCTAAATATATTTCAAGCGCTTTTAATTCTTTAACGAGCGCTGGCACATGCTGCAGGCCTTCTTTAAAGGTTCCTTGCATCAAATGCTTGTTAAGCTTGGCGCTATTGATATATACAAAAGAGTTAACCCTAAAAATATCGTGCTTATTGGGTAATTCCGACAATGCAAATTTTTCGAAATGTGCAAGTACCTTATCAAATTTACCAAAATTGCGAAGGTCAAAATGCGCATTGAGTAAAATATGCATCGACTTAATATAATGACCAGTTTCAATTTCAATCATCTCTTTGTTTTCTTCAAAAAGATCAAACCAGCGCTGGGCATACTTATAGTACATTAAAAAGTCTTGCCTAATAAACGCATACCAGCAATAACTTTGATATAAATAAAGGCGTTCATAAAATCCAGTGAGCGCTGTTGCATTAGCTGGCAACGCTTCTTTAAAAAAGGTTTTAATACCTATTTCATCGGCCTCATTACGCGCATGTCCATGTTGCACAAACCAACTATACAATTGTAATGCCAAATTAGAAAGTTGCGTAATCACTTTTCGTTTTTCATTAACCTGATTGGCTTCCAGCGTTAATTGACTCGCACGATCTTGCATACTTCTGGTGATATGCAAAGTCTCAATCTTTTTTTCTAACGAAATAATTTGTATCAAAAAACTATCTTGATGGTACTGCTGTGCCAAGAGTTTTGCCTTGTCTAAAATTTTTAAACTCTGGTGGTACAAACCTTTGCTATATAAAATGCGGGCATGGTCTAACTGCTCATGTAATTGTAAGTCTACGCTATCATTGCTTTTTAAAAGGCGCAAACTAGCCAAGACTTGCTTGTATAAATGTGTTTTTAAATTGGCCAACTGGGGCTTTTCGATGGAGGTTAGTTTTTTAAGCAACAGACGCTCGTCATATTCCGGCAAAGCGGCCACCGCATCAAATAACTGAATCACTTTTAGGTCTTCTTTAGCCGAATTTCTTTTGATATAGAGCTTAAAATGCCGCTTCTCCGCTTTTTCTAGGGATTTAATTAACTGAAATAAAGGATCCACTAATCGGTTGGACATCATATTGGGTTTACAAAAAAATCCAGCAATAGCAAGGCTTTGCGGCTACAAAGATACATTTAAACGTAATATTCTTAACATTAAGTTGTTTTTGAACGGCCTTTAAACGCTGTATATTTGTATCAACAAAGCAAGCAAACAACAGGATCTCCTGTTAAAAATATAGGTACTCATTTTTATAAGCTGTACCAACGGTTTTCATATGGCAAGCAATCGTAAAAAAGGTCGTTCCGTTTCCACGGAGGGACCATTTTTTTTCATAGGCATGTCAAATATAACCCATTAAGCGCTTGCAATTCGCTCCTTGGCCCAAGAAAGCGCTAATTCAAGTTGCGCCTCCCTCGTTAAATGGCTATTATCCAGCACGAGTGCATCATGAGCCTGTTTTAAAGGGCTAAACTCCCTAGTAGAATCGATATGATCACGCATTTCTAAATTGGCCTGAATTTCGGCTTTTGTAATGGCAGGGTCTTTGGCAACCAGTTCTTGGTAACGGCGCTCCACACGAACTTCGGGAGAAGCAGTTACAAATATTTTGAGTTCGGCGTTTGGAAAAACAGCCGTACCTATATCTCTTCCATCCATAACAATCCCTTTTTGCGTGCCCATTAATTGCTGTTGGGCCACACTAAAAATACGCACAGGCTCTAGGGCTGCCACCTGGCTTACTTGATTGCTCACGGCTAAACCTCTAATTTCTTCCTCTACATTTTCGTTGTTCAAATACATGTCTGCCCTACCCGTTTTTTCATTGAGTACAAATGACAAATGAATATTTGAAAGGGCTTCTGTTACTGCAGTCAAATCGTTTACATCAATACCATGTCTTATAAAATATAGCGTAATGGCGCGGTACATGGCACCACTATCTATAAAAACATAATTTAATTCCGCTGCCATTTGTTTAGCGAGCGTACTTTTTCCGCATGAAGAATAACCGTCTAAGGTAATGATGATTTTTTTCATGCTTACGCCTGCGTTTTTATCGTTTGTGTTGCAGGCGCTGCTGCATTTCTGATAGCAATATTTCGTACGGCTTGTGCGGTAATATTTCTGAAAGCTTGTTTGCTAATTTCATCGGTGCCTACCATGGCAGGGATACCTTCATCACCGCCTTCTCTAATAGATTGCACCAGTGGTATTTGACCTAAAAATGAAAGGTCATATTCTTCTGCTAATTTTTTTCCGCCTTCTTTGCCAAATAAATAATATTTATTGTCAGGTAATTCGGTAGGTGTAAAATAGGCCATGTTTTCTGCGAGACCAATAATAGGCACATTAATTTGCGCTTGGCCAAACATAGCAATTCCTTTTTTAGCATCTGCAAGCGCTACAGCCTGCGGTGTTGTTACAATAACCACACCCGTTACTGGAACGGTTTGCATCAGTGTCAAATGTATATCACCAGTGCCCGGCGGCATATCTATCACTAAATAATCGAGCGGCCCCCAATCTACTTCTGTAACAAATTGTTTGATCGCACTACTCGCCATAGGACCTCTCCATACCACTGCATTTTTTTCATCCACAAGTAATCCAATACTCATTAATTTGATGCCGTATTTTTCTAGTGGCACAATAAATCCTTTGCCATCAATATCTTTCATGAGTGGACGCGCACCGCGCACACCAAACATAATAGGTACACTAGGTCCATAAATATCTGCATCCATCAGTCCAACACTAGCGCCACCTTCTGCAAGTGCAAGCGCTATGTTTGCAGAAACTGTACTTTTTCCTACTCCACCTT
>JAGWVE010000001.1 GCA_018971025.1 Bacteroidota bacterium | reverse complement strand
TGATTGACAACTCTTCGGCGTGGCGTATGGATCCTACAAAAAAATTAGTGGTACCAGAAGTAAATGCTGCTGTGTTAACACCCGAAGATTATATCATTGCTAACCCTAACTGTTCTACCATTCAAATGGTGGTGGCGTTACAACCGCTACATGCTAAATATAAAATCAAGCGTGTGGTAGTGAGCACTTACCAAAGTGTTACAGGTACCGGTAAAAAAGCAGTTGACCAGCTTTTTAACGAGCGCGCAGGCAAAGAGGGAGATATGGCCTATAAATATCAAATCGATTTAAACGTGATTCCGCAAATCGACGTTTTCTTAGACAACGGTTATACCAAAGAAGAAATGAAAATGGTTTTGGAAACCTGTAAAATTATGCAGGATGACAATATCAAAGTAACGGCTACAACAGTGCGTATTCCAGTAGTGGGTGGCCATAGCGAGAGCGTGAATGTAGAGTTTGAAAACGAATATGATTTAGCAGAAGTAACAGCTTTGTTAGCTGCAGCGCCAGGTGTAGTTGTGCAACAAAACGACAATGAGCAATTGTATCCAATGCCATTATGGGCACACGAAAAAGACGAAGTGTTTGTTGGAAGATTACGTAGAGATGAAACCCAACCTAAAACATTAAACATGTGGGTGGTAAGTGATAATCTACGTAAAGGAGCTGCTACCAATGCAGTACAAATTGCAGAATACCTACGCCTCAAGGGCTTCATTTAAAAATGAAATGAGTGGTTGTAAATATTCAAACGCTTTTGTGAGCTGCGTTGCAAGGTTTTTATCTTGTAACGCAGTATCGCTTAGCGGGGCTGTAGCAACCCAACTTTTTAATTTCAAGTACTTGATAGCAGGATTATCTTTTTCATAGCCCTTGGGTTCTCTTACCAAACTTAACCCTTCCGAAAAATCAAGTCCACCATACTGCGCAACAAATTTTTTGTTTTGAACAATGCGTAAAAAAGCAGGATAGTTGTAATCTATCTCCTGTCTAATTTTTCCTACAATATTAGCATCTGGCATATACAGGCCGCCACCCACAAAGCTTTTACCACCTGGTTCCAAATGAATATAATAGCCAG
Organism: Bacteroidota bacterium; assembly: GCA_018971025.1. GTDB lineage: Bacteria > Bacteroidota > Bacteroidia > Chitinophagales > Chitinophagaceae > Sediminibacterium. Next base: position 90,039 of record JAGWVE010000001.1, on the reverse strand, counting down.
CCAGTAAAGATTTTTTTCCGCCGGCTTTTATGCTGGCGCCCATATTGTTTTTGTAAGGGGCTTTGTTTTTACTAAAACGTACGTCTCTGTTAATTCTAAAAACACATTCTTTGGGTTGCAGTAATGCTATAGCGGGTTCTTTTTTACCAAACTGTGTTATAACCTGTTGTGTGAGTTCAGCGAAATTTAATTTTGCCGCATCATACTGTTTGCGGTGCGCATCAAACCATGCTTTATTGTTGTTTTTATCGAGTGCTTTTAAAAACTGTAAAGTGCTTGGCGCTAACATATTTATGGTTTTGAAGATTCAATGAGTTGAATAAATTCCGCTTCCGAAATAATATGAATGGTATTTATTTTTTTTGCTTTTTCTAGTTTACTACCTGCGTCTTCACCCACTACTAAATAATTTAATTTACTACTTACGCCACTTGCAATAACGCCGCCTAGGTCGGCGGCCATTTGCTCTGCAGCACTGCGTTTGAGGGTAGGGAGGGTGCCTGTAAATAAAAATGTTTGACCTGTTAATGTACTACCTACCGGTGCTGCTTTTTTCTGATTTTTTAAATCCAGGCCCAGTGCTTCTAATTTATGTAAGAGTCGGATATTTTGTGCGTCACTAAAAAAGTCCACAATACTTTTGGCCACTTTAACGCCTACGTCTTCAAGTGCTAATAAATCTTCTTCGGTTTTAGTTGTAAAATCTAATAAGTGATCTACGGCGTTAGCTAAAGTTTTAGCGGTTGTTTCACCAATAAAACGAATGCCTAAACCATAAATTAAACGATATAGCGGTTGTTTTTTAGAAGCTTCTAGTGCTGCTTGTAAATTTTCTATACTTTTTTTGCCAAAGCCTTCTAGTGAACCTATTTTATCAAAATCTAAACTGTAAATGCTTGGCACATCGGTAATGAGTCCTAGCTCATAAAATTTGCGCACATTGGCTTCTCCAAAACTTTTAATATCAAGCGCGTCTTTAGATACAAAGTGAATTATTTTTTCTACTACTTGCGCTTCACAAGTAGCACTATTGCAGCGCCATACGGCTTCAGTTTCTTCTTTACTTAATGGTGCATTACAAGCAGGGCAATGTGTTGGAAAAACAATGGTTGTTTCGGTGCCATCTCTAAGTTCTGTTAGTGATTTTACAATTTGAGGAATCACATCACCAGCTCTCTCAATTAAAACAGTATCCCCAATTTTTAAATCTTTTTCTTTAATGTATTCTTCGTTGTGCACCGAAATACTTGATACGGTTACACCACCAACACTAACTGGTTGTAGTTTAGCGACCGGTGTTACAGCTCCCGTACGACCTACCTGAAACTCAATACCTACAAGCTTTGTAGAAGCTTGTCTTGCTTTAAATTTAAAAGCAATGGCCCACCTTGGATGGTGCGAAGTCATGCCCATTTTTTCTTGCAGCGCAATATTGTCAACCTTAATTACCATGCCATCAATTTCGTAAGGTAGGTTGTCTCTACCTGCTTCAAAAGACAAACAATAATCTACTACAGCGTCAATACCAGTAACCGCTTTCTTTTCTTTTTTAGGGGATCTAAAACCAAGGTCCCAAAGCATATCAAGCATACCACTGTGGGTGGTTAAAGCTGGATGAAGGGGTGCGCCGCTATCAAGTTTTGTATAGTAACTGATATGGTATAAAAAAGCGTCTAAATTTCGTTGTGCAACTTCACGAGGATCCTTCATTCTAAGGGCGCCAGCAGCAGCGTTGCGTGGGTTGGCAAGGGGTGGTAAATGAGATGCAGCAAGTGTGGCATTAAATCCATCAAATGCTTTTTTATTCATAATAACCTCGCCTCTTATTTCTACCGTTTGTAATCCATACAGGGCAAAATTTGCACTTAATGGAATGGATTTAATTTGTTTGATATTTTGTGTGATATCGTCACCTGCAACACCATCACCTCTTGTTGTTGCGCGCACTAACTGGTTGTTTTCATAGATCAATGAAATACTAGCCCCATCAAATTTTGGCTCTATCGAATAATCAATGCTATCAAGCCCTACGAGCCCTTTTGCTTTTCGGTCAAAATCAATTAAATCGGCCTCGTTATAGCTATTGTCTAAACTTAGCATGGGTACTAAATGTGCCACCGTTTCAAACTGGCCATTTAAACTACTGCCCACACGTTGTGTAGGAGAATCAGGTGTTATTTTAGATGGATTTTTTTGTTCGCAAGCCTCAAGTGCTTTAAATAAACGGTCATATTCGCCATCGCTAATGAGGGGTTCATTTAAAACATAATAACGGTATTCATGAAAACGTAAAACCTGCTGCAAGTCCATCATTTCCTGCTCACTAAATACCAAACGATTGTTTGTTATCGTGTCTAATAATTGGCTGGTTAAAGCCTGTAAAATGCGCAAGTTTTCGGGTGTAAACATAGGGCTTATTTGCAGGCGTAAAGTTAATGTTTACGGGCCTAGATACCTATGGTTTGAAACGATTTATATACACTATTCCTAAACTTTGTATATTGCCTAACCACAAAAAAGGGATAGCCCTTGTACTTTATCCTATGAGCACAAAAAAAACACCTAAAATGATCAACAACGACGAGGTAAAAGACGCCATTCAACTGGTGGTTTCTTACCCCAAAGTGCCATTAACGGTGGATTGCGTGATCTTTGGTTTTGAAGAAAATAAATTAAAAGTACTACTCATTAAAAGTGACTTGGCTATTTACAAAGGCAAGTTTTCGTTACTCGGTGATATGGTGCAAGACAATGAAGAATTGGACGATGCAGCATATCGTGTTTTGAGAGAACGTACCGGTATGAAAGATGTGTACCTCGATCAAGTAAAAACCTTTGGTCATCCTTCGCGTCATCCAGGTGGCCGTGTTATTACAGTAGCGTATTGTTCTTTACTCAATATCAACCATCACGAATTAGCTATTACAGCAAACGAACTACACTGGCATAGCGTTGATGATTTAAAAGAAATGGCATTTGACCACAAAGAAATTGTAGATGCCTGTCATGCTTGGTTGCAAAAAAGAATTCAGGAGCATCCGCTTGGCTTTAATTTATTGCCAGAAAAGTTTTCACTCCGTGAGCTTCAAAACTTATATGAAGCCATTTCTGGTTTGGCACTGGATAGACGAAATTTTAGGAAAAAGTTTGCATCCATGAAGCTCTTAATTGATATCAATGAAATAGAGCAGGATGTTCCTCACAGGCCCGGTAAATTATACAAGTTTGATTTTGAAAAATACGAGCAGCGTAAGCGAAATTGGGTGGGTATCGATTTTTAATTTATAAATAGTTACTATGTTATATTCGATGACAGGATACGGTAGAGCCGAGCAAACCATTGGCGATAAAACTTTTTTAGTAGAAGTGCGTTCGCTGAATGGAAAGCAGTTTGACCTTCGTATCAATATTCCTGCCTTATTAAAGCCATTTGAGTTTGAGATCAGAAACATGCTCAATGAGGGTTTACAAAGAGGAAGTGTGGAGTGTTTTATTACCATCAAACAAAATGGAACGGGCAAACCTGTTTCTATCAATACCGATTTAGCAAAAGCCTATTACGAGCCTGTGGCAGCGCTTGCAAAAGAGCTTGGACTTCCGGAGGGAGACTTGTTAAGTACCCTATTAAAACTGCCAGAAGTGATTACTGCTTCTTCCGAAACTTTATCAGACACCGATTGGGAAGGTTTTCAAAAAGTATTAAAAGAAGCCATTTATCAATTAAATGAACACCGTAAAAATGAAGGACTTTCTTTAGAAGCCGATTTGCTATTACGTGTTAGCAATATCGAAAAGCACCAAGAAGCCCTTACCATACTAGCACCTAAACGCCGAATTAAAATTAAAGAAGGTCTTGTTAAACTATTAGAAGAGCAAGTAGGTAAGGATAATTACGACGGTAACCGTTTAGAACAAGAACTCATTTATTACATCGAAAAAATTGATATCAGCGAAGAGCAAGTACGCTTAAACAATCACTGCGCTTATTTTAGGTCTATCCTAGCCGAAAAAGAACTTAGCAAGGGAAAAAAACTTTCGTTTATACTACAAGAATTTGGCCGCGAAATCAATACCACGGGTTCTAAAGCCAATGATGTTGAAATACAGCAGCTCGTAATTTTAATGAAAGATGAACTAGAAAAAGCCAAGGAACAAATATTAAACGTTTTATAAGATTTGTGTAGGCAAGTCTGTAATTTTATATAAAATATGGCTGTGAAAAAATATAGCTTTTTAACGCTTCTAACATCTTGTCTTCTATGTTGTGTGGTGCTCTTTTCATGCAATACCATCGATGTATTTGAAAAGTTTGAAAGTTTTCCAAAAAATGAGTGGCATGTATCTAAGCAGCCAACGTTTTCTTTTGCAGTAAAAGATACAACGGCGCGTTACTATATTTATTTTGTAATTAGACATACCGATGCCTATAAGTACAATAATATTTGGGTAAACATTAGTACGCAATCTCCAGCAGGTACCAAGCAAACACAACTTGTAAATTTAAAACTTGCCGACAATACCAAAGGTTGGCTCGGTGCTGGTATGGATGATATTTTTGATAGTAGAATTAAAATCACCAATGCCCCTGTTGCATTAAAAGCAGGCGTTTATACTTTTACCATTGCACAGGCTATGCGTGACGAGCCACTTGCTGCTGTATTAAGTGCTGGTATACGCGTAGAAAAAGCAGCGCCTTAACCACATGAAAAATTTTACGCCAAAAATCAATCGAAGGCTTGCAGCGGTTACCATTGTTTACTGGGCGCTACTTACTTATATGATTGCGGCTCTTTTGTGGTGGTTTATTGCACTCGTTAAACAAAACGATACCCTTACTGCTGTTCAGTTACAGCAAATTTCAGGGACTGTTCAAAACAGTGCAACCCTTCAACCAACCGCGCAGCAATTAATTCAAAAACAACAACGAAAGCGTGTTCAATATATCGCTGAGGGTCTAACATTTTTAGCGCTCATTGTAGTGGGTGCGGTGTATGTATATAGGGCTACCCGTAGACAAATTAGAGCTTCTGTGCAACAACAAAATTTTATGATGGCGGTTACACACGAATTAAAAACGCCTATTGCTGTAACGCAGCTTAATTTAGAAACACTACAAAAGCGAAAGCTTGAACCTGCGCAACAAGAAAAAATGATTGCAAGTACTTTACAAGAAGCCAACCGCTTAAACATGCTTTGCAATAATATTTTACTCGCTTCTCAACTTGATAGTAAAGCATATAAAGAGTCACGTATCGAAATAAATTTTTCGGATTTAGTAGAAGGTTGCATCGATACTTTTAAAAGACATTATCCTGCTAGAGTTGTAGCGGAACAAATAGAGGCTTCATTGTATTTAGACGGAGAAACGCTCCTGCTTCAAATGCTTGTAAACAATCTCCTAGAAAATGCACACAAATATGCGCCTCAAGAAACGGATATTAAGGTCGTGTTAGCGCAAGCGGGAAATTTCGTTACACTTGAGGTTATTGACAGCGGCAAAGGAATCCCTGACACCGAAAAAGCCAAAATATTCGAAAAGTTTTATAGGATCGGCTCAGAAGCAACCCGCAATACCAAGGGTACTGGCCTTGGCCTCTTTTTGTGCAAAAAAATTGCCCAAAATCATAATGCAAACATTTCTGTGACAGATAACAAACCACAAGGCAGTAAATTTGTTGTAACATTTAATAGCTAATGCCAAATACCAAAGCATCCATATTACTAGTAGAAGACGAGGAAAACCTCCACGAAACCCTAAAGCTCAATTTAGAGATGGAAGGCTATGAGGTTACTTCTGCTTTTGATGGGGCGGTAGCGCTTAAGAAAATTTCAAATGAATTTTTTCATTTGATCATCATGGATATTATGCTTCCGGAAGTGGATGGTATTGCTATTACCGAAGCAGTGCGTGTAGCAAATAACGAAGTGCCTATTTTAATGCTGAGTGCCAAAAATGCAAGTGCGGATAGGGTGCTGGGTTTAAAAAAAGGTGCCGATGATTATTTAACCAAGCCTTTTAATCTAGAAGAATTATTACTTCGCGTCGAAAAACTCATTGACAAAAATAAACGCATTCAAGATAAAAATACTATTGCGGATACCTATGCGTTTGGCAACAATACCATCGATTTTAAAGCACAAACGGCCGCTTGTTATAATGGGGATACTGTGGAGCTTAGCAAAAAAGAAGTGATGCTTTTAAAACTGCTTATCGAAAACAAAGGTGAAGTGGTTACGCGTGAAAAAATACTACAAGTAGTGTGGGGTTATCAGGTTTATCCAACCACCCGCACCATCGATAATTTTATACTCAGTTTTCGTAAGTACTTTGAGGCGGATAGTCGCAATCCTCAGTACTTTCACTCGGTTAGAGGGGTAGGATATAAGTATACAGAAATCTAAGATTCAAACGCAATTTTAAGGCTGCTTAGACGTTATAGAGGCACAAATAACTAGCTATGTCAAGTTCCTCTTTAGATTCTGTCATTGATTTTCTCGAGCCCGTTAATATTGCTCAATTAACCCAGGATGAAGGTTTCAAAGACACGCAATTAGGAACCCATATAGCAGTGTACGATCAAGTTTTCCCAGATCTTGAAAAAGCAGATATTGTTTTAGTAGGCTGTGGTGAAATGCGTGGAGCTGGTATCGAATATACAAGCACGGATGCACCAGATGCCATTAGGCTTGCATTTTATAATTTATACCACTGGCATACTGCTGTTACAGTTGCAGATATTGGTAACGTTAAATGTGGCGCTACACTGCAGGACAGTTATGCAGCACTTCGCATGGTTATTAATGAGCTGACTTATGCCGGTAAAAAAGTGGTGATATTAGGTGGCTCGCATGATGTTACCTTGGCGCAGTACCAGTCTTATGTAAACGAAAATAAAATTATTGACGCTGTTTGTGTGGATGCCCGCATAGACATGGATATGGAAAGCGTATTACCTGCCGATAATTTTTTAGTAGAATTATTTACGGGGATGCCCAATCATTTAAAGCATTACAATCATATTGGGTTTCAAAGTTATTTTATGCATCCGCAGATGCTGGAAACCATTGATAAGTTTAGGTTTGATTGCTACCGTTTAGGCAAAGTAAAAGAAGACATTTCTGAAATGGAACCTGCTATTCGAAATTCCCATTTATTTTCTTTTGACATAGCGGCCATACAACATGCGCATGCACCTGCCAATCATTTATCACCCAACGGATTTAATGGTGAAGAAGCTTGTACGTTAACACAATATGCAGGCATGAGCCATACATGTAATACCATTGGTATTTACGGGTATATGCCAGCGCAGGATGTACACCAAATGACCGCTAAGCAAATTGCGCATATGTTATGGTATATCATGGATGGCGTGAACAGAGGCAAACAAGAAGCGTCACTTGCTAACCGCAATGAGTTTAATGAGTTTACCATGGCATTTGCCGAAGTGCAAACGGTGTTTTTACAAAGCAAAAGAACGGGCCGTTGGTGGATGCAATTACACGATGGTGAATTTGTGGCTTGCAGCCTTAAAGATTATATCCATGCCGGAAAAAATGAAATTCCTGAGCGTTGGATGCGCGCTGTAGAAAGATTATAGCCTTATATTTAGGGTATTAAATAACAATTCATCAATCGTCCTATGCGTTCTATAGTTCGTATAAGTAAACTAACCGCACTCGTTTTTGCTGTTTTGCAATTCAGTGCATGTTCTGTGCAGCGGCAATTACAAAAAGCAGCCAATGAAAATATCATTAACGCAAACGAATTAACGGGCGCGCATATTGGTATTCATGTGTATGATCCGGCGTCTAACACCAATTTGTTTTCTTACCAGGCAAACAAATATTTTGTTCCTGCAAGCAATACTAAAATTGTTACTTGCTTTGCTGCGTTAAAATATTTAGGTGATAGTGTTGCTGCGGCACAACTTATTAGTACCGATTCTGGCGTGCATGTATATGCTACTGGCGATCCTACTTTTTTACAACCAGAATACGCATCACATCCACTACTTACTGTGTTAAAAAATACCAAGCACATTTATTTACATACGCCAAGTTTTACAGCAAAGCCTTTTGGTCAGGGATGGTCTTGGGATGATTATGACGCTTCTTATATGCCTTCACGTTCTGCATTTCCTATGTATGGCAATCTGGTGCGCGTAGCAAAAAATGCAGGACAACTTACTGTTACGCCTTTATTTTTTAAAGATTCTATAAAAGGCCTAAACGCTACTATTAACAAAAGTTTTAGCGTTTCTAGGCAAATGGCAAGCAATCAATTTTTGGTACAACCCGCATCTGGTAGTGCCACGCTACAAGAAGTCCCATACCGTACTTCAAATTGGACAACCAATCAATTAACGCTTGAGTCCACACTTTTAGCGGAAGCGCTTGGTGGTGGTATTAAAGTAACAGCGGTTGATCCAGCTACAGATAAAAATGCACCAGCAACAGCTACTACCATTTATTCGCGTCCACTCGATTCATTACTAACACCGCTCATGCACCGTAGTGATAATTTCTATGCAGAGCAAACGCTCTTAATGGTGGGAAATAAATTGCATCAAAGTTTTGATGATAAAAAAACCATTGCATATTTACTTGCCAACGATTTAGCAGACCTTCCACAAAAACCATCTTGGGTAGATGGTAGTGGTTTAAGTAGATACAACTTATTTACACCACAAGACTTTACAACCATCTTAGATAAAATGTATAAAGCCTATTCTTTTGAAAGGCTTCAGCATATTTTCCCAACAGGTGGTGAAGTGGGCGGCACTTTAAGTAGCAATTATAAAAATTTACAGGGTAAAATTTTTGCTAAAACCGGTACCCTAAGTGGGCAAGTAGCACTCAGTGGTTACTTGGTTACCAAAAAAGGTAAAACCCTTTTATTTTCGGTACTTGTAAACAACCATAACACAACTGCATCAGCTGTTCGTAAAGCAGTGGAACAGTTTATTCAAGTGTTGTACAATAAAAATTAAGGTTTGGTTGCCATCACTGATTGCAGGCTATTTTCCAAAAAGTTGATCTAGGTAATCCTCTTTGTATTCAATATACGTTGGACTACCTGAAGGGGTTACTCCTGGTGTGGTGCACGCAAAAAGCGATTCAATTAAAGCTTGCATTTCTTTTTGACCTAAAGTTTGCCCTGTTTTAATGGCTTGTTGACGCGCCATGCACCTGATAATTTTTTCGCGTCTACTAAAATTAATTTCGGAACTAAAATGTTTGTACTGCTCTAAAAGTAGTTCAATGGCATTTTTTTCGTTGCCAGGTTCAAGGTCGGCGGGAATGCCTTGTATCACAAAACTGTTGTTACCAAAGGGTTCTACCAAATAGCCAATTTGTTGTAAGTCAGTTAGTAGTTCACTTAAAATAGCTGTATCTGATGCACTCAATGAAAGCGTAACTGGGAATAAACTTTTTTGCGTAGGCACCTGCGCTGTTTGTGCAGCGATCACCAATTTATCATACACCACTCTTTCATGCGCTAATTGTTGATGTACAAGAACAAAACCACTACTAGTAGATGCGATAATATAGGTTTTGTGTATTTGTATAAGGGGCGTATCTGCTATTATTTCTAAGCTTGGTTTTTTAGGCGTAATGGTTTCGCCTTTAGATGGCATTTCATAAAAGTCTTTCCAATGCCCTAAGTTTCCTTTGCTTTCTTTTTCTATAAAATGCGCTTGGTGCTTTTGTGTAAAGGTCTGGTACAAAGAACTTGAAGCAGTGGCTTCCTTTTTCTCTGAAGTAAATGGTTTGTTAACGGCGTCTAAACCTTGTATATCTGCGTTTAACGTAAAATCTAAGGAAGGCGCAACGCTAAACTGTGCCAGTGCGTGTTTAACAGCGGCACCCACAAAAGCGTACATGATTTTTTCGTCCTCAAATTTAATTTCCTGTTTGGTAGGATGCACATTAATATCTACTTGAGAAGGATCAAGGTCAATAAATAATACGTAACCTGGAAATGAATCTTTGGGAATTAAATCGGCGTATGCCGCGTTAACAGCGTGGTTTAAATAAGCACTTTTTATAAAACGGTTGTTTACAAAAAAATACTGATCACCCCTGGTTTTACGAGCCGTTTCGGGCTTTCCAATAAAACCATAAATATTCATATAGTCTGTGTGCTCGGTAACACTCACAAGTTTTGATGTGTAGGTATTTCCTAAGATTTGAACAATACGCTGTTTAATATTGCCGGGCGCTAAATGAAAAACTTCTTGACCATTACTCGTTAATGTAAAAAGTCGGTCGGGGTAGGCCATCGCCACTCTAATAAATTCATCAATAATATGCTTGAGTTCGGCGGCATTGCTTTTTAAAAAGTTGCGTCGCGCAGGCACATTAAAAAATAAATTTTTCATAGAAATATTCGTACCCACCGGACAACTACAAGCTTCCTGTTTTTGAACGGCACTATTTTCTATATCAACTGTTGTTCCTAATTCGTCTTCGGCTCTTCTTGTTTTTACTGTTACCTGTGCCACCGCGGCAATCGAAGCAAGTGCTTCACCCCTAAACCCCATGGTTTTAATGGCAAACAAATCTTCAATGGCTTTTATTTTACTGGTGGCATGGCGCTGAAAAGCGAGGGCCGCATCTGATGGGCTCATGCCTTTACCATTGTCTATGACTTGTATGAGTGCCTTGCCGGCGTCCGATACAATCAGTTGAATAGAAGTGGCCCCCGCATCTACTGCATTCTCTAGTAGCTCCTTAACAGCACTAGCAGGGCGCTGAATCACCTCGCCAGCGGCAATCTGGTTTGCGATGTTATCGGGCAGTACATGAATAATATTAGCCAAGGGTCCTGTTTTTTACGGGTCGACAAAAATAGCATAAAGCGGGGCAGGTTTGCAAACTTTTACCATTTTAGAAGCAATTTAGAGGCTACTTTTGTGCCTCAAACGCATTGATTATGACTTTAAGTGCCGATATTCAAAAAATACCACGTACCTATATGCCTGTAGGCTTTGAGCTTACCAACTGGGAAAGCCTCGAACCGTATTTTAAAGAACTCGTGGACAGACCCCTTGATTCTTTACAAGATCTCGAGCAGTGGTTAAAGGACATGAGTGAAGTGGAAGCTGTTATAAGTGAAGACGCTTGTTGGCGACAAATCAAAATGACCTGTGATACCACCAACCCTGCGCTCGAAGAGGCCTTCAATTATTTTTGCCTCGAAATTCAGCCAAAAATACAGCCCTTTGCCGACCAGCTCAATAAAAAATTTATTGATTGCCCGCATACTGCATCGCTCGATAAAGACCGTTACTATACCTATATCAGGTCTGTTAAAAAAAATATTGAATTATTTAGAGAAGCCAATATTCCACTGCAAGCCGAGTTAAGTGTAATGCAACAACAGTATGGTACAATTGCAGGCAAAATGACTGTTGAAGTAGAGGGTAAAGAATATACGCTACAACAAGCAGCAAAATTTTTAGAACACGAAGACCGCGCAGTTAGAGAATCTGTGTATAAAAAAATTCAGGATCGAAGACTTGTTGATAAAGATGCAATGCATGATTTGTATTCATCACTGATACAAAAAAGACATCAAGTAGCCGTAAATGCAGGTTTTGCAAATTACCGTGATTACAAGTTTGTAGAACTTGGTAGGTTTGATTATACCAAAGAAGATTGTTTTCAATTTCATGAAGCAGTTAAACTACATGTGCTACCGCTGATCGAAAAAATTTATGCGCGCAAAAAACAAAAACTCGGGCTCGATGTGTTAAAGCCATGGGATACAGAAGCAGAGCCAGCGGGGGTTTTACCGCTTAAGCCTTTTACAAATGGTCAAGATTTGTACGAAAAAACGGTAACCTGTTTTGAGCAGTTAGACCCGTTTTTTGCAGCATGCCTTCGTAAAATGAATGAGCTTAAACATTTTGATTTAGAAAGTCGAAAAGGAAAAGCACCAGGTGGATACAACTGTCCATTAGCAGAATCGGGTGCGCCATTTATTTTTATGAACGCCGCTTCACAAATGAGTGATGTAACAACGATGGTGCACGAAGGAGGTCACGCCGTGCATTCTTTTTTAGCGCATCATTTAGAACTCAGTGCTTTTAAAGAATATCCAATGGAAATTGCGGAAGTAGCAAGTATGGCTATGGAATTATTTTCTATGAATCATTGGCAGGCATTTTTTGACAATGAAGAGGATTTAAAACGTGCGCGTGAACATCAATTAGAAAGAACCATTACCATATTCCCGTGGATTGCTATTATTGATAAATTCCAACACTGGGTATATGAAAACCCAGCGCATACCGTGGCAGAAAGAACGGCTACTTGGACTTCTATTTTAAAAGAGTTTTCTACAAATAGTATCGATTATACAGGACTAGACGCCTACCGTGAAATTGGCTGGCAGCGCCAGTTACACCTATTTGAAGTACCATTTTATTATATCGAATATGGTATTGCACAATTAGGTGCAATAGGACTTTGGATGCAGTACCAAAAAAATCCAAAACAAGCCCTTCAAAATTATATTAGCGCACTATCGTTAGGGGGTACAAAAACACTTCCTGAACTCTATAAAGCGGCAGGTCTCGAATTTAATTTGTCGCCAGATTATATCAAAACATTAATGGAGTTTACGGCAAAAGAAATGTAATGAATTACATTCTGCAAAAACGGCTGTATAGTTTTTCGTACTCCGGAATAATTTTACTGATGTCAAATAAACAAGCCTGCTCATAAGCGGCTTGTTTCATTTGCATGAGTTTGTTTTCGTCAGATAATAAACCAACAGCATAACCACTCATGGCAGCAACGTCTCCTACAGGTGCCATATAGCCGGTTTCACCTTGTATATTAATTTCGTGAAGGCCTCCAGCGTCTGAACTAATAACAACAGCGCGCGCAGCCATGGCTTCTAATGCCGCTAAACCAAAACTTTCATATTCGGAAGGCAGTATAAACACATCTGTTACTGCTAAAATATCTTCAATTTGTTCTTGCTTGCCTAAAAAACGAACATGCTCTTCGATACCCAGGGTACGCGCTAACGCTTCGGTAGCATGGCGTTCAGGGCCATCACCTACCATTAATAATTTGGCAGGAACTTCTTTGATGATGTTTGCAAAAATGTGCACCACGTCATCTACTCTTTTTACTTTTCTAAAATTAGATGCGTGTGTAATTATTTTTTCGTTGTTAGGGGCAATTACTTTTTTAAATGCTTCACTTGGTTTTTTATCAAAACGTGCTACGTCTACAAAATTATAAATCACTTCAATTTCTTTGGTGATTTTAAATGTTTGGTACGTAATGTCTCTTAAATTATTAGATACGGCTGTAATAGCGTCACTTTCATTGATAGAAAAAGTAACAACAGGCTCGTAAGTTTTATCTCTTCCAACGAGTGTAATATCGGTACCATGAAGGGTGGTAATAACCGGGATATTTCTGTTGATTTTTTGCTTTACAATTTGCTTGGCCATATAAGCAGCTGACGCATGCGGTATGGCGTAGTGCACGTGTAATAAATCTAAGTCGTGGTTAATGATAACATCTACCATGGCAGATGCAAGTGCAACCTCATAAGGTGGGTAATCAAAAAGCGGATAGGTAGGCACCCTTACTTCATGGTAAAATATATTGGCATTAAACTCATTGAGCCTAACGGGTTGTTGGTAGGTAATAAAATGAACCTGATGGCCTTTATCAGCTAAGGCTTTCCCAAGTTCGGTGGCCAAAACACCGCTTCCACCAAAAGTGGGGTAACAAACAATACCTATGCGCATAATGAATTTAATGGGCTCTAAAATTGACCATTTCCTATGCAAGTAACAATTATTTTGGCATTCTGTTTATTTAATGGCCGGTTGGGGGTCAATTTCCTAGAAATTCTTAACTTGAGCCCTATGAAAAAGATCATCTACCTCCTTTTATTAGCGCCTTTGTTTGGCCTAAGTCAAGTAAGCCAGCCTTCTAACGCAGATGCTGTATTTATTAAAAAAGTTTCTGATGAAATTCTTACGAACGGCAAGGCGTATGACTTACTATTTGAGTTAACTAAAAAAGTAGGGGGTAGAATTGCGGGTTCTCCAGCCATGTACAAGGCAGAAGCTTGGGGCGAAAAAACATTACAACAACTGGGTGCGCCTAGCGTAAGCAAACAAGCGTGTCAAGTGCCAAGATGGGTGCGTGGTAGCGGCGATTTTGCTAGCATTACTAGTGTAGATGGTGCAAAGCAAACCCGAGCTTTAGATGTATTGGCACTAGGAAACTCGTTGGGTGATGGTAAAAAAGTTGAAGCGACACTCCTTGCAGTGCAAGATTTTGACGAATTAGAAAAACGCAAAGATGAAGTAAAAGGTAAAATTGTTTATTTCAATAATAGTTTTGATGCTACGCTTGTAAAAACATTTGAAGCATATGGTAAGGCTGGTATTTATAGAAGAAGTGGGCCTAGCCAAGCTGCAAAATATGGAGCAGTAGGATGTATTATACGTTCTCTTACGAGTTCTACAGCCAACGATCCGCACACGGGTGGTATGGCTTACAACGATTCTTTTCCAAAAATTCCTGCGCAAGCAGTGGGCCCTCGTGACGCCGATTATTTATGGTCACTTGCAAAAAAATCGAGTGCTGTAAAAATTAGTATGGCTACGCATGGTAAGTTTTTAGCAGACACCACAGGGCATAATATTATTGCAGAAATAAAAGGATCTCAATTTCCAAATGAAATTATTACAGTGGGTGGACATTTAGATAGTTGGGATGTAAATGAAGGTGCACATGATGATGGCGCTGGTGTGGTGCATACCATGGAAGTGATGCGCGCGCTACTTGCAGTAGGCTATCAGCCTAAGCGTACCATTCGTTTTGTACTTTTTGCTAATGAAGAAAATGGATTAAGAGGCGGCAGTGCATATGCTGCAGCTGCAAAAGATAAAAACGAAAAACACATTTTTGCTTTAGAAAGTGATGAAGGTGGATTTACGCCAAGAGGCTTTAGTTTTACTGCTTCTCCCGAAAAAGTTGCAGCAGCAAAGCGCTGGTTGCCACTTTTAAAACCTTATGGTACTGATAGTATGGATGATATTGGCGGTGGTTCAGATATTAGCCCGCTAAACAGACAGTTGCAAGTGCCACTATGTGGTTTTATGCCGGATCCGCAACGCTATTTTGATCTACATCATGCACGCACCGACGTTTTTGAAAATGTAAATAAGCGCGAACTACTTTTAGGAGCCGTAAATATTGCAGGTATTATTTACTTAGTTGATACCTATGGATTTTAATATTGGATGCATTTAAGCTTGTAGTAAAAATATTGCAAGCCGTTTATGGATGTCTACGGTTTCTTTTTTCCACTGCGCTACTGTTTTGGTTTTAATCCACTGTGTTGGAGCTGTTATGTCTACGGCAATACAAATTTTTGTTTGTGGATGACAAAATTGTAACAAGTCTTTAATGAGTTGATTGTTACGGTAGGGCGTTTCAATAAATATTTGTGCCGAGCTTTTTTTAATAGACTCCTGCTCTAATTGTGCAATGGTTTTTTTCTTTTCCAAACTATCAATGGGGAGGTAGCCATGAAAACTAAAATTTTGGCCATTCATGCCACTGGCCATGAGGGCTAGTAAAATAGAATTTGGGCCTACCAGTGGGCAAATTTCGTATCCTTTTTCTTGGGCGGCTGCTACCAATATTTGGCCAGGATCCGCTACACCAGGGCATCCTGCTTCACTTATAATACCAATGTTTTTTCCCTCAGAAAGTAATTGTAGAAATTCAGATACCACATCATGCTCGGCTTTATGTATCGCGCGCCAAGTATAGTTATCGATGATCATGTCACGCCAAAACTTTTTTAGATACCTGCGTGCTGTTTTTTCGTTTTCAACAAAATAAGCATCACATAATTTAGCTTGCTCAATTACATAGGGTGGTATGCTATTGTCTGCTTCTTCATGTAAAACGGTAGGTATTAAAAAAACTTTTCCGGCGGCCATTAGTCAATTTGTTTTTTAGGATCTAAGCTAAGCGTTGCAGCTATTACAGCATAGCAAGGTGCAAAAAGCCATCCAATAAAAGGAATAAAATGTAGCATGTAAAAAATAATACCGTTGCCAATGGCAAGGCCTTTATTACTACCAATAAAAAAGATACTTTCTTGTGCTGTTTTATTTTTTCTTTCCATACTATAATCAAGCATCGAAAATCCAAAGTAGTAACACTCAATTAGAAGCGCCATAAAAGGCGTAAACCAACCTATTATTGGAATCAGGCAAATCACTAAAATAGTAAGTAGGTATACGGTTTGCCATAAGCCGTTTCTTACCGCAATGTACATGCCTCTAATAGCGTGTTGTACAAAGTCTTTGAAAACAAAAGGGAATTCTTTTCCTGCTAATAGTGCAGCCGTTTTTTCTGATAAATAAGCAAAGAGTGGCGATCCAACAATTAAAAATAAATACTTGAACAATGAAAAGTAAAAAAGCAAAATCATAAACCAAACTAGTGTACTACCTACTACAAATAAAAAGCCTGCAAAACTATTGGTAAGGCTATCCATCCAAACTTTGAGACCCGATTTTAAAGTCATCCAAACAATAAAATCACTAGCGGTGCTACTAAACAATTTGATCACTAAAAAAAATAAAACCGTATAAACAAGACCCGGAATTAAAATCCATTTCCAAAGTTTATGTTTAACAATAAACTGGTGTGCTTTAATGTAGGATACAAATGCTATGATAAGGTCTTTAAGCAATAGAAACGGTTTATGGTAAAGTTAGCCAACTCCACTTAAAACTTAGGACAAATAATAGGTTTATCTGTGCGGGGTCTTCTGGTGTAAATCAATGAAACTTCTATGCCACCCATTGTCTCTGAAGCCGTTTTAACAAGGCTATTGTTAACGTCGTAGGTAAGGCCCAATCTAAAATCATTGATTTCAATTCCAGCATAAGGGACAAAAGAATCTTTAAGTCGCATCCAGCTACCTATGTAAAGGCTTGCTGCACGGTCGTTTTGAGGGTCGGTACTGATTTGAAGTGCACCTCCTACCATTGTTTCCTGTGCGCCTCCTTGTATTTGATGCATGGCACTAACATGAAGCGTGGTGTTGGTTCCCAAATAAAAATAACCACCTCCATGGATGGTAAATCTTGGGTTCACACTGTAGTTGCCGCCCATAAATGTTTGCCTTGGTCTATTCAGGTGGTACATGCTAAGCCCAAAGTAATAGTTATTTTGTTCACCCATTGTTCCATTGAGTAATAAGCCCGCACTAATGGACATATGACTTGCCGATAGGGAAGGGTTGTTAAATATTTCGGTGGTGAGTCCGGTAAAGCCAGCATTTGTTAATTGGTCTTCAAATTTTATTTGATTGGTATTAACAAGCATGTTGGCCTGCGTTATTTGAAAACCAAAACCTATTTGTGTATTGTTGTCTTCGTCTACACCTTTATGGTATGCGGTAGAAAAACTAAGTGCATTAAATTTAATCGCACCATTTGCATGACTATCGGAGTAGCCAGTAAAACCCACGCCCCAACTATCATTTTCATTTAAACTTTTTTGAAGGAGCTTGGTGTCAAACGAAGCAGTGGTTGTTATAAATGCGTTATTAATGGTTGGCCACTGGTTGCGGTGATTGGAAGCGACTCTGTACGTACCATCAAATTTTCCAGTAAAGGCTGGATTCACCGTTAATGGGGATGCAAAAAATTGTGAAAAATGCGGATCCTGTGCGCTACTGTTTTGTAGCGAAAAAAGAAAACAACAAAGTATTAATATGAAACTTAGGTACCGCAAAGTACCTGCAAGTTAGCGTAAACAATTAATTTTTAGGCTTGGCTTTTGGTACCAAAGGCTAAATCTCCAGCGTCACCAAGGCCCGGAACAATATATCCCTTTGCAGTAAGCTCATTGTCAATATCGCCACACCAAATTTTAACATTTGTACCACAAGCTTTTTCGATGGCTGCAATTCCCAGCGTGCTTGCAATGGCTACTACCACATGAAATGCCGCAGGCGTTCCTTCGCTTTTCATATGCTCGATGGTTTTAATAATAGAAGCGCCTGTTGCAAGCATTGGATCTGCAATAATGATGATTCGGTTATCTAGGGATGGGCAACTCATGTATTCTAAACAAATTTCAAAACTACCATCTGGGTGGTGTTTGCGGTATGCCGAAATAAAAGAGTTATCTGCTTTGTCAAAATAATTGAGGAGTCCATTATGCATAGGAAGGCCCGCTCTTAAAATGGTAGCAAGCACGGGTTGCTGTGCAAGCACTTTACTTTCGTGGATACCTAATGGTGTTTCTGTTTTTACAACTACAGAAGGTAGTTCTTTGCTGATTTCGTAGGCAGCAATTTCTCCAATGCGTTCTAAATTTCTTCTAAAACGCATACGGTCGTTTTGTACGTTACGGTCTCTTAATTCTGAAACCCAATTGCTAACTAAACTATGTGCTGCACTTAAATTTACTACCATGGTTCAAAGGTATTTGAAAGCTTAAAATATGTCAAAATTAAAATCGTCGCCATTAAATAGGCCTTTATCACTGAGTTTTAAATGTGGTATTACGAGTAATGCCATAAAGCTAAGTGTCATAAAAGGTGCTTCCAGCTTAGATCCTAGGGCTTTTGCCTTTTCATCGATGGCTGTGTATGTAGCGGCCACTTCAAAACCATCTGCGCTACTCATAAGACCTGCAACTGGTAGTGGCAACACTGCATTTGTAGCTTGATTGTTTGCGCTATTTGCAGTAGTCGCCACACTAACACCTCCTCCCGCTTCTATCACTACATTAATAGCTGCTGCTATACTTTCATCATCTACACCTACCGCAACAATATTATGACTATCGTGCGCTACACTTGATGCGATGGCCCCATGTGTTAAACCAAAATTTTTAATAAAGGCTTTTGCAATGGGCGCAGCATGGTATCTATTTACCACCACAATTTTTAAAATATCATTTGCAGTGTCTGTTACCCAATTGCCATTGTGTAAGGTTCCGGTAAGTAGTAATTTATTGGTAATGAGTTGTCCGTCTAAGGCTTCTATAACCGGAATGGTTCCGTTTTTATTTGGGTATTCATTTTGAGCAACAGCTAATGCAGTTGGTTCAATTTTTTCGCAATCAAAATTGTTGATGGCAGTTGTATCAACACTGTTAATTTTTGATATACCATTTTCGGCTACCAATTCGCCGTCTATATAGGTGCGGACCACTTCAAAATTTGTAAGGTCCTTTACCAAAATAAAATCAGCGATATCTCCGGGGTTTAATAATCCTACCGGTAGCTTGTAATGCCCTACAGGATTGATACACGCGGCTTTTAGTACATTAAATATATCAAGCCCTTTGGCAACGGCTCTTGCGCATATAGTATTGATATGACCCGCAGCTAAACTATCCGGATGTTTGTCATCACTGCATAACATAATATGACTAGTATGCGAATCAATTAAAGGATAGAGCGCTTCAAAATTTTTAGCAGCACTTCCTTCTCTAATTAAAATATGCATGCCGTAGTCTAATTTTTCTAAGGCTTCTTCGTTGGTAAAACATTCGTGATCGGTACTGATGCCAGCAGCAATATATTTTTTGGCAGCCTCGCCTCTTAATCCGGGGGCGTGACCATCTACGGGCTTATTGTATTTTTGTGCCGATTGTATTTTTGCCATTACAGAAGCATCATCATGTAGTACGCCCGGAAAATTCATCATTTCAGATAAATAAAAAATTTCGGGCCTCGCTAATAATGCGTCTACTTCTTTTTCATTGACCTCGGCACCAGCTGTTTCAAAAATAGTAGCAGGCACACAACTTGGTGCACCAAAGAAAAATTTAAAGGGCGTTTGCTTTCCGTTTTCAATCATGAAATCTACGCCAGCTACACCACAAACATTGGCAATTTCGTGGGGGTCGCTAATGGTTCCAATGGTACCGTGTAATACGGCAAGCCTGGCAAATTCTGAAGGCACAAGCATGCTACTTTCGATATGTACATGGCTATCTATAAAGCCAGGCATGATATAGGGTAAATTAGGGTTAACTGGTTCGCTACTAGCTTCAATGCGCTTGATGTGGCCAGCTTCGATCCATAGGGTAGCCCCGTAAATATGCCTATTAGGGATGTCTACCAAATTGCCTGTAACACTATATGTATGGGTACTGCTCATGAGGCCACTAAGGTACAATAGAAGCCTAAGTTTTAATACCCCCTCAATTCAATTTTTTGGTAAGGCAAATGAGTAGTAAATTACTTTTCCAATTTAAACGTATATGAAAAAACTACATTTTGTATTAGCGGCCATTTTGCTGCTTACTGTAAGTGCTACAACGCAGGTTAACGCACAAAAAAAAGAAGCAAAAAAAATAGCTGCTACCGCGCCGGCTGCGCCGGCGCTCAGTCCTGACTCCATTTTATTTTCGGAGGTAAAATATAGACTGGTAGGTCCTTTTAGAGGGGGTAGAAGTGCTGCGGTTACAGGTAGTTATAGTAACAACAATACTTTTTATTTTGGTGCTACGGGTGGTGGTTTATGGAAAACCGTAGACGGTGGTAGCAACTGGAAAAATTTGAGCGATAAAAAAATAGGCGGCAATATTGGCGCTATTGCCATAGCGCCATCCGACGAAAACATTTTGTATGTAGGCGAAGGCGAAAATACCATGAGAGGTAATGTGGCAGAGGGTTTGGGTGGCATGTGGCGCTCTAACGATGGAGGTAAAACATTTTCCAATATTGGCTTAAAAGAAGGTAGGCACATCATTAGAATTGTCGTGCATCCGCGTGATCCAAACACCGTTTGGGCTGCTGTTGTGGGACATTTATTTGGTCCTAATCCGGAGCGTGGTGTGTACAAAACTACCGATGGCGGTAAAACATGGAAGCAAACTTTATTTGTAAACAACCAAACTGGTTGTTCCGATTTAGTGATGGAGCCAGGCAATCCATCTGTGCTTTATGCAGGAATGTGGCGCGTGCAAAGAACCCCGCATAGCATGGAAAGTGGTGGCGAAGGATCTGGTTTATACAAGAGCACCGATGGTGGTGATACTTGGGTTAACATATCTCAAAACAAAGGTCTTCCAAAAGGCGTTTGGGGTATTGTAGGCGTGGCGGTAGCTCCTTCTAACACCGATAAATTATATGCTATTATAGAAAATGCGGCGGGCGGTATGTTTGTAAGTAATGACGCTGGCGCCACCTGGACATTAACCAGCAGCGATAACAATATTCGCCAGCGTGCATGGTATTACAGTAAAGTATTTGTGTCACCTAACAACGAAAACTTAGTGTATGCACCTAATGTAAATTTTATGCGCAGTACAGATGGTGGTAAAACATTTACAAGTATAAACACCCCACACGGAGATCACCACGATTTATGGATTGATCCAAAAAATCCAAACCGTATGATTGTGGCTGATGATGGTGGAGCGCAAATAAGTTTTGATGGTGGTAATAATTGGAGTACCGAAAACAATCAACCTACGGCTCAAATTTATAGAGTAACCACCGATAATGCGTATCCTTACCGCATACTGGGTGCACAGCAAGACAATTCTACCATCCGTATAAAAAGTAGAACAGCTGGCGCTGGTATTACCGATAAAGATTGGGAATCTACGGCGGGTGCTGAGAGTGGTTTTGTGGTAGCAGATCCTTTAAATCCAGATGTGGTTTATGGTGGTAACTATGGAGGTTATTTGTCAAGACTGGATCACCGCACCGGAGAAAATAGAGCCATCAATGTGTGGCCTGATAATCCAATGGGAGCAGGGGCTGACGTGTTAAAATACCGTTTCCAGTGGAACTTCCCTATATTTTTTAGTCCGCACAATCCTAAAAAATTATATACGGCGGGTAACCATTTATTTGCCACAGAAAATGAAGGAAAATCATGGGATATGATAAGCCCAGATTTAACTACCAATGATAAATCTAAACAGGGTCCAAGTGGAGGCCCTATCACAAAAGACAATACATCGGTAGAATATTATTGTACCATTTTTGCAGCTGCAGAATCGGTACTCGAAAAAGATTTACTCTGGACAGGAAGTGATGATGGATTGATTCATGTAAGTAAAGATGGTGGCAAGCATTGGGAAAATGTAACACCTATTGAGGCAGGTAAACAAATGATGTGGAACTGTATCGAAACAGATCCATTTAAAAAAGGAACTGCTTATTTTGTTGGAACAAAATATAAGATGGATGATTATGCGCCTTATATTTTTAAAACAGAAGACTACGGAAAAACTTGGAAAAAAATTACAACAGGCATAGACCCGATGCATTTTACAAGAGCACTTCGTGCCGATCAAAAGCGCCCAGGTTTACTCTATGCAGGTACCGAGTTTGGGATGTATATTTCTTTTGATGATGGTGCCAATTGGAAAAAGTTTCAGCTTAATTTACCTGAAACGCCTATCACTGATTTAACGATTAAAGAAAATGATTTGATTGTTGCTACCCAGGGTAGAGCATTTTGGATCATTGATGATTTAAGTATGATCCAACAACACCAAGCAGCCAATTATGCTAAAAACATACACGTATTTGATGCCAACCCGGTTGTAAGATCGGAAGGTGGTGGTAGAAGACGCGGTGGCTTTGGTGGTGGCATGGCAGCCAATATGGGCGCCAATCCTCCACTAGGTTCTGTGATCAATTATTATCTAAAAGGTGTTACCGATAGTAGCAAACTTTCTATTACGGTACTTGACAAAAAAAATAAAGTGATCAGAACTTTTAGTAAAAATGCAAAAGATCCACAAGATAAAATTGAGTTTACAGAAGGCATCAATCAGTTTGAATGGGATATGAATTATCCTCCAGCTGAGCGTTTAGATGGTTTAATTTTATGGAATGGTGGGGTAGGTTCTGTTAAAGCGGCACCTGGTAAATACACAGCGCGTTTTGTATATCAAAAAGATACCGTACTAGTACCCTTTGTAATTAAGCCCAATCCTAATTATGCTGCTACAGAAGCAGACTACGACGAGCAAGTTGCCTTTTTATTAAGTGTACGTGACAAGTTTTCTGAAATTCAAAAAGCCATTAAAGATATTAGAGCGGTGCGTTCACAAGTAAATGAGTTTACTGCAAAACTAGAAGGCCAAAAAGAATTAAAAGCTTTTGCTGATTCGGTGGTTAAAAAAATGACAGGTATCGAAGAAGTGCTCTATCAAACAAAAGCAAAGAGTGGTCAGGATGTACTTAATTATCCAATCCGTTTAAACGATAAAATTGCGGGTTTATTTAATGTAGTAGCTAGTGGTCAAACAGCACCAAGTAAACAAGCAGTAGAAGCATTTGCAGACTTAAAAGGTCAAGCAGACGTAGCATTAACGAGCTTGAAAGGCATGATGGATAAGGATCTTAAGGCACTCAATCAAATGATTCATGAAAAAATGGTGCCAGTTATTAGCATCAAATAAATATTAATCTAACAAATCGGGGCGGCGTGCTTTTGTACGCTGCACCGATTGTTCGTATCTCCACTCTTCCACTTTTTTTGGATCGCCTTGCAAAAGTACATCGGGTACTTTGTCACCTCTAAATTCGGCGGGTCTGGTATACACGGGTGGTGCTAATAAATTATCCTGAAAAGAATCGGTTAGGGCCGATGTTTCGTCATTTAAAACCCCTGGAATTAAACGGCCTACAGCGTCTACAACTACTGCTGCTGCTAGTTCTCCGCCACTAAGTACATAATCACCAATAGAAATTTCCTGTGTTACGTACTGCTTTCTAATGCGTTCGTCGATGCCTTTGTAGTGGCCACAAATAATTAAAATATTTCCTTTAAGTGATAGTTGATTGGCAGCGCTTTGGTTAAACCTAACACCATCGGGTGTCATAAAAATAATTTCATCGAAGGGGGCAGGCGCTTGTAATTCGTCTATTGCATTTGCAAGTGTTTCACATAAAATTACCATGCCTGCGCCACCGCCGTACTGATAATCATCAATTTGTCCGTGCTTATTAATAGCCCATTTACGAAGGCTGTGCACGTTCACTTGTAACAGTCCTTTTTCCTGCGCACGTTTCATAATGCTGTGTGCAAAAGGGCCTTCTAAAAGTTCAGGCAGTACCGATAAAATATCAATTTTTAGCATGCTTTATTTTTTATTCCATAAAACCCTCAATATCCCTGCGTTGTTTTTTGGTAGGTCTTCCTATTTTACTCAAACGTTTACCTGTTTGATACGTAGCCGCTTCATATAATACGCGGTCCAGTTCTTCGGGTGGTGTTTGGTCTTCGTAATGTAAAATAGCCTCAGGGTATTGAACTCTTTTTTCTAATAAACCGGTTACTTTAATTACCCATCTGCGCGCTTCTGTTTTTACATCGTATACATCACCTAGGTTTACTACTTTGGCTGCTTTAACATTATCGCCATTACATTTTACCTTACCCTTGCTGCAAGCATCGCCCGCTTGACTTCTCGTTTTAAACAAACGAATAGCCCAGAGGTATTTATCAATACGAAGCTTTTCTTTACTTGCTGCTTGCATAAAACTGGTGAAAGTAAGGAATGGTTTCTATGCCCTTGTAAAAATTGACGATGTCAAATTTTTCGTTGGGGCTATGTAAATTATCACTATCAAGTCCAAAGCCCATGAAAACAATTTTAAGACCCAGTTCTTTTTCAAATAAAGCGCAAATAGGAATACTACCACCGCCTCTTACTGGAATAGGATCTTTACCAAATGTGGCTGCAATAGCACTCGCGGCTGCTTGGTATTCTTTGGAATCAATAGGGGTCATGTAAGGCTCACCACCATGGTGTTCCGACGCTTTTACAGTTACACCCGCAGGTGCAATAGACGTAAAGTAATTGATTATTTTTTCTGTAATAACTTTAGAAGATTGATTGGGAACCAGTCTACAAGAAATTTTTGCAAATGCTTTAGAAGGAAGCACCGTTTTAGCACCTTCTCCGGTATAGCCACCCCAAATACCATTGACTTCAAGGGTTGGTCTAATGCCCGTTCTTTCATTGCTGCTATATCCTTTTTCGCCCCATAAAGTTTGTACGCCTAAATCTTTTGCATACTCATTTGCATCAAAAGGCGCTTCGGCCATTTTAGCTCTTTCGGTATCTGATGATTCTACAACATCGTCATAAAAACCAGGAATGGTAATATGGTTGTTTTCGTCGTGGCAAGATGCAATCATTTTTGAAAGCATGGTAATAGGGTTGGCTACTGCGCCACCATATACACCACTATGTAAATCTCTATTAGGTCCGGTAACTTCTACCTCAATATAACTTAGTCCACGCACGCCAATATCGATAGAAGGATTTTCCATGCTTAACATAGAAGTATCACTAATTAAAATAACGCTTGCATCTAGTAATGCTTTATTGGCTTTTACAAAAGTGGCCAAATTAGGACTGCCTACTTCTTCTTCACCTTCAATTAAAAATTTGATATTGGTGGTAAGTGTACCCGTTTGCACCATGGTTTCTAGCGCTTTTACGTGCATGTAAAACTGTCCCTTATCATCTGCAGATCCACGCGCATAAATTTTTCCGTCTTTGATAACGGGATCAAAAGGTCCGCTGTTCCATAGTTCTAGCGGATCGGCGGGTTGCACATCATAGTGTCCGTAAACAAGTACGGTAGGAAGTGCAGGATCAATTATTTTTTCGCCGTAGACAATTGGATGCCCTTCTGTAGGATATATTGTTGCTGTTGTAGCACCTGCATCTAGTAAGCTTTTTTTAACGGCTTCGGCGCAGGTAAGCATGTCATTTTTATTTTCGGTTCTGGCACTCACACTTGGTATGCGCAGTAACGCTAATAATTCTTCTAAAAAACGGTCTTTGTTTTTTTCTTGATAGTCTTTCCAAACTTGCATATGTTGTATTTTCTAGGGTTCTAATTGATGTTTTTTATTGGATAGGATATTATCGAGGGTCCAAGTTAGTTTCTTTTCAAATGAAGCTTGCCTTTCGTTGCAACTTTTATTGCAAATGGCACAGCTGATGGCTAAACAACCATCGGTATGCACAAAAAGTTCGATGGCATCACCAAAATGTGTTTTTATCAAATCCGACAAGCTGTCAATTTCACGGTGTGCTTCATGCACATTTAAAAACCATGGCACCGTTAAATGACAATCAATATGTAAGAGGCTACCGTATTTGATGACACGTAAATTATGAAGGTCAATCCAGTTTTCTGGTTTGTTTTGATTGAGTACTTCAATAAATGTATTTAACAAATCAAGGTCGGCTTCATCCATAATACCAGCAAAGGATGACCTAATAATTTTATATCCGTTGTAAATGATAAGCGCACTCATGCCAAGCGCAATCACTTTATCTATCCAGTATACTTTCCAAATAAGCATGGCACCAATGCCCGCAACAATAGCAAGGGTGGAGTAAGTGTCAATTTGCAAATGTTTACCACTTGCTTGCAGTGCCAATGATTTATTTTTTTTACCAATGGTTATACAAATTGTTCCAGCAACAAAATTGATGAGTGCGGTTGCGCCCACTAGCCATATACCTGTATCAAGTGCATGCAGTGGGGCGTTGTTGAAAAAATTAGCAAGTGTTTCGTACACAATTAAGATGCCTGCCGCTACAATTAACGTGCCTTCTGCTGCTGCCGAAATAAATTCTGCTTTACCGTGTCCGTAAGGATGGTCCACATCTTTAGGTTTAGCGGCAACATATAAACTATAGAGACCAATAAAACCAGCTACTACATTAACAATACTTTCTAGCGCATCTGTAAGTACTGACAGTGAGTGCGTTAAAAAATAGGCCACTGTTTTTACAATAAGCAGCAATAAGCTGAGGCTTGTAATAACAATTTGAACCTTAAAATTTTCTTTGGCTAATTTCACTGGTACTGCTTTATAACTTGCTTATACAAGTGCTACGGTGTAATGTATCGGGCAAGTTTTTGCTAACATCGCAGACACACCACAATATTTTTCCTGACTTAAACTTACGGCTCTTGTAAATTGGTCTAGATGTGCTTCTCCAACGTCAGCTTTGTAGGTCATATGAATCACTGAAAACACTTTTGG
Source organism: Bacteroidota bacterium (assembly GCA_018971025.1). Lineage (GTDB taxonomy): Bacteria > Bacteroidota > Bacteroidia > Chitinophagales > Chitinophagaceae > Sediminibacterium. The sequence continues at coordinate 62,962 of JAGWVE010000001.1, read as the reverse complement.
AACGGTATCTGTTTGTTCTGCGGTAGCTTCTATGGATAAAGTTGTGAAAGGGACTTTCATTTTATTGAGTATTTCAACAACATCAATGCCACTGCAGCCACAAAGGGAAGCGAGCATCATTTTTTTAGGATTCATACCAGATCCTAAACTTCCATTTTCGATGGTGGTATCTAATCTTACAGTTTGTCCGGTATCTGCGGTTACGTCAAATGCTAAATGACTTACCCAGTTTGTGGTTACTTTCATTGTTATGTTTTTATTGCATGGCTTTTTCGTATCTCGCTGCTACAAATTCCCAGTTAACGAGGTTAAACCAAGCGGTAATATAATCGGCTCTTTTATTTTGATACTTTAAATAGTAAGCGTGTTCCCAAACATCTAAGCCTAGTAAAGGAAATCCTTTAAAAGTACTTACATCCATGAGTGGGTTATCTTGATTGGCGGTAGAGCCAATCGCTAATTTTTTATCGGGGGTAATAGCTAGCCATGCCCATCCACTTCCAAATCTATTTTTTGCAGCATCTGCAAATTGCGTTTTAAAAGCATCGAATGAGCCAAAGCTTGTATTGATTGCCGTAGCGAGTGATCCTGTAGGAACCCCGGCTGGTGAGGCTTTCATGCATTGCCAAAAAAGTTCGTGGTTGTAATGGCCGCCAGCATTGTTGCGCATTTTTGCACTATACCCACTTATTTTTTGTAACACATCTTCTAGGTTGCTATTGGTGTTTACGTTTTCTGCTGCTGCAGCATCCTGTAGGTTTTTAGCATACGTGGCTGCATGCTTGCTATAATGAATTTCCATGGTTAGCGCATCAATAAACGGCTCTAAAGCAGTGTATGCATAGGGCAAAGGAAGTTGCGTAAAAGATGTGCCAACAAGTGTAGGCGAAATTGCTGTTGAAATTTTTGTTGATATGGTAGCATTGGAAGCAAGGGCGTTTAACTCGCTACCTACGAGTGTGGTAACTACTGCTGCTTTTATGGTTGTACCTATAAAATTCCTTCTAGAATTTTTGTTTACATCTTGCGCTGACATGGTTGTAAAATTTAGTTACCTAAAGTTACTTTAAAACTTGCGGGTATAGGCCCGAATTTTCGTAAACAGCCTATAGTAATACTCTTGGTTAAAAAGTTGTGCATCCGCCATGGCTTTAACCACCAAAAACAAGCTGATAGGTAGTAAAATAAAGGTAGAAAGCCACATACCCATAAGTGGGCTAAGCTGGTCTGATTTTACAAACTTTTCTCCAAACGTATTAAAGAGGTGAAATATGACAAAAAAGATAATGGCAAAAACAAGGGGTGTGCCAAGACCACCTTTTCTGATAATGGAACCCAGTGGGGCGCCAATTAAAAAGAGTACGAGGCATGCTGCAGACAGGGTAAACTTACGGTGCCACTCAATCTCATGAAGTTGCAGTGAAGTTTGACGTTCTTTATAATCTATCGCTAAATAGTTTACGTTGTTTTTGATGCCACTAATTTGATTCGAAGCGCTTTCTATACAAGCACTTTCTAATGAATCGGGAATGGCTTCATCAAATGTTTTATATTTTTTGTTGATGCGCGCTTTTGCTGCTGCAGAAATGGTCCATCCCGTGTCTGTGGTATAGCGTGCAAACCTAAGATACGGATTCACTTCTTTTCTGGTTTTTGCAGTATACAAGCTATCCACGTTGGTGAGTGAATCGATGGCATTGTTAAGTTGTCGTACGCTTAACATTTTAGGGTCATAGAAACTACTATCGCCACTTTTTTTAAGCTGAAAACTTTTTAAGTCAAATATTTTTTTATACTGCTTAAAACCTAAACGTATAAATTCTGTTTTGGGTGTGCCTCTTACGCCTCTCTCTTCGTATCGCCATCCATTTTTTAAAATGAATTCTAAATATTTTTTATCTTTTGTAACACGCATGATGCCGCTTTCGGCAAAAAGCATATTGTCTTGTAAACTGTAATTTTTTTCAAACAAAACGATGTCATGAATAACGCTATCGTTTTTTTCTTTTCTGCCTAGTTTAATAACGTAGCCATCTAATTTGTCATAAAACACGCCTTCTTTGATGTCTATGGCAGGTTTGGCCACAATGATATCAAACTTAAGCGTAGCAAGCTTTAGCTGCGTTACCGGGATAATATTATTGGCAAATAAAAACGCAAGTCCACTTAAAAAAATAGTGATCACCACTAGTGGGCGCATAAACCTAACAAGCGGTATGCCAGCTGCTTTAATGGCAACCAGTTCGAAAGATTCTCCTAAGTTTCCAAAAGTCATGATGGAAGAAAAAAGAAGCGCTAATGGAAGTGCAATGGGAACCCACGATAATGTTACGAGACCAATTAAATATAAAAGGGTAGGCAGGTCTAATCCTTTACCCACTAAATCATCGATGTACAACCAAAAAAATTGCATGGTTAGCACAAACAATGAAATTAGAAAAGCACCAATAAACGGTCCAATAAAAGAACGAATAATGAGTATGTCTAATTTTTTAATCAAAGCGCTGCAGGGTTCTAATGAAGATAACTTTTGATAAGTAGCAGGCGCACAAAAACTTAAAACCTAAGCACCTAATCTGTGAAACAGTTCTTTCACTTGGTATTCCCAAAGTTGACTTTGATCTTTGATTTCATTTTTTTCAGCGAAATCTTTGATAATCAAAACCGTTTGGTTTGAAATTTCTGTTTTTTCAATTCTGAATTCGAAGTATTCATTTTTTTCGGAATGAAGCCAATGGTACTTTATAAATTTATCTTCTTCTAGTTCAATAACTTGTGCTTTATCTGGCTCACCGCCGCCCCAAGAAAAACTAAACTCACCATCCCATTCGTCTACTTTGTCGGCAAACCACTCTTGTAAACCGGCCGGCGTTGATAAAAACTCATATAAAATACCTGGAGAGCATCTCACTGGAAATTCTAATGTAAATAATTGCTTCTTACTCATTGCGTTGTCTATTTTACTACCCTTGTAGTCACGCAATAATATTAAATAATCCAACCCCGCCAAATGTTTTTTTATACCACTTTTGTAAATATGTGTAAAATACGGGTTCGCATTCTTCTATACTTATTTAATACATTGAAAATCAATATATTAAGATAGATTCGATTCTTGTTAATTTTTACAAATAGTTGTCAAAAAATGGTTAAAATTCGTTTCAGTTCAACCTATATTTGCAGCCCAAGCTATTATTGGCTGGGTTTATCAGGGAAAATCAAGCAGTTATGTTTCAAGGTTTATCGGAAAAATTAGAAAGTGCGTTTAAGAATTTAAAGGGTGAAGCGCGCATCAATGACCTCAATATTGCTAATACCATTAAAGATATTAGACGTGCGCTCATTGACGCTGACGTAAACTTTAAAATAGCCAAAGAATTTACAGAAAGTGTTAGGGATAAAGCGGTAGGACAAAAAGTTTTAAATGCCGTAAGTCCTGGACAATTGATGGTAAAAATTGTGCAAGATGAATTAACGGAATTGATGGGTGGAGAAGCTGCTACATTTAATGCAGTAGGAAATCCAGCAGTTATTTTAATTGCAGGTTTACAAGGTTCTGGTAAAACAACTTTTACAGGAAAACTTGCGAATCATTTAAAAAACAAATTGGGTAAATCACCGCTACTTGTTGCAGCGGATGTATACAGGCCAGCCGCTATTGATCAGCTCGGTGTACTTGCAGGTCAAGTAGGGGTAGAAGTTTATTCGGAAGTAGGCAATACAGATCCTGTTGCGATTGCAAAAGCAGCTATTGCGCATGCAAAAGCAAACAACAAAAATGTAGTGGTTATTGACACCGCGGGCCGCCTTGCAGTTGATGAAGCGATGATGCTAGAAGTCGCTGCTATCAAGGACGCCGTAAATCCTACCGAAATTTTATTTGTGGTAGATTCCATGACCGGACAGGACGCGGTAAACACTGCAAAAGCATTTAATGACCGACTTAATTTTACAGGTGTTGTACTCACAAAATTAGATGGTGATACAAGAGGTGGTGCGGCGCTTACGATTAAATACACAGTTAACAAACCAATTAAGTTTGTAAGTAGTGGGGAAAAATTAGACACCCTTGATGTGTTTTATCCAGACAGGATGGCACAGCGTATTTTAGGTATGGGTGATATCACATCACTTGTTGAAAAAGCGCAAGCGCAATTTGATGAAGCAGAAGCAAAAAAATTAGAAAAGAAAATCAAAAAAAATCAATTTGATTTTCAGGATTTTCTAACGCAGCTGCAGCAAATTAAAAAAATGGGTAACCTCAAAGATTTAATGGGTATGATACCAGGCGTTGGTAAAGCCATTAAAGATGTAGATATTAATGACAACGCATTTGTAGGCATTGAGGCCATGATTAATTCCATGACGCCATTTGAACGCGCCAACCCAGATGCACTTACACCAAGCAGAAAACAACGTATCGCAAAAGGGGCTGGTAAAGATTTAGCAGAGGTAAATGCCTTTATGAAGCAGTTTGATCAGATGAAACAAATGATGAAAATGATGAATAACATGCCAATGGGCGGTCGTTTTCCGGGCATGAAAAGGTAGTTTTTGTTGATTTTTAAGCCTTTTTTAGGTTTTTTAGCTCTAAAATCACTGAAAATGCCTATATTTGCAACCCTTAACAATATTTCTTAACGCCTATAAATTTCTATTTAACATGGCAGTAAAAATGAGACTACAAAGACACGGTAGTAAAAAAAGACCGTTCTACTTCATCGTAGTAGCCGATGGTCGTGCACCAAGAGACGGTAAGTTCATCCAAAAAATTGGTACTTACAATCCATTAACAGTTCCTGCAACAATCACTTTAGATCGTGAAAAATCTTTAGATTGGTTAAACAAAGGAGCTCAACCAACAGACACAGTTCGTCGTATCCTTTCTTTCAAAGGCGTACTTTACTTAAAGCACTTATTACGTGGTGTTAAGCTTGGTTTATTTGATGATGCAACAGCAATGACTAAGTTTGAAGCTTGGCATAATGAGCATGAAGCAAATATTGCCCGCAGAAGCGATGCGCACAAATCAGAAATTCGTGCTAAAAAAGTATACGTTCCTGTTGTTAAAAAAGTAGAAGAAGTAAAAGTAGAAGAAGCTCCGGTTGCAGAACCAGAAGCACCAGCTGCAGAAGTGGAAACACCTGCAACAGATGCTCCAGAAGCAACTCCAGAAGCGTAATTCTTTTGCAAAATTATAGCGAAACGCCTGCAACGTAAGTTGCGGGCGTTTTTAGTTCTGTAATGTCCCAATTAATAAATAATTTGCAGCCATGAGTGAATACGTACATATTGGAAAATTAGTGGCCACATTTGGTGTTAAAGGCGAACTCATTTTAACGCACGGGCTTGGTAAAAAAACAAACCTCAAAGATGTGGAAGTGCTTTTTGTAGAAGAACAAAAAGGTTCTTACCTGCCATATTTTATTAGCGGCTCAAAAGCAAAAGATGAAGCAGAGATGTACGTATCGTTTGAAGGCGTGAACACCAAAGAAGCAGCGGCACGTTTTGTTTCTCGTCAGGCCTGGTTGTTAGAAAAAGATTTTAGAGCGTTGGCTGGAAAGTCAGCTCCTATTGCACTTTTAGGGTATGAAGTAATTACCGACGAAGATGAAAATTTAGGTCCCATCGAAGAAGTGATTGAACAACCCCATCAAGTACTATTAAAAATTTCGTTGGAAGGGAATGAAGCACTTATTCCACTCCACGCCGAAAGTTTAGAGGCTGTAGATCATGCTGCTAAAAAAGTGTACGTGATTTTACCAGACGGATTATTAGATGTGTATAGGTCTTAAATTCCATGCAAGCCCCAAAGCGTTATATTGCCCATTTTGATTTAGATTCTTTTTTTGTAAGTGTAGAAATGCTGCAAGATCCATCACTACTTGGCAAAGCGGTTGTAGTAGGTGGCAGTAGAGATAGGGGTGTTGTTACTACCTGTAGTTATGAAGCAAGAAAATTTGGTGTGCGCAGTGCCATGCCTATGCGAAGGGCCATGGAACTATGCCCCCACGCCATTGTTGTAAAAAGTTCTTATGGACTTTATTCAAAATATTCTGCTTGGGTTACAAATATTATTGCAGCCAATGCGCCGCTCTATGAAAAAGCTTCTATCGATGAGTTTTATATAGACTTAACGGGCATGGATACTTTTTTTAATCCACTCGAATGGACCATTCGGCTTCGACAAACCATTATGGATGAAACGGGATTGCCTATTTCATTTGGTTTGGCCAGTAATAAGTTGGTTGCAAAAATTGCCACCGATGAAGCAAAGCCCAATGGTTATTTATTTGTAACGCCTGGAAAAGAAAAAGAATTTTTAGCGCCACTGCCCGTAGAAAAATTGGGCGGCGTAGGAAAAAAATCTCATCAAACATTACTGGGGCTTGGCATTCATACCATTGGTGATATTTTACATTTTGATCCAGCGGTACTAGAAAAAGTATTGGGTAAATGGGGGACGCAATTAATACGTCAAGCAAATGGAAAAAGTGATTCGGTTGTTTCACCACACCGCGAGTCAAAATCTATTTCTGCCGAAAATACTTTTGAAGAAAATACCTCCGACATGGATATTTTATTAGCGCAACTTGTTGGACAAGCAGAGCGCGTTGCTTACGAACTTAGGCAAGAAAAAAAATATGCCACTTGTGTAGCCATCAAATTTAGAAATGCAAATTTTGAAACGAGCACTAGACAAATAACTGTTCCGGCCACTATTGCCGACACTGATATTATAAAAGCAGCCACCGATTTATTTACCAAACTATATGTGCCGGGTACAAAGGTGCGGCTACTTGGGGTGCGCCTTTCGGGACTCACAAATGTTGGCGCACAAACCAACCTATTTGACAACAAAACGGAGCAACACGCGCTCTATGAAGCCATTGATGCGGTTAAAAATAAATACGGCAAATCCTTGCTGCGTAAGGCCCGCACGATAAAAAAATAAGAATTTTGTTAAAAGTCTACTAAAATAGTAGGAAATTAAAAAATAGCACTTATATTTGTGTTTTAAAACAAGCAATATGAGTGTACAATTAGGTGATCTAGCCCCCAATTTTGATGCAAAAACATCGGTAGGACCCATTAATTTTTATGAATATTTAGGTGATAGTTGGGGCGTACTTTTTTCGCACCCCGCAGATTATACCCCTGTGTGTACCACCGAACTTGGTAAAACAGCACAATTGTCTGCTGAGTTTGAAAAGCGCGGTGTTAAAGTATTAGCACTGAGTGTAGATAGTTTAGAAAAGCATGCTGGTTGGATTCAGGATATCAATGAAACACAGCATACAAATGTACATTTCCCCATCATTGCCGATGAAGATAAATCGATTGCCAATGCATATGGTATGATTCATCCCAATGCATCTGAAACATTTACAGTGCGTTCATTATTTATTATTGGACCCGATAAAAAAATTAAATTAACCATTACCTATCCTGCTTCTACAGGTCGTAATTTTTTTGAAGTACTACGCGTAATTGATTCTTTACAATTAACGGCGCAATATAGTGTTGCAACACCCGCAGATTGGAAAGAAGGAGAAGACGTGATTGTAGTGCCTGCTATTACCACAGAAGCAGCTATCCAAAAATTTCCAAAAGGTGTAAGGGTTGTAAAGCCATACCTGCGCTATACCCCTCAGCCTAATAAATAGTTCAGTAAACGAAGAACAAAGCAAGCAATCGAAAACCTACGCGTCCCATTTGCGCAGTTGTTGCAGAAGGGCGCGTAAATCTTTGGGAACCGGAGCTTCAAAATTGAATGTTTCGGTTCCTAAAGTAAAGGTTAACATATGTGCATGTAATGCAAGCCTACCTAGTAATGGGCGTTCTTCATCTTCTGCTTTAGATAGTTTGAATTTCTTTTTTAGAGACGACAACAAAATAGGTTCGTTGTTGCCATAGAGTGGATCACATGCAATGGGGCTTCCAATGTGTTGCATGTGTACGCGAATTTGATGCGTTTTTCCAGTATGAATTTGTAGCGATAGCCAGGCGTATTTTTTAAATCTTTCTACCACTTTATAATCTGTTAAAGCAGGCTTACCTTTTACATGGGTAATCATTTTTCCGTTCTTACCTGGGTGCTCCATAATAGACGCATCTACACTTCCTTCATTATTTACGGGGTTGCCAAGTACAAGACCCACGTAATGCTTTTCTACATCTCTTCCTTCAAATAAAACGGAGAGTGCTTGGTGTGCTTCTTCCGTTTTTGCAAAAACAATCACACCACTAGTGTCTTTGTCGAGGCGGTGCACGGTAAAAATATTTCCAAATTGTTGTCTGAGTATTTCTTTTACAGAAATTTCAATACCAAACCTATCCGGAATACTTAAAAGTCCCGAAGGTTTATCAATAACAATAAATGCGTCGTTTTCAAATAATACGGATAAGCGCATTGCAAAAATTTACTTTAAAAAACTAGGTTGAATAAAAATTAAGCTTCTTCTTTTGATTTACGAACAAATGATTTATTCATAAACTTGAGTAAGCGTACTTCTTTTTCTTGTAAGAAACGGTACTTGCCGCGGTCCACATTTTTTTTGGTTAAATTAGCAAACATAACGCGGTCTAGGCCTCTCACGTCGTAGCCTAAATGTTCAAATATGCGGCGTACAATTCTATTACGGCCACTATGAATTTCAATACCTACAACGTTTTTATCTTTTGCGTTTGCGTATCCACAAGCATCGGCGGCAACAAAACCATCCTCTAGTGTAACACCTGCTAATACTGCTTCTAAGTCTTTTTTAGCAACGGGTCTGTCTAGTGTAACCTCGTATATTTTCTTAATTTCAAAAGACGGATGCGTTAATTTTTGTGCGAGTTCACCATCGTTGGTGAGTAGCAAAACACCTGTAGTGTTTCGGTCTAAACGGCCTACCGGATATACTCTTTCTGGGGTTGCGCCTTTAATAATATCTAGTACTGTTTTGCGGCCTTCTGGATCATTAGCAGTAGTGATATAATCTTTGGGTTTATTGAGTAAAATGTATACGGCATTTTTTTGTAGGTATACCTGCTTGCCTTTTACGATTACCTTATCTGTTTGAGCTACTTTAAATCCGGGTTCAAATATTTTGTCGCCATTTACTACTACTTTACCACCTTTTACAAGTTCGGCGGCTTCTCTACGTCCACACACACCTGCATGCGCAATAAATTTATTGAGCGGCATTTGCTCTGCTGTTTTTAATGCAATAGGAGCGGGCATACCTGCTACTGGAGTAGCTTGAAAGTCTTTAGTTCGTGAAGTTTTGGCTGGGGTGATAGGTCTTGCAGAACCTGTTGGTCTTGCAGTGCTTTCGCCTCTATAAGCTGCATCTCTTGATGGGGGTGCTCCTTTGCGCGCACCTGGCTTAGTCGACTTTTTAAGTGGCTCGGTTACAAGCCCACGCATTTTATCTTTTTTGCGTTGGCGCATTTCTTCGCCAGCCGCTCTCGCATCTTGTTTGATTTTTTTCTTCTCTTGTCTGAAAGCTTCTTTTACGGCGCTTCCTTTTTTCTGATTAGCAAATTTGCTAAAGTTGTCGGTTCTTTTTTGCATACAATTGTTTTGCTGTTTTTCAACAGGATGTTTGGTAATTATTTACCCTTATTGGCTAACTGACCACAAGCGGCATCAATGTCTTTACCCCTGCTTCTTCTGAGGCGGGCGTTTACACGATTGGCTTCTAGGTAGTTCATGAAATCTTCTATGCCTTGTTCGTCCGGCTTGGTCATGTTAAACGTATCGATAGGGTTGTATTCGATAATGTTTACAAGGTCTGCGGGCACTTGACGGAATAATTTTACCAGTTCTTCTGCATCTTTTTGAGAATCATTAAAATTCTTAAATAAAATATATTCGAACGTGATCTCGTTTCCAGTTTGCTTATAAAAATAATTCATGGCATCCACCAAAACCTTGATATTATTGGTTTCATTGATGGGCATGATTTCGTTTCTTTTTTTGTCGTTGGCAGCATGTAATGATAAGGCTAATTTAAAACGCACTTTATCATCGCCAAGTTTTCTAATTTGTTTAGAAACGCCTGCAGTTGAAACCGTAATTCTGCGTGGGCTCATAAAGAGGCCATCCTCTGCAGAAATGCGTTCTACTGCTTTAAGCACGTTGTCATAATTGAGTAATGGTTCGCCCATACCCATAAAAACAATATTGCTTAATTTTTTCTCAAAAATTCTTTCACTTTCTTTATTGAGTAATACGACTTGATCATAAATTTCATCGTAGGTTAAATTTCTTTTGCGGTCCATGGTGCCGGTAGCACAAAACTTGCAACTTAAACTGCAACCAATTTGAGAAGATACACAGGCTGTTTTTCTTTCTTCGGTAGGAATTAGAACGCCTTCAATAAAATGCTTGTCAAAAGTTTTAAACCTAGATTTTACAGTGCCATCTTCACTTACTTGTGTTTTATCTATGGTTAAAGCCGGTAAAATAAATGTTTCGTTTAATTTGGCGCGCAGCTCCTTGCTCAGGTTGGTCATGTCATCAAAAGAATGCGCATGCTTTTGCCAAAGCCACTCGTGTACTTGTTGAATTCTAAATTTTTTCTCGCCCAGTCCCTCAAAGTACTCCGTTAGTTCGCCTAGGCTCAAATGCCTAATATTTGGTAAATCCGTGTTCATAACTGCAAAGATACCTTTTAAGGCCCTAATAACTTAAAAATAACAGACCCAGATGCAACAATTTGTGGGCCTTGTGGTTATATTTGAAATCATATTTAAAGAAATCCTATGAAAAAGATCCTTTTATTAAGCACTTTATTACTTGGCGTTTTTATAAGCATTCAGGCGCAAGACAGCACCCTAACACAGTTTACGGGTAAATTTAAATTTGCAGAAGGAAGTCCAGTTCAGGAAGTTGTTATAACTGTAGACAATGGCGCTTTAATTATTGGATCGGCAATGGGCTCTTCTGTGCTTCAAAAAACAGGCGAAGACCAGTATTTAATAACTGATTTTCAGGCAGCACTTATTTACAAAAGAAACAATGATAAAAAAATTGTTGGTTTAACCATCAATGCAAATGGCATGGTGTTGGAAGCCGTTAAGGTTGAAGCTGCATCTTTTGTAGATGAAAAGATGGTTTACTTTACGCGCTAATTTTTATCAAATACTTTCTTAAAACAAATACGTTAGTAGGGCTTCTCTGCTGATGGTCTCTTGGTTGCCTGTTGTTAAGTTTTTAACTACACAAGTACCTGAGGCTAGTTCGTTTTCTCCAATGATAACAACGTAGGCAATATTCTTTTTTTCGGCGTATTTAAACTGTTTGTCAAATTTTGCATTTTCATGAAAAATTTCGGCAGCAATGCCTCTATTTCTAAGTTCTTGTAATAATAAAAAAGCACTGGCACATTCAGTAGCACCTGCATTAAAAAACAATACTTTGGTACTGCTTTGAATGGTGTCCGGAAATGCATGTAGTTCTTCTAGTACATCGTAAATACGGTCCACCCCAAAACTAATACCAACACCCGGGATATCCTTGACACCAAAGAGTCCTGTCAAATCGTTGTAGCGACCACCTCCACCAATACTGCCCATGCTCACACCAACCGCTTTTACTTCAAAAATAATACCCGTGTAATAATTGAGGCCACGCGCTAGTGTAAAATCGGCTACTAAATTTACTTCCGGAAAAGCAGTAAAATGTTGGAGCAGTGTATTGATTTCTTGTAACCCTTCTTGTCCTTCAGTTATGCCGCCAATAAGCGCCGTTAACTGGTTAACTTTTTCGGTATTTGAGCCACTTATTTGCAAGTATTTTTCGATGGTGGCAATTTGATTTGCATCAAGTCCGCGACCACTTAATTCTTCTTTAACTTTTTCGATTCCAATTTTATCCAATTTATCAATCGCAACAGTGATGTCAATCATTTTATCTGCACCGCCACATAAAGTTGCTAATGCCACTAAAATTTTTCTGCTATTGATTCTTATTTCTACCGGCAATTTTAATTTTTCAAATACCGATGCATAAATATGTGTGAGCTCTAATTCATTTAATAAACTGCTGCTACCCACCACATCGGCGTCGCACTGGTAAAACTCACGGTATCTTCCTTTTTGAGGACGATCGGCTCTCCAAACCGGTTGCATTTGGTAACGCTTAAATGGCATGGTTAACTGTGCGTGGTTCATGGCCACGTAGCGGGCAAATGGTATGGTTAAATCGTAGCGAAGGGCTCTTTCGGTAAGGTCTTTGGTACTTTTTCCGGCCAATACTTTATCAAAAGCAACTGTAGCCGCTTCGTGTTTAGCCGGGTTGTCTAACCCATTGTTTAAAATTTTGAAGATTAATTTATCTCCTTCTTCGCCATATTTTCCCATTAAGGTCTCCAAATTTTCCATCGCTGGTGTTTCAAGTGGCTGAAAACCATAGAGTTCGAACACTTTTTGGATGGTTTGGAGGATATAATTACGCTTATGAACAACGGCAGCACTAAAATCTCTGGTTCCTTGTGGTAGCGATGGTTTGCTCATAAAAATGGGTTGGTTAGGTCCTCAAAGATACCAAAGTCTTGCAAAATGGGTCCATTTACTGCTTTGTGGAATTTATAGGTCAACGTATCTTATTATAAATCAGCCAATATATTGGAAATTGAGGGGAAAATAGGGGGGCTCATTTAAATAATTAAGTAAATTGCCTACCCCATTAAAAACGTATTGTTAAATGGATAACGATTTTAGGTCTAGACAAGAGAAAAGTTATATTTTGATGCGAAGAATCTACGATTTTTCGATGTCATTCTTAATTTTAGGCATGGCGGTGGTGATGCTTTTTGCAACAAAGCTTGGCATTGTGCAACTCATAGATGTAGATCCATTATTTAGATATCTATTTGGTGGCATTTGTTTGTTGTATGGTGGGTTTAGATTGTATAGAGGCATCTATCCAAACTATTAGATTTTAAATGGTGTGTATGAAAAAGAAGTGGGGTAGATTGTTATTTGTGTCGGTTGTTTTTTTTACAACTGCATGCAAAAATGAAAGCAAAATAACTTCGGAAGATTCTCCTACTGCGGGTACCATTCATATCAGCGTAGATGAGAGTTTTAAGCCGGTGATGGAGCAGCAAATTAAAGTGCACCATTCGTCTTTTCCGAATACAAAAATTGAAGTCTCTTACAAATCGGAAGCGGATTGTTTTAGAGACTTACAACAAGATAGCACCCGAATGGTGATTGTAGCTAGAGGGCTCAATAAACAGGAGGATACGTTCTTTGAAAATCAATTGTCATACCCCGTTCAGTACGGTGAACTTGCATATGATGCAGTCGCTATTATTTATAACAGGGCGGGAAAAGACAGTGTATTCAACGTTGAGAAGCTGCGTAAAATTTTAAGTGGTCAAACTTCAACGACGGTAGTGATGGATGGGAATTCTGCTACCAGTACCGTTCGATATTTACGCGATACAATTTTACATGGAGCTCCATTTGGATCTAATGTGGTAGCAGCAAAAAATAGCGAAGATGTTTTAGCCAAAGTTGCTGAAAGAGCTGACGCTATTGGCTTTGTAGGGCTTAGCTGGATTGGTGATGCTTACAATGCAACACAACTTGAATACTTGAAAAAAGTAAATTTAGGCCTTGTAGAATGTACTAAGTGCGAAGAAAAAGGTTTGTATGCTAGACCTTCGCAAGCAACGATTTCAAGAGGTCAGTACGCACTATCACGTCCGGTGTATTATATCTTAAAAGAAAATGCAACGGGCTTGGGTACTGGATTTATGAATTTTATGAGTCTCGAAAGAGGACAATTGATTTTTAGGCGCGCAAGTTTGGTCCCGGCAAAAATGGGATTTAGCAGGCGCACAGGAACAATAAAAAACGCAGATTAAAAACAACTATAAAAACCGACAAATGAAGAAGATTGTTTCTTTGATGGTAACAGCATTTTTAGCTGTTCAGTGTTTGATGGCTCAAGTTTCGGAAGGAATTAGACATCTCGATTATGAAAAATATAAGAGTGCACGCACGTCTTTAAAAGCAGCGTATGATGCCAATCCAAAAGATCCACAAATTGTGTATTGGTATGGTCAATCATTAATCGTTTCTGAAGTTGGTGAAGCACCAAAGCCAGAAGATGTAAACAATGCAAAAGCCGTGTACCAAAAAGGAATCCAAGACATTCCAAACGACCCATTATTAGTGGTTGGTCTTGCGCATATCGAGCTTTTACAAGGTGGCGATATCAATAGCATCAAGCAAAAATTTGAGCAGGCTATTACTACAGCTACAGAAACCAAAGGAAAGTTTAAGGGTCGTGTAAATAGTGCGGTTTTAAATGCGATTGGTCGCGCCAATGCTAGCGTAGGTGCTAACCAAGGCGATCACGTGTATGCTATCGAAAAGCTAAAGCTTGCTGCTGATCAAGAGTTAGCGCCTGCCGATGTTTTTGTAAACATTGGAATCAACTACTTAAGAATGGGTGGCGAAAATGGTGGTGAAGCAGTTAAAGCATTTACGGAAGCGGCTTCTCGTGACCCTAAAAATGCACGCGCTTTTTATAGAATTGGTAAGATTTACCAATCACAAAACAACAAAGAATTGTTTGAAGAGTTTTTTAACAAAGCGATTGCTGCAGATGCTAGTTTTCCACCAGTATATTATGCACTCTACCGTTACTATTCTGACAAAGACGTAAACAAGGCAAAAGAATATTTAGACAAATTTGTAAATACTGCAGATAAAGATCCGCGCAACGAAATTTTGTTTGCTGATTATTTATTTAGAGCGGGTAAATATTCGGAGTCTTTAGCAAAATTAAAAGAATTAGAAGCAGGACTTGGTATTGCACAAGTGCCACGTATTGCTGTTGTATATGCATACAACTACGACCGTTTAGGGGACTCAGTTCAAGCAAAAAATTATATCCAAGGATTCCTTGATAAGGCTGCTGCCATTGACATTCAGCCTGCCGACTATGAATTAGGGGTAAAAGTGTTAACCAAGTTTCCAGGTAGCGAAGCGCAAGCTTCTGCATATATCGAAAAAGCAATTTCACTCGATACAGTAAAGCAAAATAAAATTGCGTACATGAATACGGCTGCCGATATTTTTGGTCGTGCAAAAGCATATGGTGAGCAGTTAAAATGGATGAAGCGTCAATTAGAAATGAAAGGTGCTTTAACAGAAGCGGATCATTATAAATTATCCAATACTGCATTTAGCGCTGGTGCATTTGCTGAAACAATGGAATATGCAAAAGCCTATATGGCTGCTTACCCAGATAAGCCGCAACCGTATAGCTTTTTTAAGCGTGCTGCATTAAAAAGCACCACTGATACAGCAAAAATTGTAACCTTATTAGACGAGTTGGATGCTGCTTATACCAAAGCAGGTGCCGACAAGTTTAAAAAAGAGATTTTTGTAAATGCGTATTTTAAACTGGTGTACTATGTTGGTGCCTTCAACAACCTTAAAAAGAGCCCAGATTTTAAAGTAAAATCAGATGGTACCCGCACGGCTGTTGTTGACCAATTTTTAGCTACTTGCCAAAAAGCGTTAAACATTACAGACCAAATGATTGCGTTGTATCCAGATGCTGCAGATGAAAACAATAAGTTTGCGTCAGAACAGCGTGCTGCAATCCTTAAAAACATTGAATATTACTCTAAACCACAGGGCAAAACAGCTGCTACGCCAGCTAAAAATGGCTAATCAGCGTTTTTTGTAAAATATTAGTAAAAAAGACTCCCCAAATTGGGGAGTTTTTCGTTTATGTCCCTTTAGCGGTGTATTTTTGCGGCGACTAAAACAAGTATATGACTTGGAGTACACTTTTGATGGATGCATCTGCAACCAATCTAGCTTCTAACTACCTCCCAATTGGCATACAATTAATCTTTGCGGCTGGCTTTGTGGCCACCATGATTGGCCTTTCTCAATGGGTTGGACCTAAGCGTAAAACTTCAGACAAATTAGAAAACTTTGCCAGTGGTATTGAAACCCACGGAGATGCAAGACAGCCTATGGCTATCAAGTATTTTTTAGTAGCTATTTTGTTTGTTTTGTTTGATGTAGAAGTTATTTTCTTTTATCCATACGCGGTAAATTTTAGAGAACTAGGATGGGCTGGATATAGCGCTGTGCTTATGTTTGTAGGCTTTTTCTTAGTAGGGTTTATTTACATTATCAAAAAGGGTGCACTTACTTGGGAAGATTAATTTTAATATAAAAGATATGTCACGTCCAGTACGATTTAATACCTCACCTATTTTAGCTTCCACCGCAGATGCAGTGGGTGCAGTAGAAGCGCCTCCGGGTTTTACAGGTGAAGGTTTTTTTACCACACAGCTTAGTAGCGTTGTGGGTCTTGCGCGTAAAAATTCTATATGGCCTTTGCCTTTTGCCACATCATGTTGTGGTATTGAATTTATGGCTACCATGGGCTCGCATTACGACCTTGCTCGTTTTGGCTCTGAGCGTGTTGGTTTTTCGCCACGCCAGTGTGATTTACTCATGGTGATGGGAACGATTGCGAAAAAAATGGCGCCCGTTCTTCGTCAGGTATACCTTCAAATGGCCGAGCCTCGTTGGGTTATTGCTATTGGCGCATGTGCGTCTAGCGGCGGCATATTTGATACCTATAGTGTGTTGCAAGGTATTGACCAAGTTATTCCTGTAGACGTTTATGTACCAGGCTGTCCTCCAAGACCAGAAGCAATTTTAGATGGCTTCATGAAAATTCAGGATTTAGTGGGTCAAGAAAGTATTCGTCGTAGAAATTCTGAGCAGTACAAAACATTATTAAACTCTTACGGTATTCAATAACAAAGTATGGCACTAACCAACCAATACATTCAAGAAAAACTGCAAGAAAAATTTGGAGACATCGTTTCTAATTTTGAAGAATCGTATAACGTTTTAAGTTTCGAAGCAACTGCTGCAAACAATTTAAAAGTATTACAGTTTTTATTTGACGAGCCAAGTTTACAATTTCAATTTTTAACGGACTTGTGCGGTGTAAATTTTCCGGATGATGCAGGACGTGAAATTTCTGTGGTGTATCATTTGCATAACCTCGCACAAAATATTCGTTTACGTTTAAAAATATTTGTTCCAGTTGCAGCGCCAGATGTTTTTACTGCTAGCAATTTATTTTCTAGCGCCAATTGGATGGAGCGTGAAACCTACGATTTCTACGGTGTTAATTTTGTAGGTCATCCCAATCTAAAAAGAATTTTAAACGTGGATGAGATGGATTATTTCCCGCTCAGAAAAGAATATCCTTTAGAAGATCAAACAAGAATTGACAAAGACGACGAAATGTTTGGAAGAGGATAATAACCAAAATAATTAAACGACATGTTAGCGCATCAACAACAACATATAACACTGCCCGAAGGTTCTATCGAAAAGCAAACGACTACTTTAAACGTAGGTCCTACGCACCCTGCAACGCATGGTGTGTTTCAGAATATCATGGAACTAGATGGTGAGCGTATTGTTTCTACCGAACAAACTGTGGGTTATATCCACCGTGCGTTTGAGAAATTAGCAGAACGCAGACCACTCAATCAAATTACGCCAATTACCGATCGTTTAAATTATTGTAGTAGCCCTATTAACAATATGGGTTGGCATTTAACTTGCGAAAAGTTTTTAGGTGTACAAACACCAAAGCGTGTTGATTATTTGCGCGTGATTATTATGGAGCTTGCGCGTATATCGGATCACTTAATTTGTAACTCTATTGTGGGTGTGGATACAGGAGCTTACACAGGCTTTTTGTATGTGATGCAATACCGTGAATTAATCTATGAAATATATGAAGAAGTATGTGGGTCCCGCCTTACTACTAATATTGGGCGTATTGGCGGCTTTGAAAGGAATTTCACAAATACAGCGTTTACGAAACTCGAGAAATTCTTAGTTGAATATCCAAAAGTTTTAAAAGAGTTTGAAAACCTCTTTACACGTAACCGCATATTTATGGAACGTACCATTGGTGGCGGCGCTATCAGTGCAGAGCGTGCATTAAATTATGGCTTTACAGGTCCTAATTTAAGAGCAGCAGGTGTTGATTATGACGTGCGTGTTCACCAGCCGTATAGCAGTTATCAAGATTTTGATTTTACCATTCCGGTAGGAAAAACGGGTGATAACTACGACCGCTTTTTGGTGCGTAACCAGGAAATGTGGCAAAGCTTAAGCATCATTGAGCAGGCTTACAAAAAAGTGCAGGAGTTTAAAGGTGCTGATGCGGAAATTTTCCACGCCGATGTCCCAGCATATTATCTTCCAAAAAAAGAAGACGTTTATACCAAAATGGAATCTTTGATTTGGCATTTTAAAATTGTGATGGGTGAAGTAGATATGCCTAAAGGTGAAATTTACAACGCTGTTGAAGGTGGTAATGGTGAACTTGGTTTTTATTTGGTAAGTGATGGTGGTAGAACGCCTTTCCGTCTTCATTTCAGAAGACCTTGCTTTATTTATTATCAAGCATATCCAGAATTAATTACGGGCGGCATGTTAAGTGATGCGATCGTAACAATGAGTAGTCTTAATTTAATTGCGGGCGAGTTAGACGCATAAAATATAGTAACAATGGCAAAATTTTCTGAAGCACAATTAGCAGAGTTTAACAGGCTTGTAGCCCGTTATCCAGAAGGAAAGCAGAAGAGTGCATTACTTCCTGTTTTGCATTTAGCGCAAGACAGTTTTGATGGCTGGTTAAGTGCCGAAACCATGGATTATGTAGCGGAGCTATTAAACATCACGCCTATCGAAGTGTATGAAGTAGCTACCTTTTATAGCATGTACAATACCAAGCCAGTTGGTAAGTACATGTTTGAAGTTTGTCAAACAGGTCCGTGCATGTTACGTGGTAGTGATGACATTATCGCGTACATCGAAAAAACACTCGGCATAAAGCCAGGTGAAACAACACCAGACGGACTATTTACTTTAAAAACAGTAGAGTGTTTAGGTGCTTGTGGTTATGCACCTATGATGCAACTTGGCAAACACTACCGTGAACATTTAACCAAAGAAAAAGTAGACGCTATCATTGACGAATGCAGAAAATCTGCAGGCGTACTCAACTAGAAATATATGAGTGTAAAATTATTATTAGCAAAAGCGCATGTTGAAGGTATTAGAGGGTTTGACGTGTATAGACGCGAAGGTGGTTACCAAAGCGTAGAAAAAGCGCTCAAGCAAATGAACCCCGAAAGCATTGTTGAAGAGGTTAAAAAAAGTGGCTTGCGCGGTAGAGGTGGAGCGGGTTTCCCTGCCGGTATGAAGTGGAGCTTTATTGCAAAGCCCGAAGGCGTGCCACGTCACCTCGTTTGTAATGCCGATGAGAGTGAGCCAGGTACTTTCAAAGACCGCTACCTCATGGAATTTATTCCGCATTTATTAATTGAAGGATTGATTGTATCAAGTTTTGCACTTGGTAGCAACGATACCTACATTTATATCCGTGGCGAGTATGCATGGATTGTAGATATTTTAGAAGAAGCGATTAACGAAGCAAAAGCAAATGGCTTTTTAGGAAAAAATATTTTAGGCACTGGTTTTGATTGTGAAATTCACGTTCAGCGTGGTGCGGGTGCTTATATCTGTGGTGAAGAAACGGCACTTATCGAATCATTGGAAGGCAAGCGTGGTAATCCACGTATCAAGCCTCCATTCCCTGCTATTCAGGGTGTATGGCAAAGACCTACCGTAGTAAACAACGTAGAAACATTAGCAGCAGTGGTACCTATCATTAATATGGGTGGCGAGGAGTATGCAAAAATTGGCGTTGGAAGATCTACGGGTACAAAATTGATTTCTGCATGTGGTAATATTAATAAGCCAGGTGTGTATGAAATTGACATGACTATTTCGGTAGAAGAATTTATTTATTCTGACGAATATTGTGGCGGTATTGCAAATGGTAAAAAATTAAAAGCTTGTATTCCTGGCGGATCATCGGTACCTATTTTACCTGCTAACTTATTATTAAAAACTGCTAAAGGTGAAACACGTTACATGAACTACGAAAGTTTAAGTGATGGTGGTTTTGCAACGGGTTCAATGATGGGTTCTGGTGGATTTATTGTACTCGACGAAGATCAGTGTATTGTGCGCAACACTTTATCACTTGCGCGTTTTTACAGACATGAAAGTTGTGGTCAATGCTCACCATGTCGTGAAGGAACAGGCTGGATGGAAAAAATATTACACAACATCGAATATGGCAAGGGCAAGATTTCAGACATTGACCTGCTTTGGGATATTCAAAGAAAAATTGAAGGCAATACCATTTGTCCTTTAGGAGATGCTGCGGCTTGGCCAGTAGCAGCTGCTATCAGACATTTTAGAGATGAGTTTGAGTGGCATGTAAACAATCCGCTCGAAGCACAAGAAAAAAATTATGGTTTAGCGCATTATGCAGATCCAATTCATGTGCCAGTAACCGCTTAATAAATTAAAGTATGTCCGAACAACAACTTTTTAAAGTAACCATCGACAACATTACCATTGAAGTGCCAGCAGGTACTACAATTTTAAATGCTGCTAGACAAATTGGAGGCGATGTTACGCCACCAGCTATGTGTTATTATAGCAAGCTAGAAGGCAGTGGTGGTAAGTGTCGTACCTGTTTAGTAGAAGTGAGCAAGGGTTCTGAAAAAGATCCGCGCCCGATGCCTAAACTTGTTGCTTCATGTCGTACCACTGTTATGGATGGCATGGAAGTAAAAAATATTACCAGTGAAAAAGTAGGTGATGCGCGTGCTGGTGTTGTTGAGTTTTTATTACTCAATCATCCACTTGACTGTCCTATTTGTGATCAGGCAGGTGAGTGTCATTTACAAGATTTAAGTTACGATCATGGTAAAGAAGGTACCCGTTATGAATTTGAGCGTCGTACATTTAAAAAGCATGATTTAGGTCCATACATACAACTGCATATGACGCGTTGTATTTTATGTTACCGTTGTGTTTACACTGCCGATCAATTATCGAAGCAGCGTTCACATGGTGTGCTAGACAGAGGCGACCATGCACAAATTGCAACCTTTATTGAAAAAAGTTTAGACAATGAATTTATTGGTAACGTTATTGACGTTTGTCCAGTAGGTGCATTAACTGATAAAACATTCCGCTTTAAAAATCGTGTTTGGTTTTTAAAACCAATGGATGCGCACCGCGATTGTCCAACCTGTTCTGGTAAGGTAACACTTTGGAATAGAGGTGATGAAGTATACCGTGTAACAGCACGTAAAGACAAATGGGGTGAAGTTGAAGATTGGATTTGTAACACTTGTCGTTTCGAAACAAAAAATACAAACGACTGGGTTATCGAAGGGCCGCGTGCGATAGATAGACACTCTGTTATTGCACAGGGTCATTACCAGGGATCTGTTGGTATGCACAAGCCCACAGAAACATTTGCTGCAGTTAATGGTGGACGTGCGCCGCATTTGTTAATGGATATTCATAGTGTGAGTGAAGTAAACAAAGATTCATCTTTATAAATTAGATTTTAACATGACATTACTTGCTATAGATTGGCTTTTAATCATCGAAAAATTAATACTCATTGCAATCATTGTGTTTGCAAGCCTGGGTATTGCCTTATATACCACTTTTGCAGAACGTAAAGTGGCAGCAGTTTTACAAGATCGTCCAGGACCTAACAGGGCCGGACCTTTTGGATTACTCCAACCTTTTGCAGATGGATTAAAATTAATTATGAAGGAAGAAATTATTCCTTCGCATGCCAACAAAGTATTGTTTGTGTTGGGTCCTGGTCTTGCTATGACGGCAGCGCTTATGACATGTTCTGTGATTCCTTGGAGCAGTCATTTAGAAATTTTTGATCGTAAAGTTGATTTACAAATAGCAGATATCAACATTGGTATCTTGTACATTTTTGGTGTGGTGAGTATGGGTGTGTATGGTATGATGATTGGTGGTTGGGCTTCTAACAATAAATTTTCTTTGATGGCTGCGCTTCGTGGCGCATCTCAAGCTATTAGTTATGAACTAGCTATGGGATTATCACTGATTGCAGTATTAATGCTGTCAGGATCACTCAGTTTAAAAACAATTGTAGATGGTCAAATGGCGGAAGGTAGCTACTGGAATATTGTATACCAACCACTTGGCTTTATCATCTTTTTTGTTTGTGCTTTAGCAGAGTGTAACAGAACACCTTTTGATTTGCCAGAAGCAGAAAACGAATTAAACTTTGGTTACCACCAAGAATACTCTTCGATGAAACTTGGTTTCTATTTATTTTCTGAATACATCAATATGATTATGAGTAGTGCGGTGATGGCCTCTTTATATTTTGGTGGTTTTGATGTGCCTTTCTTAGATGAAAGTACACTGGCTCCAAATATTGCAGCACTTATTGGTGTAGCAGCATTACTTACTAAAATTGTCATTTTCATTTTTGTATTTATGTGGATTCGTTGGACGGTTCCACGTTTTAGATATGATCAACTCATGAACTTGGGTTGGAAAACAATGATTCCACTTGCACTTTTTAACATGCTTGTTACAGGTGCACTTATTTTATTAAAAGCAGGGGTTTAAAATATTAATCAATTAGCTATGCAGGCGTTAACCAATAGAGCACAGGAAGTATCCAGAAAGCCCATGACATTTATGGAGCGCTTATACATTCCTGGTATTTTAAAAGGAATGGCTATTACGTTTAGTCACATTTTTAAAAAGCAACCTACCATCCGTTACCCGGAACAAAAACGTGAGTTTAGTCCGGTGTTTAGAGGGCTTCATGTTTTAAATAGAGATGAACAGGGTAGAGAGCGTTGTACGGCTTGTGGCCTTTGTGCGGTGGCTTGTCCTGCCGAAGCCATTACGATGGAAGCTGCAGAGCGTGAAGTAGGCCAAGAAAATTTATATCGAGAAGAAAAATATGCAGCAAAGTATGAGATTAATATGCTCCGCTGTATTTTTTGTGGCCTTTGCGAAGAAGCTTGCCCTAAAGACGCTATTTATTTAAGTGAAACTTTTGCGCCTGCTAATTTTACGCGCAGTGGTTTTATTTATGGTAAAGATCATTTATTAATCCCTAATCCAGTAACGGAGCCAGCAGCATACGCTGCAGCAAAGGGTCAAAAAAATTAATAACGAACGCATGAATATTTCACAATTCTTATTTTACTTTTTAACCGTACTAGCACTATTTAGTGCAGTGATGGTTGTGGTTAGTAAAAACCCAGTGCACAGTGTGCTTTGGTTGATTGCCGTATTTTTTGCCATCTCTGGACATTATATTTTACTCAATGCGCAGTTTTTAGCCATTGTAAATTTAATCGTGTATGCAGGTGCCATTATGGTACTATTCCTTTTTGTAATCATGCTTATGAATTTAAATGCATCTGCAGAACCGCAAAAAAACAACTGGCTAAAATTAGCCGGTGTAATCGCGGGCGGTTGCTTTATGATGGTATTGGTATCACTTGTAAAACAAGCAAACGAATTAAACAATATCGCTGTAACCATGGGTTCTGGTGAAATAGGACTTATTAAAAATTTAGGAAAGGCACTCTTCAATGATTTTGTGGTTCCTTTTGAAATCAGTAGTGTTTTATTTTTAAGTGCCATGGTAGGTGCCGTGGTGATTGGTAAAAAAGCGTAATAAAAAATTAAAGTAGTAGCATATGCCTATTCAATATTATATCTACCTCTGTCTTGCTTTATTTAGTATTGGCATTATTGGGGTGTTAACACGTAGAAACGCCATCATTGTTTTCATGTGTATCGAGCTCATGTTAAACGCTGTTAATTTATTATTGGTGGCGTTTTCTAAAGTACACAATACAATGGCGCTTGCTGGCGACAAAACTTCAATGGCTGGCATCGAAGCACAATTATTTGTGTTTTTTATAATGGTGGTAGCAGCTGCTGAAGTGAGTGTAGGACTTGCCATTATTGTAATGATGTACAGAAATGTACATAGTGTAGATATTAACTTCTTGAATAGATTAAAAAACTAACTAGGATATGAGTAAGCTTGTTTATTTAGTGCCCCTTTTTCCGTTGCTCGGGTTTCTGGTTAACGGACTCTTTAGAAAATCTTTGTCTAAGCAACTGATTGGTATCATTGGATCTGGCGCCATGCTAGCTTCTTTTGTTGTGAGCCTGTTGGTGTTTTTTGATGTTAAAAATGGTGGCGGTGCAACCGTGCATTTATTTGATTTTATTCATGTTGGCAGTTTAGTAATCCCATTCGAATTTTTAGTGGATCCATTGTCTTCTTTATTCTTACTTATTATTACGGGTATTGGATTTTTGATTCATTTGTACTCGACAGCATATATGCACGAAGAAGAGCCCATGCATTTTGGTAGGTATTTTGCCTATTTAAATTTGTTTGTCTTTTCAATGCTCTTATTAATATTGGGCGCCAACTATGTGATCATGTTTATTGGTTGGGAAGGCGTTGGTTTATGTTCTTATTTACTGATTGGTTTTTGGTTTAAAAACAACAATTACAATGCGGCTGCTAAAAAGGCATTTATCATGAACCGTATTGGTGATCTTGGTTTTTTACTTGCTGTATTTTGGTTGATTGTTAAATTAGGCACTGTTTCATATGCTTCTGTTTTTGCAGCTGTGTCTCAGTTATCAGCTACCGATATTACCATCATTACTACTTTATTATTTGTAGGTGCGATGGGTAAGAGTGCGCAAATTCCACTCTATACCTGGCTTCCAGATGCGATGGCGGGCCCAACACCTGTGTCTGCGCTTATCCACGCTGCTACCATGGTTACCGCTGGAATTTATATGATCGCTAGAAGCAATATTTTATATACCATGGCACCTGCTACGCAAACACTGGTTGCGGTTATTGGTTTATCTACAGCCATTTTTGCTGCTACAATTGCACTTAAGCAAAATGATATTAAAAAAGTGTTGGCGTACTCTACTGTAAGTCAGTTAGGTTATATGTTTTTAGGTTTAGGCGTGGGTTCGTATACCGGTGCTGTGTTTCATGTAATGACGCATGCATTTTTTAAGGCCTTATTGTTTTTAGGCGCAGGATCTGTTATTCATGCCATGCATCACGAACAAGACATTACTAAAATGGGTGGACTTAAAAGCAAGTTGCCTATTACGCACATCACATTTTTATTAGGCTGTTTGGCTATTGCGGGTGTTCCTCCTTTTTCAGGTTTCTTTTCTAAAGATGAAATTTTAATGGCTGCTTATAATACTAATCCTATTTTTTATTATGTAGGTATGGGCGGCGCTTTACTCACTGCGTTTTATATGTTTAGGTTGTATAGTCTTACTTTTTTAGGAAACTTTAGAGGTACGGCGCATCAACAGGAGCACCTACACGAAAGCCCTTCTGCCATGACCATTCCTTTAATGGTATTAGCGTTTTTTGCGGTGGTAGCAGGCTTTGTTGGTATTCCTGAACTTTTTGCACCTGATGCACACGCGCTTGAGCATTTCTTAGCACCTGTATTTGCAGGTTCTGCAGCGTTAACACACGCGCACCACCTGGAAGCTTCTACCGAATGGATTTTAATGGGTACGGCAACGGTACTTATTTTAATTGTGATTTTATATGCGGTTACCAAGTTTAAAAAATATACCAGCACCGAAACTAATACGGGCATTGCCAAAGTATTAGAAAACAAATGGTATATCGACGAATTATATGATACCATTATTGTAAAGCCTCTTTTTTGGAAAGCGAATTTTCTAAAAAATACCATCGAAAAATATGTGATTGATGGTGCCGTAAATGGCGTTGGAAAATTAGTGGGATATGGTAGTAGACAATTTAGACTTGTACAAAGTGGTCAGGTTGGAAGTTATATTTTAATGATGGTTATGGCAGTTGCCTTTTTTATCATCATTTGGTTTAACGACAATACCATTATGCATTTTATTCATAAAATATTTTAGTAGATTATTTTAACCGTTCTATTAACGTTAAATAAAAGATATGATTCCTGTTTTATTACTTTTTATTCCGCTGGTTGCAGGCATTTTAGGATTTTTTGTCAAAGAACAAAAAGGCGCGAGCAACTTGGCAATAGCTGCTTCCGTTGTTACTTTGCTAACTGCTGTTGTAGGTATTTATGCCATGCCAGCATCGATGCACCAGTTTGAAGCAACTTGGTTGCCTAGTATTGGCGCAAGCTTTAGCGTTTCACTAGATGGCATGTCTAAAATGCTCGTATTGTTAACGGCTATTAGTATGCCACTTATACTGGTTGCAACACGTAGTAATAAGTATAGTAATCCGGGTGCCTTTTACGCATTAATGTCTTTAGCGCAAGCGGGTTTAATGGGTGTGTTTATTTCAATGGATGCACTTTTATTTTATTTTTTCTGGGAGCTTGCATTAATACCTGTATACTTTTTGTCTTCTATTTGGGGTGGCGAAAAAAGAATTGCAGTTACTTTTAAATTTTTCATTTATACATTTATAGGTTCTTTGTTAATGTTGGTTGGTATTTTACTTGTTTACCTACATACCAAAGATCATAGTTTTGCATGGTCTTCTTTTACCAACACAGATTTAACGAGTGGCGAAGAAACACTTCCTTTCTTTTTATTTTTTATTGCTTTTGCTATCAAAATGCCCATCTTTCCTTTACATACCTGGCAACCTGATGCATACGAGCAGGCGCCAACTGCCACTACCATGGTACTTAGCGGTGTAATGGTTAAAATGGGATTGTTTGCAGTGATACGTTGGGTGTTACCGATGTTCCCATTTGCTGCAAAAACTTTTGCTATGCCTATTATTATTTTATCTGTGGTAGGCATGATTTACGCTTCTTTAATTGCGATTAAGCAGGACGATATTAAGCGTTTAATAGCCTATTCTTCAATTGCCCATATTGGACTAATGGCTGCAGCTATTTTTGCGGGCGGCACATTGGGTTTACAAGGTGTACAAGTACAAATGTTTAACCATGGTATCAATGTAATTGGGCTTTGGATCATTGCCAACGCTATTGAGTCTACGCTTGGTACACGTAAGTTATCTGAACTAGGTGGCCTTGCTACAAAAGCACCCACTATGGCTATATTATTAGTAGTACTTGCATTTGCAAATATTGCTTTACCACTTACCAATGCATTTATTGGTGAATTCTTATTATTTAATGGCCTTTTCCAGTATAATATTTGGATTGCTGCTGTAGCAGGGGTGAGTATCATATTAGGCGCTGTTTATACATTACAAATGGTACAAAAAGTACTTTTTGGAGAAGTGTCTGCTGTTACGGCTAACGCTACCGAAATCAACTGTTATAGCAAATGGGTACTCATTGTTATTGTTGTATTTGTAGTTGTGCTTGGGGTGTATCCACAACCACTCATTGATTTAACCAAAGACTCTGTTAACGCTTTACTCGTTATAAAATAATTTCTTATGAACGCAATTATTGTATCTGCTTTATTAGGTGTGGTGATGATGTTTAGTGGCATTTTTACCACCAACAAATCGCTTATCAAAAACATCGCTGCTGTTGGTGTGTTGGTTTTACTTGCTGCCAACTTAATGGAAATGTATGATCTGTTTGCGTTTGATATTAATACGCACGACTTAATTGTTACGCAGCGTTATGGACTATTTTTTAATAGCATTGCCTATTTAGCAACCTTCATTTATATTGTATTAAGTGGAAATGATATCACAGAAGTAGGCGTTAATGTAGCAGAGTATTTTGCACTCATCTTTTTTGTGCTTTGTGGCGTAGCTATTTTAAGTTCTTTTAATGGACTACTCATGTTATTTATTGGCGTAGAAATTTTATCTATTCCACTTTATATTTTAACGGGTTCTGATAAAAGAAATTTAAAAAGTAACGAAGCGTCATTAAAATATTTTTTAATGGGCTCTTTTTCTACCGGCATTATGCTGATGGGTATTGCCCTAATATATGGTGGTACCGGTAGTTTTGGCATGGTGCACACTACACTTCGTGGTGTGGTAACGGCTTCTCAGCCTGTATCTTACTTATTAGTAGCTGGCTTACTTTTATTATTTGCTTCTATGTCCTTTAAAGTA
The DNA here is from genome assembly GCA_018971025.1 of Bacteroidota bacterium. Lineage (GTDB taxonomy): Bacteria > Bacteroidota > Bacteroidia > Chitinophagales > Chitinophagaceae > Sediminibacterium. The sequence goes on along the minus strand of JAGWVE010000001.1, from coordinate 34,920 downwards.
TCTGCTGCTCCTTTTCATTTTTGGACGCCAGATGTTTATGACGGTGCACCAAGTGTATTTACTTCATTTATGTCTACTATTGTTAAGGCTGCAGGTATGATTGCTTTTATTAGAGTATTTGAAAATCAGTTTACGGTGCTTGGACCAACTTGGCGCATCATCGTTGATTTTGTAATTGTGTCTACCTTACTCATTGGAAATATTACGGCGGTGTTTCAGCAAAGCGTTAAACGTATGCTTGCCTATTCAAGTATTGCGCAGGCAGGTTTTATGCTTTTTGCTTTGTATGCCAACAATACAGAAATTGCAAAAGAGGGCATCTTATTATATGCAGCTGCGTATAGCATTGCAACCATTGGTATTTTTGCTGTGCTCATTAAATTACACGACTATACTTTAGATGGCTTTAATGGCCTAGCTAAAAAAGAACCTGTACTTGCATTTACGGCAACGGTATCCTTACTTTCTTTATCTGGTATTCCGTTAACGGCTGGATTTTTTGCTAAATATTATGTGTTAGCAGGAGCCATGCAAGCAGGTGGCGCATTATGGTTAATTATTGTGGCCGTACTTTTAGCAGCGGTAAGCGTATACTATTATTTTAGAGTGATTCAGGCAATGTATTTTAAATCAGGTGATCCACAAACTTTGCCTATTACAAGCGGCTTTAAAGGCGTTTTAATTGCTGTTGCGGCACTCATTATACTACTTGGTATTTGGCCTTCTGTGTTATTGAGCTGGCTTTACTTTTAATTTTTACCATACTTATTGGCCTACTTACCGCTCCTCACTTTTTTGGTGACTCCTGTTTAGGGGCTGCGCTTTCTGTGCTATCTTTACAGCTATAATGCTACTGTTATGGCCGGAATGACATCTTTAGATTCTTTATCGCTTGCATGGCGCACAGTTCGTGCCAATAAATTGCGTACCAGTATTACGGTAGCCATTATTGCATTTGGTATTATGGCGCTTATTGGTATTATTACTGCTATTGAAGCCATGAACCAGAGCTTAAAAGAAAGCTTTTCTTCGATGGGTACCAATGCCTTTAATATTCGGTATAAAAATTCGAGGGTAAGAATGGGTGGGGGCAGAGGCTCAGATGTTGCAAAATCGGTAAGAGGCCAAAAAGAAAAAAAATCAAATTTAGATAAGCCTATTCGTAAAGAAGACGCTGAATTTTTCAAAAAAACCTACAGCTTTCCAAATGCTTTTGTAAGTATTTATAGAAGGGGACCAGGTGGTCAGGAAATTCATTACCAAGACAAAAAAACCAATCCGCAAATTACCATCATGGGTGGTGACGAAAATTATTTAGCGGTAAGTGGTTATACATTAATTCAGGGAAGAAATTTAAACGAGCAAGATTTACAGAGTGGTCGTAATATTTGCATTTTAGGAAATGCGGTTGCCGTTACTTTATTTGGTGACAAGCCGGAAAGATGTTTAGATAAAGTGATTCGTGTAAGTGGCGCGCCCTACCGCGTGGTGGGATTACTTAAGGCAAAGGGCTCTAGCGCTATGATGCGTCAAGACGACGTCATTGTTACTACCTATAATAATATTAGAAAGTACGGCAACGCCAGTAACTCTTATTTGATGGGGGTGATGGTTTCTAATGTTAAAGATATTGATCCGGCAGCGGGTCAGGCTACTGCGGTTTTTAGATCGATCCGAAAACTAATGCCAACCGAAACCGACAATTTTGTGATTGAAAAAAGTGACAAGTTTGCCGAAATGTTTATTGGCTTTTTAGGAAGTATTACGGGATCTGCAGGGGCTATTGGCCTGATCACACTTATTGGCGCTGCTATTGGCCTTATGAATATTATGCTGGTTGCGGTTAATGAAAGAACCAAAGAAGTGGGGCTTATTAAAGCCATTGGTGGTAAAAGTAAAAACGTGCGTCAGCAGTTTTTATATGAAAGTGTTATTATTAGTTTGCTTGGCGCCTTTTTTGGAATTTTGTTAGGCGTTGGCGTAGGGAATATTTTTGCAGCCTTTTTAAAAACCGGATTTATTATTCCATGGGGATGGGTAATTACGGGTATTGTCATTTGTACAGCTGTTGGTTTAGGCGCTGGTATTTATCCTGCCATGAAAGCCGCAAAACTCAATCCAATTAACGCACTTCGTTACGAGTAGGCTTATAATTTTTAAGCTGCGCATTAATGTAATAGATCAAATCTTCTTTATTAAGGTTGCTTCTTAACCATGTGGCAGAAGGCCGGTAGGTTTGCATAAATTCTTGCAATGTATCCTCTTTAAATCCTGTTAACGAAGCCACTAGTTCTGGTGTAAAACGGTAATTGATATAGGCTTCATTTTCGTTGCACTCATAAAAAGCGTAGGCCCTTCTTTTGTTTTTTTCATGTCTAGAAAAACGGTCAATATTGAGTGCGATACCTGCGCCAGAGTTGGCAGCCGACACCGTTGGTATCATATAATTAGCAATGCCTTGTAAAAATTGTTTGCGGCGTTCTATACTATCTTGTTGATACCTATTAAGCCCTTTACTGCTTACGGTAACGTTGCCTAAGTATGCACCTAATGGTTTTAAAAATACTGGAAGTGAATCGTTACTATTGGTACTTGTAACCGTGAGTGTATCAAAATAATAACCCACCGCTGCAAAAGATAAAATGTCTTTGGGTTTAACAGCAATCAAAAATTTACCTGCGCTACTTGTCATTACGGTAACCTTTGTATTTAGGTTGGTAACACTAGCAAGTACAATGGGCATTTGCGTTGCACTGTCTTTTAAATAGCCTGTTCTTTTGTCGTTTTTTTGGGCAAAAGAATAGCTGCTTGTTGTTAAGCAAGCAGCTATTAGAAATATGACTAGGTTAATTTTTCTCATACCCTAAAGGTACGCTACACTTGTTAACTAGTCTATGATAATTACTTTTTGTGTGTATGTTTTTTTGTTGTGCTCAATTTTTAATAAGTAATACGCCGAGCTTGGTTTACCCAAATTGATCTCTTTATTGTATACCCCATTAAAGCCAGGTGTCGATTGCGTAAATACTTTTTGACCACTCGCAGATAACAGATCTACGGTTAAATCGGCCTTTGTTTTTACTTCAAAATGAACATTAAACTTTCCGTTATTTGGATTAGGTGATACGCTCAATTTGATTTCTTGGGCCACTACTTCTGGTGGTAAAGCGGTTACTACGTGGTTAATGATATTTGAAGTTTGAGAACATCCTGTTGCGTCTGTTACGACTACTTTATAAGCACCTGTTTGTCTAAGCTTTGTTTTTTGTCCAACTTCGCCAGCTATTGGTGCATCATTAAAGTACCACTGGTTACCTGTTGCCGAACTACTTACTAGTGAGTCTACTACTTTGGTAATCGTTGGTGCTGCAACTGTTGTTGCAACAATGGTTGCTTTATCACTTACACAACCTGCAAGCGTACTTACTTTCATGTTGTAGAAGAAATAATAGTATGGATTTGGATCGTTGGTAGAACCCCAGTTTACACTATTTCCGGTAATGCTAAATACGCCAGGTATTGCCATTGGGTAAGTAGTACCCGTAATGTTATTGTTTCTAAAAATAGAAGCTCCATTAGAACACTTTACCATTAGTACGTGATCTCCAGGTGTGTTTACCGGAATGTTTAATTGATAAACAGCACCGGTATCGTTAGCAGGATTACCTGTAACAGCACCTGTAGCGGGTGTTGGATTGGTAGCTGTTACTGCTAAATTTAAAGTAGCAAGTGGGTAATAGGTGTAACTACCATCGGCATTGAGTGTACCTAAATCTGCTAAAATAATTTGTACGGTTCCAGGATAGCCTATATAGAGTCTTGCACTCTCAATCATTACAGGCACCGTGTTGTTGATGCGCACAAAGTTTCCGCTAAACGTGTTATAGCCGCCATCTGGGTAAGCCATTTTTGTAGTTGGTCCAACAATTGTTTTTATTTCTCTGCCTACATAATAGGTTTTATTGGCAGGAATAGTTGTGGTATTATAGGTTGGGCCAGAAGCAATAGGTGTATTGCTTGTTGCGCTGCTATACCAATAATAGTTAGCACCTGTTTCTGGATTGTTAACTTTTAAAATGGCGTTATTACCGCAAATGCTTCCAACAGCAACCGGTGTGCCTGATTTACTACTGATGGTAATATCGTTACTAAGTGTGTTGTTGTTAGGATTTTGATCCGAAGCATAATTTACTGTAACGGTAATATTATAAGTAGTGTTTGCTTTGGTAATAAATGGTTTTTGTAAGGTAAGGTTGGTAGTGGTTTGACCAGGAATAGTGCCCGGATAAGGCGCATTGATCGTGCCTACAACCGTAGTGCCTTCTTTAATAACTGCAGTAACACTTACATTGTCGGCAGGTAAAGAACCATTGTTTTTTAAGAGTACGGTTAAGTATTGTGTACTATCGGCACACTCTACCGTTCCAGGATTGGTAATGCTTGTAACCGTTACGTCGTTAGAAGGATTGATTACAAGTAATCTATAATCTTGTGTTTCACCTTTTGCATAACTACCGCATGGATTGATATCTGCTGCATTGGTGGTTTCTTGTAGCACAATGCGCATTCTTAAATAGTTGCCAATGGTAACGGTGTTAGGAATCGCAATATTACCTGTAAATGCTGCAGCGTTGGCTAAGTTTCCACTTGTTGCAACAAGTTCATTGTCGTCTGTAAAAGTTCCGTTGTTGTTGTAGTCAATAAAAATTTTAGCCATTTTATTAACGTTGGTTGCATCGGAACTATTTGCTTTCACATAAAACGGAATACTTTGTAAAGGCTCTACGTAGGTAATTAATTTTGTGTTATCGGTGTATGTGGTGCCGCCAGCTGGATTAGAAAAACGAATGGTTTTAAAACTTACGCTATCTATTCTACCACCTGCATTAGAAGTTGGAGCAGATGCGCAGTATGTTGCACCGCCAACGCCACTAACAAGTAATGAATAAGCTTGCGAACCTCTTTGTAATGTGTTTTTATAACTTACTGTAACGGTATACGATTGCCCAGGAATGGTACTATCCACGTCTACAACTTCTACGTTGTCGAGTACGTTATCGCCAGGAGATGGATCACTGCTAGGACTAGAAGGAATCATAACCCAAGGCTTGTATACTTTTGCGCCACCATTTGTTGTAACACGAACGTCTAAATCGTTTACAAGTTTTGGTGTACGGTCGTTTAATACGTTTACTGTTTCTACATTTCCTTTTGGATCGGTCCAAGAAATAGTTGCACGTAATTGTCCTTTACCAGATGCAATTACATTGGTAGAAAAAGTTGTGGTGGTTGCATTTAAAACATTTTCAAACATTAAATGCTCACTACTTGTGCTATTGTTATTTGCAACAGATGCTGAAATAACAGCTGCTGCTTTTTCTACGTTTAAAAGTCCAAAACCATATTTATAATCGGGTCCTGGTGCGGTGCCTGCTTCGCTTGCGGTATGCACTGCTAAACCTTTAATAGTAGAAGCTCTTAAAAAAGAACCCGCTTTTAATTTAGAATACAATTCTTGTAAAAGTAAAAGGGAACCTGCGGCATTGGGCGATGCCATGGATGTTCCACTATAGCTTGCATAACTTGTAGATGAAGTGGCGATACTTGATAAAACCCCTACACCATCTGCAACAACATCAGGTTTGATACGGCCATCATCGGTAGGACCCCAACAGCTAAAGCTACTCATTACAACATCTTCGGGGCGGCCATAGCTAGAAGATATTCCATTCACAGCACCTACTGTTAAAATATTTTTTGCGTTACCATCCCAAGAAATAATATCGTATCCATCATTGCTACTAATACCATCAGGTCTATTACCTGCTGCGGCCATAGATCCACTTGCATTGTATCTGAAATAAGGTTGACCAACAGCAGGACCATTTACGTTTCTAGAATTACCCGCCGATTTTACATATAAATAGTAGGGTGCATTGTATGCAATTGAATCTAGTAGTTGTGTATCGGTGCTGTAGTAACCAAATTTGTAATCTTCATTGTCTGTAGATTTTCCATTAAACTCCCATCTACTTTGTGATGAATTGTAATTCCATCCTGAAACAATTCCGTAAGAGTGATTTGAAATTAATAAGTTAGCAGCTTCTGTGGCTATCTCTCCTTTATCTCCACCATAATCATACGCAATGATGCCTTGCAAACCATATGCCATACCTTTTGCGCTTGGGTTTACACCAGATGCTATCATAGTGCCTGTTGTGTGTGTGCCATGATCTGTAAGGGTTGCAGCGTTATCCTTTTGTGTAACACGCCCTACTAGTTCTACGTGTGTGTCTAATACTTTGCCACCATCCCATACGCCTAATTTATTTTTCATATTGGCAGAAGAACCAGATAAGTTTAAACCGGACGAACCGCCTGGCCACAATTGATTGGCTCTTGTGGTGTTTGCTGCAATGGTATTATTATGTGCGATATAATATTTAGGTAAATTAAAAGCGTCGACACCTACTAGTGTTCCAACATTTCCTTCCTTGTCAGTAATCGTTAATGACCAGCCCTTTTGTTTGGCAAGTGATAATGCTTTTATATAATTGTCATTTTCTGCAATGCGCACACCCTTTGCAGTACGCTCTAAAATACTGGGCTCTGTGTTTGTTTGCGCCAACATAATTTTAGGAGCAAACATGCAAAAACCTGCCATTGCAAAAACACCGATAATAGATCTAATCTTAATTCTTTTCATATATCTTCACATTAGAACCCCGAGGGGCTTTTATAGAATTACTAAAATACTTAATTACCATATAACTTAATGATATGAAACGAGTTCTTTTCTATGTATTTATCCTGATTTTTTGGGGGATTGCTTGCAAGACCCCAAAAGCGTCTAACATCACCAAAGCGTCTGACAATCAATCTAGTACCCAAATTCAGGGAATTGTAGGGGAAGTGACCGAGGTTTCAGGCAATCAAATGCCCATGGTGGGTGGGTCTGCGGGTGCTCCCAAACCCTATAAAACCACTGTTTATATATACGATTCTACTAATATATCTCAAGTCAAGCAAATTGGGACGAGTCCGCTTTTTGTAAGTGTGAATACGCGTTTGGTACAAAAACTTGATACCAACGAGGCCGGGCAGTTTAGCGCTGCACTTGAGGCAGGCACCTACTCCGTTTTTGTACGAAAAGGCGGCGCCTTTTTTGCCAACCAATTTGATGAGAAAAACAATATTGGGTTGTGCAGGGTAGTGGTTGGCAAGCAAACGCGTCTTCAAATAAGCGTCAATGTCGATGCGAGCTATTAATTAGGCGCTGCTCATGACTTTGGGTGGCGTTTTGTTATCTTTGCGCCGGAGACGACGTTATGAATTTGGATGTGTTGCTAGCGCAGTTTAATAATGCCCCCCACCTCAATCAATTGGTGAGCAGCCTTCTATTGCCCGATCCCCAAAAAATCTTTTTAAAAAACCTACAAGGTAGCAGTCCCGAATTTTTTGTAGCCGGGGTGTTTGCGCACGCGAGCACTGATTCACTCAATCATATTGTGATATTACAAGACGCGGAAGAAGCGGCTTATTTTCATAACACACTCGAAAATGTTTCGAAGGCACTGGATGTATTTTATTTTCCTTCGTCATTTAAAAACAGGAAAAACTTCAAGCTTTTAAATAGTTCTCATGTGATGCTCCGGACCGAGGCGCTAACGAAGTTAGCGGCGGGGGGCAACAAAAAAATGTTGGTCACGTATCCTGAAGCTATTTTTGAAAAAGTAGTACTTTCTGAAACGCTTAAGTCCAATATTATTTCGATCAAAACCAATGACACCATCAATGTAGAGAGTTTGCTAGAACTCTTTGTTATGTATGGTTTCAAGCGTTCCGACTTTGTGTATGAGCCGGGGCAGTTTGCCATTAGAGGGGGCATTTTAGATATCTATTCTTTTGGTAACGAAAAGCCGTATCGTGTTGAACTTTTTGGCAACGAAGTAGACTCTATTCGAATTTTTGATCCAGAAACACAGCTCTCCGAAAGAAAATTATTACAGGTTAATATCATCCCCAATGTAGAAACGCAGTTTACCACCGGTGAAAAAGTTTCGCTCTTTGAATTTTTAAAAGAGAACACGGTGGTATGGACCAAAGACCTTTCTTTTATTAGTGAAAAAGTAACGCAACAATACGAAGACCTCGAAGGTTTTGTTTCATTACTGGATAGTGGTTACCGCATGCAAAATAGTGACGACGAAGATGATACACGTGTTATGAACGACGTTACTTTGCAAGATTTTATTACTTCCGAAGATATTATGGCGTCCCTTGCGGGCCGCCACCACATTGAGTTTGGCATGCATGCAGGTGCTGCCACCCTCGAAATAGAATGCAATACCAAACCACAACCTTCTTTTAATAGACAGTTTGATTTACTTATCAAAGATTTAAAAGCACATGAAGGCGCTGGGTATTCGTTGTATATTTTTGCAGAGCAGGCTAAGCAATTAGAGCGTTTGCATAGTATTTTTGTAGACCTCAAAACAGAAATTAATTTTGTTCCGGTTCCTACTAGTATTCATGAAGGATTTATAGACAACGACTTAAAAATTGTTTGCTATACTGATCATCAAATTTTTCAGCGCTACCATAAATACAAGGTTAAGCAGGCGTATAATAAAAACAAAGCCATCACGCTCAAAACCTTACGGGACTTGCAACCTGGCGATTATGTAACACATATCGATCATGGTGTTGGAACTTATTCGGGACTTCAAAAAATTGAAGTCAATGGTAAAACGCAAGAAGCGGTGCGCATCATTTATAAAGAAGGTGATATTTTATACGTGAACATCAATTCACTTCATAAAATTTCAAAGTATACGGGCAAAGAAGGCACGATGCCTAAAATTAATAAGCTAGGTTCCGACGTGTGGGCCAAGCTCAAAGAAAAAACAAAAGCCAAGGTTAAAGAAGTTGCTTTTGATTTAATTAAATTATATGCCGCGCGTAAAGCGCAGGTTGGTTTTGCGCATGCGCCCGATAATTATTTACAAACAGAGCTTGAAGCTTCTTTTATTTACGAAGACACACCCGATCAGTACAAAGCCACCCAAGACGTCAAGCGTGATATGGAGTCTACATCGCCCATGGATAGGCTTGTTTGTGGAGATGTGGGTTTTGGTAAAACAGAAGTAGCCGTGCGTGCAGCTTTTAAATCGGTGGTGGATGGTAAGCAGGCCGCCGTGCTGGTGCCTACCACTATCTTAGCCTTTCAGCATTACAAAACCTTTAAAGAAAGGCTTTCCGATTTTCCAGTGACTGTAGATTTTATCAACCGTTTTAAATCGGCAAAAGAAAAAAAGGAAACCTTACAAAAATTAGCAGAAGGCAAAATTGATATCATTATTGGCACCCATGGTATTTTGGGTAAAGAGGTAAAGTTTAAAGACCTCGGCGTCATGATTATTGATGAAGAGCAAAAGTTTGGAGTAGGTCACAAAGAAAAATTAAAGACTTTAAAAACCAGTGTAGACTGCTTAACGCTTACGGCCACGCCTATTCCACGAACCCTTCAGTTTAGTTTAATGGGAGCGCGTGATTTAAGTATCATCAATACGCCACCACCCAACAGACAGCCCATTCAAACGGAGGTCCACGTTTTTAATGACGACTTTATTAGAGACACCATTTATTACGAAACAGAGCGTGGGGGTCAGGTATTTTTTATTCATAACAGGGTGCAGGGCTTATCCGAAATGTGTGCCCTCATTCAGGGCCTTTGTCCCGATTTAAGCATTGGCTTTGCACATGGCCAATTAGAAGGGCACGAATTAGAAGAACGTATTTTGGATTTTATAGACAAAAAATACGACGTACTGGTTTGTACCAATATTGTAGAGAGTGGGGTAGACATCCCTAACGTCAATACTATTATTGTAAACAATGCCCATCATTTTGGATTATCGGATTTACACCAGCTACGCGGGCGTGTAGGGCGTAGTAATAAAAAAGCGTTTTGTTATTTACTCGCGCCGCCAATGAGTACGCTTCCTTCCGATTCGCGTAAACGTCTGCAAACACTGGAGCAGTTTACCGATTTAGGAAGTGGATTTCAAATTGCAATGCGTGATTTAGACATACGTGGTGCAGGTAATTTATTAGGCGGCGATCAGAGTGGGTTTATGGCCGAAATTGGTTTTGAAATGTACCAGAAAATTTTGGAGGAAGCTGTGCGCGAATTAAAACGTAGTTCCTTTAAAGATTTATTTAAAGAAGAAATTAGTAAGCAGGACGATTTTGTAAAAGACTGTACCATCGATACCGATTTGGAAATTTTAATTCCAGATTCTTATGTCGAAAGTATTGCAGAACGCCTTAGTTTATATACGCGTTTAGATAATTGTGAAAATGATCATGATCTCGAAGATTTTAATAAAGAACTTGTAGACCGTTTTGGTGCATTACCACCACAAGTAACAGATTTATTTACTACAGTGAAATGCCGCTGGCTCGCTGTAGACCTGGGTTTCGAGAAAATGACCTTAAAAGAAAATACACTCCGTTGTTATTTTATTAATAGACCCGACTCTCCTTATTTTGAATCGGAGTTATTTAAAAAAGTGCTTGACTATTTACAAACAGGTACCAACAAAGCGCGCCTTAAACAAGTAGGTAAATTATTTATGTTGGTGGTAGATCAGATCAATGATATGGATGCGATGCTACGCTTTTTAACGCTCATGCACAAGGGCGTTATTCCACAAACTCCTGCTGCCGCCACAACAGCTGTAGACATTTCTGCGCAGGCATAAAAAAACCCGCCCAAAGGCAGGTTTAATTATATTTTCTATGATAGAAAAATCTAAACTAGAATCCTTTTTTAGCAACGCCATCAGCAATTGCTTGTAAAGCTTTTGCTTCTCCTAAGATAGCAGCCATTTTATTTCCTTTGCCATCATGACCAGCAGCCATGTATCCACCACGAGCAGTTTTAGTAACTACTGCGTCTTGCATTGGAACGTTTTTTTCTTTTGTCTTAAGGCAATATGCTTTAATCATTTTTGAAGTGTCCATTTGTTCAAATTTTGTTAGGTTAGTTAATGAGCAACCGAATTGCTTCCACAAGCTAGCTAATTTCTACAATCTAGCCATAAGTTAAGAGGCTGTATTGTGCAGATTTTAAGCTGGTTTATTCACAATTTGATAGTTTTTACACGTCTATTTTAGCATATTTAGCGTGTGTTTCGATGAATTCGCGGCGTGGAGCCACGTCATCACCCATTAACATGCTAAATACGCGGTCTGCTTCTGCAGCACTTTCGATGGTTACTTGTTTAAGGGTACGGCGAGACGGATCCATGGTTGTTTCCCATAATTGATCGGCGTTCATTTCACCTAAACCCTTGTAACGCTGGATCGTAACACTGTCTTCTTTGCCACCTCCTAGTTTTTCGATCCACATTTTGCGCTGCTCTTCGTTGTATGCGTATTGTTGGTCTTTACCCTTTTTAACAAGGTATAAAGGAGGTTGCGCAATAAAAATATAACCCTGTTCTACCAATTCTTTCATGTAACGGAAAATAAAAGTAAGAATAAGGGTAGCGATATGCGATCCATCAACGTCGGCATCGGTCATAATAATTAACTTATGATAACGAAGCTTGGTAATATTTAAGGCTTTAGGATCTTCGGGGGTACCAACGGTAACACCAAGCGCAGTATACATATTACGGATCTCTTCGTTCTCGTAAATTTTATGTTCCATTGCTTTTTCTACGTTTAAGATTTTACCACGTAATGGTAAAATTGCTTGGTAGCTTCTGTCACGACCTTGTTTAGCCGTACCACCCGCAGAGTCTCCTTCCACTAAGTATAGTTCACATTTATCTGGATCACGCTCAGAGCAATCGGCTAGTTTACCAGGTAAACCACCGCCACTTAAAACGGTTTTACGTTGTACCATGTCACGTGCTTTTTTGGCAGCAACACGGGCTTGAGCGGCTAAAATAATTTTAGAGATAACTTGTTTAGACTCACGTGGATTTTCTTCGAGGTAAGCTTCTAATGCTCTTGCAACCGTTGTTTGTACCACACCACTTACTTCAGAGTTACCAAGTTTTGTTTTGGTTTGTCCTTCAAACTGTGGTTCAGGAACTTTTACAGAAATAATAGCACTTAGGCCTTCTCTAAAGTCGTCACCTTCTACAGCAACTTTTGCTCTTTCAAATAATCCTTCTTTATCACCGTAGCTTTTAAACACACGCGTTAAGGCTTGTCTAAAACCTGTTACGTGTGTACCACCTTCGATGGTATTGATGTTGTTAACGTAAGAAAAAATATGTTCTTTAAAATCGTCGTTATAGGTTAAGGCTACTTCTACAGCAACGTTGGTAGCTTCGTCCAAACCCTCTACATATAAGGGTTGTGCGATGATTGCGTTACGGTTTGCTTGCTTATCTAAGAGTTCTACAAACTCGATGATACCACCTTCGCTGTAAAATTTATTAACGTAAGGAGCGCCGTTTTCGTCAAGCTCTCTTAAATCGGTTAGTGAAATACTAATGCGCTTATTTAAAAACGATAATTCACGTAAACGACCTTCCAAAATATCTTTTTTGTAAACGGTTTCTTGGAAAATAGTAGCATCAGGCCAGAAGTGAACTTTGGTTCCTGTAATAGCACTTTCGCCAATTTCGCGAACCGCATATTGAGGTACCCCAATTTTATATTCTTGCTCAAATATTTTTCCTTCTCTGTGTACAGTTACTAAAAGTGTAGTACTAAGTGCGTTAACGCAACTCACACCCACACCGTGTAAACCACCCGATACTTTGTAGGTATTTTTATCGAATTTACCACCTGCGTGTAACACGGTCATTACCACTTCAAGTGCCGATCTTTTTTCTTTGGTGTGCATAGCCGTAGGGATACCACGTCCATCATCTTGTACACTTATAGAATTGTCTTCGTGAATGGTTACACTAATGTTTTTGCAATAACCAGCGAGGGCTTCATCGATAGAGTTATCTACCACTTCATACACCAGGTGGTGAAGGCCTTTTACGCCTACGTCTCCAATGTACATCGCGGGTCTTTTTCTAACCGCTTCTAAACCTTCTAAAACCTGAATACTGTCGGCACCATAATTCTTATTCTGTGCTTCGTTGCTATCTAATTGTTCTTGGCTCATAAAATGCTTGTCTATCCTGAGTTTAGATGTAATATCAGAACTGGTCAAAGCTAGTTAAAATAAGCTGTTTTTAGGCCCAAAATGGAGCCGTGTTTTCCACATAAATTTGACAGTTCCATGACCGTTTTGAAGGCCAATTTGAGGCTAAAAAGGGGCTTTTAAAACAAACAATTTAGAAGGCTCCATTGTAATACATTAAATTTGCAATTGGATGGTACAAGTAATGGACATATTAAAAGTAGCGCACCATAGTGGGATCGAACCCAGTATGAAGCTGTTATTGAGCAAAGAACAGCAGGTTCCAGGCTCTGTTCAGTACCAAATCAAGCGTTATTATGCCCAGCATCCTTGGGTAGCCGAAGACACGGGTATGCTCATTTACCACTACGACGCTAAAAAACCAGCCAATAACTTTTTAGAGCTCCGTTTTTGCATCACCGGTAACCGCTATTGTGAAGAAAAAAGTTGTGCACATTGTGGCCAGCTTCCTACCGAGCAGTGTTCGGGTAAACACCAAACCGTAGACACGTTTACCTTCCATTTTACGTCTACTTTTTTACGCCCTTACGTGCACAATGTTAAAGTAAGCAATTACAAAGACGATGTGCTTGCATTTAAACATCCCAATGCATTTACCAAAGTGTTTTCATTGTGTGGTAAAAAGCGTTCGGTACTAGATTCGTTACTCAATAATAGTTATACCGGTGCCCTCGAAAATATTTTTGTAAACGCCAAAGTGCATGAGCTGTTGCTGTATAGTTTAGCATGTTTGGTAGACGAAAAAGAGGAAGGCTTTAGTTGTAAATTTTTAGCAGATCCTTCTGGTAGAGAGCGTATTTACGAAGCCCGTGAAATTTTATTACAGCATATTGGAGATCCTATTACCATTAAAGAATTAAGCCGTAAGGTAGCCATGAATGAGTGCTACCTTAAAAAAGGGTTTAAAGAAATTTTTGGTACCACCATCTTTGATTTCTACCAACAACAACGCATGGAGCATGCTAAGTACTTGCTCTATGAAAAAGGCCTGAGTGTAACAGATATTTCGGCGTTACTGGGCTACTCATCTATATCGCATTTTTCGGCGGCTTTTAAAAAGCACACCGGTCTAAAGCCTTGCGAATTACTAAAATAAAAAACTATCTTTCCTTTTATAAACTTATCCTATGCGCATTCGTGTATTGTTTGCTACCGCTGCTATTGCCCTGTTTCTAACAAGCTGTGGCGGTCCTAAAAAAGTAGATACAATTGTTGTTAATGGCGTTATCTATACGGTAGATAGTAGCTTTTCTACAGCGCAGGCTATGGCTATTAAAGATGGCCTGATTGTTGCCACTGGAACCGATGCAGCCATACTTGCAGCGTATACAGCACCCGAAAAAATTGACGCAAAAGGACAAGCCGTTTATCCAGGATTGATAGATGCGCACGCACATTTTGTGGGGTATGGAAAATCACTTTTTCAGGTAGATTTATTTGGCACCACAAGTTGGGAAGAAGCGGTAGAGCGTGTTAAAGTTTTTGCGGCAGCGCATCCAAATTTGGTATGGATAGAAGGACGCGGTTGGGATCAAAACAAATGGCCTGGAAAAAAATATCCAACCAATGCCTTATTAAATACTTTGTTTCCAAACACACCAGTGGTGTTACAACGCGTAGATGGTCACGCGGCTATTGCCAACCAAAAAGCATTTGACATTGCTGGCGTAAAACCTGGTCAAACCATTGTAGGTGGCGAGGTTGAAACAAAAAATGGCGTTTTAACAGGTGTACTAATTGACAACGCAAAAGGCCTTGTATATGGTTCTATTCCTGCGGTAAACAAGCAAACATATACGCAGTGGTTAGAAGCTGCCCAAAAAAATTGTTTTGCGCAGGGGCTTACCACTGTTACCGATTGTGGATTAGACATAAGCGATATTAATTTTATTGATACACTACAACAAGAAGGTAAAATTAACATGCGTCTTTTTGCAATGCTCAGTGATAATCCTGAAAATCTTACTGCGTATTTAAAAAGAGGTCCTTACAAAACCGATAAATTATTTGTGAACGGTTTTAAGGTGTATGCCGATGGAGCCCTTGGTAGCAGAGGCGCTTGTCTTTTACACAATTATCAAGACCGTGACAATTGGACGGGTTTTTTACTTGCTAATATTTCGCATTACGACTCTTTAGCTTCGGTACTTGCTGCATCAAAATTTCAAATGTGTACGCATGCCATTGGGGATAGTGCCAACCGTCAAATTTTAAATATCTACAATAAATATTTACAAAAAGGAAACGATAGACGCTGGAGAATAGAGCATGCGCAAGTTGTCAATGAAAATGATTTTAATTTATTTGGTGCAGCTTCTGTGGTACCCTCAGTACAACCAACGCATGCTACATCTGATATGTACTGGGCTTCAGAAAGACTAGGTCCTGTGCGTGTAAAAGGTGCTTATGCATACAAGCAATTGTTAGACCAAAATGGATGGTTACCTCTAGGTACCGATTTTCCGGTAGAAGATATTTCGCCTTTTAAAACATTTTTAGCAGCGGTTGGAAGGGTTGATGCCAAAGGGTTTCCGGAAGGCGGCTTTCAATTTGAAAACGCTTTAACGCGCGAGCAAACCATTAAGGGTATGACCATTTGGGCTGCTAAAGCAAGTTTTTTAGAAAAGGAAGTAGGGAGTTTAGAAGTAGGAAAAAAAGCAGACTTTATAATACTGGCACAAGACTTAATGCATGTGCCAGTAAATAAAATATTGGATACTAAAGTAGTGGCTACATTTAGTGGCGGTAAAAAAGTATTCTAATACTTTTAAAATCCTACCATGTCTGCAGGGATCACCCATGCATCAAATTCTTCTGGTGTTAAATAACCCAATTTAACAGCCATTTCCTTTAACGTAGTGCCTTCTTTGTGTGCTTTTTGTGCAATTTCGGCTGCTTTGTAGTAGCCAATTTTTGTGTTAAGTGCAGTCACAAGCATTAATGAATTGTCTACGTGCTTTTTAATGTTGGCCTCAATAGGTTCGATACCTACTGCGCATTTATCATTAAAGCTTACACAACCATCGCCAATTAAACGCGCAGAGTGTAAGAAGTTATAAATCATTACGGGCTTAAATACATTGAGTTCAAAATGGCCGTTGGCACCACCCATATTAATCGCAACATCGTTACCCATCACTTGAACCGCAATCATAGATAAAGCTTCACACTGTGTAGGATTTACTTTACCTGGCATGATAGAAGAACCGGGCTCGTTGTCTGGAATAAATATTTCACCAATACCACTTCTTGGTCCAGAACTCAACATTCTAATGTCGTTGGCAATTTTCATAAGGCTTACTGCCACTGTTTTTAAAGCACCATGCGCTTCAACAATTGCGTCGTGCGCAGCAAGTGCTTCAAATTTATTTTCGGCCGTAACAAATGGAAGCCCTGTTAAATGAGCAATATGCTTGGCTACGTTTTCTGAATAACCTTTTGGCGTGTTAATGCCTGTACCCACTGCAGTTCCACCTAGTGCTAGTTCCGATAAATGCGCTAATGTATTGTTGATGGCTTTAAGGCCATGGTCTAGTTGCGAAACGTATCCGCTAATTTCTTGTCCCAGTGTTAATGGAGTCGCGTCCATAAAATGGGTACGACCAATTTTTACCACATGCATAAAGTCTTTACTTTTTTGCGCAAGGGTATCTCTTAGTTTTTTAATCCCCGGAATAGTGGTTTCCAATAAAATTTTATAGGCTGCAATGTGCATTGCCGTAGGAAACGTATCGTTAGAAGATTGAGATTTATTTACGTCGTCGTTGGGGTGTAAAAATTTGTCTTTATCAGTTAAGCTACCGCCTTTAATGACATGACCGCGGTAAGCAATTACTTCGTTTACATTCATGTTAGATTGTGTGCCACTCCCGGTTTGCCATACTACCAATGGAAATTGATCGTTGTGCTTGCCTGCTAATATCTCGTCACAAACCTGTCCAATGAGTTCACATTTATCTGCTGCTAAAACACCCGCGTCAAAGTTTGTTAGCGCTGCTGCTTTTTTCAAATACGCAAAAGCGGCTATAATTTCTTTGGGCATGCGGTTGATGTCCTCGGCTATTTTAAAGTTTTCGATACTACGCTGTGTTTGAGCGCCCCAGTATACATCTGCAGGTACTTTTACTTCGCCCATTGTGTCTTTCTCAATTCTAAATTCCATGATTGCTATTTTAATAATTATTAGCTAATTGTTACCTTTTGCAAAGGTAAGGGTGTAAAGGCTACATTTTTGCTTATTTTAGGAACTACAAACCGTTAAAAACCATGAAAAAATTACTCCTTCTTTTATGTTTAGGGCTTTCTTTGGCCGCTTCTGCACAGCAACACCAAAACGCAAAGCAAAACACAAACCAAAACATCATCATTATCACTACCGATGGTTTTCGTTGGCAGGATTTGTTTAAAGGAATGGATGATACCATTGCGCAGCAAAAACGTTTTAATGAAGGAGATAGTCTAGGGCTTATTCAAAAGTATGGTGGCGCTACTATGCAGGAGCGTCGACAAAAATTGATGCCATTTTTTTGGAACACGATTGCTACAAAAGGTCAGGTATATGGTAACCGTTTGTTTGGTAATTTTATCAATACCGAAAATCCACATTGGTTTTCGTATCCAGGTTATTCAGAAATTTTTACTGGTTATGTAGATCCACGCGTTAATAGCAACGAGCATCCGGCCAATCCAAACACAACGGTTCTTGGATTTTTTAATACACAACCGGCATTAAAAGGCAAAGTATATGCCTTTAGTGCTTGGGAAGCTTTTAATAGAATTTTAAATGAGAAAGCTTCTGGAATACCTGTTATAGCTGCGTTTGACACACTAGCCTTTAATAATTTAACGGCAAACGAACGCTTACTCAATAAACTACACCAACAAAGTTACCGTCCATGGGGTGAAGAATGTTACGATGTGTTTACACATTTTAATGCGATGGAAACATTGAAAAATAGAAAGCCGCGCGTACTCTATATTTCTTATGGTGAAACAGATGAGTGGTCACATGCAGGTAAATACAAATCCTATTTAAACGCTGCTCATCAATTAGACAAATGGTTAGCAGAAATCTGGAATTTTGTGCAATCAGATCCGCAGTATAAAAATAATACTACACTTATTATTACTTCTGATCATGGAAGAGGAGATGTAGTAAAAGAAAAGTGGACTAGCCATGGCGATAAAATTGAAGGTGCTAGTCAAATTTGGATGGCTGTTATGGGACCTAATACACCAGCACTTGGCGAGGTAAAAACACCGGCGCAATACTATCAAAAACAGTTTGCGCAAACCATTGCTCATTTAATGGGTTATCATTTTACAGCGGAGCATCCGGTAGCAGATCCTATCAAATCCACAAAAGCTATTTCCCAGTAAAAACGGGCTTTCTTTTTTCTAAAAAAGCAGTGGTGCCTTCTACCATATCTGTGGTATCAAAGCAGGCACTAAAAGCATTAAGTTCAGTTTCGTAACCATTAACACTTTCGTTGTGCACAGCGTTAGCGGCTTCAATGCATTTTGCAACCGCAACAGGTGCTTTGCTTTGTATAAGGGTAGCAATTTCTTTTCCTTTGGCAAGTAATTGATTTGGCACAACCACATGGTTTACAAGCCCCGATGCAAAAGCAGCAGAAGCGTCAATCATACCACCGGTAAGCATTAATTCGAGGGCCCTTCCTTTACCAATAAGCTGCACCAGTCTTTGCGTGCCACCATAACCCGGCATGATACCTAAGTTTACTTCTGGCTGGCCAAATTTTGCATTTTCAGCAGCAATTCTAAAATGACATGCCATCGCAAGTTCGCAACCACCACCTAATGCAAAACCATTTACACAGGCGATCACTACTTTTGGACAGTGCTCTATTTTAAAAAATAAATCTTGACCACGACGCGCAAGTGTTTTACCACCCGCAGATCCTGCACCAATAAATTCTGAAATATCTGCACCTGCCACAAATGATTTTTCGCCGGCGCCGGTTATTAAAACAGATTTGATAGCAGGGTTGGTATACACTTCATGCATCACTGCTTCTAGTTCTGCAATCACTTGTCCATTTAATGCATTTAATTTTTCTGGTCTATTGATGGTGATGGTAAAAACACCCTCATCAATACTAGTAAGTAAAGTTGTATACATCGTTAAAAATTTCGGTGGGCAGCAACCCATTCAGCAATATATGTTGCAATAGTTGTAGTAGGTGTTCCTGGTGCAAAAAGTTTACCTACGCCTAAATCTTGTAATGTTTGAATGTCAGCTTCTGGAATAATCCCGCCGCCCGTAACAAGCACATCGTTCATTCCTTTTTCTTTTAATAACCCCATTATTTTGGTAAAAACGGTGTTGTGTGCACCACTTAAAATGCTTACGCCAATAGCGTCAACATCTTCTTGGAGTGCAGCGTTCACAACCATTTCGGGAGTTTGTCTGAGTCCGGTATAAATCACTTCCATACCTGCATCACGAAGGGCAGTGGCTATTACTTTGGCACCTCTGTCATGTCCGTCAAGTCCAACTTTAGCAACGAGTACACGAATGGGACGTTTGGTTTGGCTCATAAAAGGCAAGTTATTTGTTTTGTAAAAGTACAGTTTTACGGTGGTATTGGTAGCGCATATAGCCTGATACAATAACCGCTAAAAGTAATAGCTCCGAAAACGCTTTTTCGGCGTCTAGCCAATCTAGTGGTCGGTCTTTTAACAAAGGATCCATGAGCAGGCCGTGCACCGCAAAAAGTAGCGCCATGATATAGGCCACCAAGTGAATATTTTTCCAGGTTCTAAAACCTAATTTTTGCTTGATCACTTTTTGTGTAGTGATGATTAAAAGTAATAAACCTATAAGGGCTATAAAACCAAGCATTACAATGTTAGATTGATTCGGGGCCGTCCATGGCATGATTAAGTTACTGTATGTAAAATTACTGGTGTTATCTAAAGGTATGAGTAAGATATGTCCTAGTGTAAAAACCAGCGCTGCATAAGCAGTATAGTTGTGCAATTGATAGACGTCTATTGCTTTTATTTTTTCAGGTAATTTTTTGTACCTGTTAGATTTTTTATAAACGGTACTTAAAAACATACCAAGCACCATGTTTACAAATAATATACCACTTGCTATTAAACCAAGGGCTCCCGAAATATCAATTATGGCAATAGGTTCCATATTATGCACTTAATAATTGTAACGCATGTTTAATACGGGCCACAGTGTCTTTTAACCCAATGGTAGCAGCTATTTCAAACACACCAGGTCCAAACTTACCGCCTACTAGCATGATGCGCATAGGAAGCATCAGTTCACCAGCTTTTAACCCATGTGTAGCGGTTAATTCTTTAAAAATATTTTCTAAAACAGTATGGTCGTCTGTGTTTGTATTTTCAAATGCTGTACAAAGTGCTTCAAAGAAATTCTTTTTGGCATCATCCCATTTACTGGCAATGGATGCGGTATCTATTTGCTTTGGCGCACCAAAATAAAAACCAGCTTGTATAATAAAGTCGGGGATGAGTGTGCAGCGTTCTTTGGTTAAGCCAATTACTTTTTGAAGATACGGTTGCTCATGCACTTCTATGCCAGCTGCATCAAAGTAGGGTTGTACAAGTGAAGCCAAATAAGCGTTATCGGCGTTTTTGATCCATTCGGCATTAAACCATTTTGCTTTTTCGTAATCAAATTTTGCGCCGCCTTTATGCACGCGTTCCATCGAAAATTTTTCTATCAAATCAGCGATACTAAATATCTCCTGATCGGTGCCATCATTCCAGCCAAGCACAGCGAGTAGGTTTACAAAGGCTTCAGGTAAAAATCCATGCTCTTTAAATCCAGTGTTTTTTTCATTTGTTTTTGGATCGGTCCAGTCCATGGCAAATACAGGAAATCCTAAACGGTCGCCATCTCTTTTACTTAATTTTCCATGACCGTCTGGCTTTAAAATAAGCGGTAAATGCGCCCACTGTGGCATGTCAGCTATCCAGCCTAAATATTTCCATAATAAAATATGTACCGGTGCAGATGGAAGCCACTCTTCGCCTCTAAATGCATGGCTAATTTTCATGAGATAATCATCTACCACCACAGCTAAGTGATAGGTAGGCATACCATCGGCTTTTAATAAAACTTTATCATCAACTTGTGATGTATTAAATGAAACATCACCTCTAATCATATCGGTAAATGAAACGTCTTCGTTATCCGGCATTTTAATCCGCACCACATGTGGTGTATTGGCTGCAAGTAATGCATCAACTTCCTCTTTACTAAGCGTTAAGGAGTTGCGCATTTTAGTACGAATAGATTGGTTGTATTGAGGCGAAGGATTTTCGGGCGTTTTAAAATTAGTACGCATGGCTTCAATTTCGGCGGGCGTATCAAAAGCATAATAAGCATAGCCCGCATCAATTAGCTGCTCCGCATACTGTTTGTACATGGCTTTGCGCTCACTTTGTTTATAAGGGGCATAAGGGCCACCAGCCACCGGGCTTTCGTCTGGCGTAAGTCCACACCAGTTAAGTGTTTGTAAAATATATTCTTCGGCACCGGGTACAAATCTAGATTGGTCGGTGTCTTCGATTCTTAATATAAAATCTCCACCATGTTTTTTTGCAAACAGGTAATTGAATAAAACGGTTCTTAC
This sequence comes from Bacteroidota bacterium, assembly GCA_018971025.1. Lineage (GTDB taxonomy): Bacteria > Bacteroidota > Bacteroidia > Chitinophagales > Chitinophagaceae > Sediminibacterium. The sequence goes on along the minus strand of JAGWVE010000001.1, from coordinate 13,098 downwards.
GCCACCAAGGTGTAAGCCTCCAGTTGGGGAGGGTGCAAAACGGACACGTACTCTTTTGTTCATGGCGCAAAGATAAGATTTATATTTGCCACATGTACCTCGTAAAAACACCTTGGTGGCTAAGGGCCTTATACCCTTCACTTGTTTGGCGGATGCCTTCCAGGTCCAAAGTGTTGTACCTGACATTTGACGACGGTCCGCACCCCACCATTACCCCATTTGTGCTGGATACTTTAAGGGCTTTTCAGGCCAAAGCCACTTTTTTTTGTATCGGCAAAAATGTAGAAGCTTACCCCGGCATTTATGCGCAAATTATGTTTGAAGGGCACGCTGTGGGCAACCATACCCAGCATCATGTAAATGGTTGGAAGGTTTCTGATGAAGCATATTTGCACGAAATTGGCACTGCCGCTAAACATATCAAATCAAATTTATTTAGACCGCCTTATGGCCGAATAAAAAGAAGTCAAATCAAAAAAATTAAACAGCAATTTCCGGGCATGCGTATTGTTATGTGGGATGTGCTCAGTGCCGATTTTGATACTTCCTTAAACGCAGACGCTTGCCTAGGTTACACCGTGTATCATAGTAAAAGTGGATCTATTGTTTTATTTCATGATAGTGAAAAAGCGTTTCCGCGTTTAGAAACATCGCTTCCTAAAATGCTTGCTCATTTTGCTAGTGAGGGCTATACATTTGAAGCCATAAAATTTAATGCATAAAAGATATTTGTACCATGGCGCCTATATTAATTGATACGCATACACATTTATATTCCGACGAATTTACTGCTGATATTGACGCCGTAATTACACGCGCGCAAAATGATCATGTTCAAAAATTTTATTTACCTGCCATAGATAGTAGCTCGTTGGATGCTATGTTAGCCTTAGAAAAAAAATATCCAGGTGTTTGCATTGCCATGATGGGGCTGCATCCCTGCTATGTAAAAGAAAATGTTGCTGATGAATTAGCCATTCTAGAACAATGGATTAACACTCGAGATTTTGTAGCGATTGGAGAAATTGGACTTGATTTTTACTGGGATAAAACATTTGAAAATCAGCAGCGTAAGGCATTTGAAACACAAATGGAGTGGGCGCTTGCAAAAAACTGGCCCATTGTTATTCATACCCGTAATGCCATGCAAGAAACCATTGAAATGGTTAAGCCTTTTGCAAAAAAAGGGCTGCGTGGAATTTTTCATTGTTTTAGCGGGTCTGCCGAGTCGGCAAAGCAAATTATAGATCTTGGATTTTATTTAGGCATTGGTGGTGTGATAACCTACAAAAATGCTGGTTTACCAGAAGCGCTTGCCAATATACCACTGTCACATTTGGTGTTAGAAACCGATGCACCTTATTTAACGCCCGTTCCATTTAGAGGTAAACGCAATGAATCGGGGTATTTGCTGTACATCGCCGAAAAATTAGCAGAGGTAAAGCAAACAACATTACATGAAGTTGCCGCTGTTACTACAGCCAATGCCCAAAAAATATTCGGTTCCTGAGCCCCGAACCTTTATTTTTGCCCTCCCAATAAATTATTGGTATAGAAACAACTTATAGAGAGGTGTCCGAGTGGTTGAAGGAGCACGCCTGGAAAGTGTGTATACGGCAACGTATCGAGGGTTCGAATCCCTTCCTCTCTGCAAAGCCTCCCCAAATTTTTGGGGAGGCTTTTTTAATGCGAAGTTGTGTCGAAAGCTTGCTTTCGTAAACAAATGAGCTTTAAAAAAGCAAAACCCTACTGATGAAATTCTTTTTCATCAGTAGGGTTTGAAAGGCTTTGATCCAAGAGCCACTCAGGGATGGCAACGAACGTAGTGAGTTGACAATCCAGTAACCAACGCGAAGCGTTTGGTTCTAAGGCTTTGATCCAAGAGCCGCTCAGGGATGGCAATGCTCCGCATTGACAATCCAAAACGTTACTAATTACTCAACTTAATAATTAGTTAACATTAAATGAATTTTTTTAAAAGCTTGATTTCGTAGATTTAAGCATGAAAAAACATTTTTTTTCAAGTAAAGGCATAATTCTAGGTGCACTTGTAGTGGTATCTTTTTTTATGGTACAGTGTACCAAGTCTAGTAGTAGTGACAGTTCTTACACTTGTCAATCAGATGTATCTTATAGCAAAACCATCAAGCCAATTTTAGATCAGAATTGTAATTATGCAGGATGTCATGATGATGTAACTATTACTTCTCTTGCTAATTATCAATTTGTGCATGATGGTGCTCCGCAAATTAAAATATCTGTTTTGTCAGGAAGAATGCCAAAAGGTAAGGCGCTCGCCACTGCAGATAAAAATGCATTGTATTGTTGGATTGATAATGGAGCAAAAAATAATTAATACAACTTCACTTCTTCGTTGCTCTTTCTAATTTATCATTAATGGCAATTCCAAGTTGAGTATTGGGAAGCTTTTCTGCAATAATTTTATCCAAGTTTAATTATTCGTAGAATCAGGTATGATTAAATTTTCTTTAGGGTCTCGTAATAAAATACTTTTTTCGTTTAAAAGACTTTTTAGTTCTGTATCGTGTAAACTATCTAGTGATTCATTCTTTAAATAAAATGTTTTCACTTCTTTGTCTTTACTTTCCCATTTAATAATTTTACATCTACAGCTAGCATTTTCAAGTGTGTTGATGATTTCGTTAATTTTCCCTCCCGATCCTTGTTTCATGTATACCTCTCTGATTCCAATTATTTTATTTTTTTCGGCAATATCAAAATTCCAAGAAGCAGATATGACATTTAAGTATTTGTTTTTTTGATCCAATTTTAATAAGGAGTGTCTTGGTGACTCTATTGCATCATCCGCTGTCTTTACATAAGAGTGTATCGATACAATGCCAGGAGATTCAAATTGCATAAAGCCGGCATGATCAAAGCTTGCCCCATATCTAGTAAAAACAAAGTAGCCATTTTTGTACTTTACATTAATGATATTTGGAACAATCAAATGATACCTATTTTTATCGGATATTCTTGCTTGAGGGGAGCCGGTATAACACAACCAAACTCCTTCTAGTTTTTCTATTTCTTCTCTAGTTGGCGTATATGGTTTAATTTTCATATCTGAGGTCAGGGTGTCCTTTTCATATTTTTCTTTTAAATAAAGCAGTGTTAGTATAAAAGTTGAAACAGAAAGAAGTATGCTTAGCCTAAATAAAAATTTAATATTATTTCGATTTTTTTTAAATGAACTTTTGAAATTATTCACCATGGTTTTCTCCTTTTCAAGCGCTGCATCATCTTGAATTAGATTTGGATCAGTTGGCTGTTCAATAAACCCTTTTCTCCCTTTTCCATACAAATAGATGTAGCAAGCGTCTACTAAAAAAGGCCTTGGATTTGATACAATCTGATTAAAATAGGAGTCTTTTACTTGGTTGGCTGATATATCATATTTCCTGTACGGATATTCTTGATTTAAAGGATTTTTATCTTCGTTGTATATATCATGCTGTAGCTCGATATGTGTAAATGGCAATCTGTTGCTTATTTCACTTAAAATCCGAGCAATAGGTTCATAGTTTTTCCTATTTGAATTTCTTGTAATTACAGTTTTATTATCATTTTCATACTTCTCAATGACTTTTGAAAGTAGATAGACAATTTCGTTCTTTCCGGAAATAATTTTCATAAAACATTGATAATTAATTATTTATTAAATTCCAGTTTTTTATTTTTTTTCCAGAACTCAACTAAATTATTAAGAAATATTTAAGAAGTCTAAAAATTCACCCACTAATGTAACAAAAAATATTTTTACCAATCTTTAAAAACAGTTGAAGCCATATTCAACATAATAAACGATTGACAATTAAATAACTAACAATTGCGTATGAAAAAAACACTCATTAAAAACACTATTTGGACACTAATGTTCATCATTAGTATGCAGTTCCAAGCTTTTTCCCAAGATCGGGTTCTAAATGGGTTGGTTACCGATGACCAAGACAATCCGATTAAAGGGGCTGTAGTTACCCTAAAAGGTACAAAATCTGTAAAAATAACGGATGAGCAAGGTAAATTTACCTTTAAAGTTAATGGTTCAAATCTTTCTTTTACGATAACCCATGTTCAATTTGAATCAAAAGAATTTACCTGGAATGGGGAGGAAAAACCAGTTTATAAGCTTTCTAATAGTGTTTCAGTACTAAACAATGTAGTCGTTACCGCATTGGGATTTGAAGCAAAAAAAGACAAGTTAGGTTATACTACTGCTAAAGTGACTTCAGAAGCTGTCTCTAATTCAGGTGAAACTGGCCTAGTAGATGCGCTCGCTGGAAAGGCTTCAGGCGTAATTGTTTCCAGAACATCCGGAGATCCAGGTGCAGCATCTAAAATTTTACTCAGAGGTCAAAGCACTATCACAAGATCTACTGATCCTCTAATTATTATTGATGGTGTTCCAATTGCTGGTGATGCAAGAAATGAAACGAATGGTGGAACAACTCAACAAAGCCGTCTTAATGATATCAATCCAGACGATATTGCGAATGTTCAAATTCTAAAAGGAGCATCTGCTGCGGCATTATGGGGAACGAGGGCTGCAAATGGGGTAATTGTAATAACTACTAAAAAGGGTTCTGTCGGAAAAGTGAATATTACTTTTAGTTCTACTTACAGTATTGATAAAGTAAGTGATTTTTTTAGTCTACAAGACGTTTATGGTCAAGGCCTTGATGGTAAATGGGTTGCAAATCAGACCCGGTCTTGGGGGGATAAAATTGCATTAAGAGCTGGTGGAGATGATATAGTGAACACAACAGGAGCATATTTTGTAGGGAACACAGGAAAAACATACTATCCCATTGTTACAAAAAATTCAAAGGAGACTTTTTTGAAAAAAAATTACGATCAAGTAATTGGAGATGGAGCTTACTTAGAAAATAATATATCTGTAAGTGGCGCTGATGCAAAATCTAACTATTACTTGAGTTTGAACAATTTAGACCAAAGGGGTATTCTGAAATCTGGATCTACATATAAAAGAACTTCATTCAGGCTTAATGCTTCTAGAGAACTTTCAAATTGGCTTTCTATCTCAAATAAGTTCACGTATACCAATTCATATTCTGATAGAGTTCAAACAGGTGTGAATAATGCAGGTCTAATGATTGCTTTGGTAAGAAATCCAGCAGATTTTGATAATGCCGATTATATAGGTTCTTATTATGCAGCTCCAGGTGGAGCTGCTACTACAGATAGGCAGCGCTCATACAGAAATTACATAGGAGCAAGTGCAAATCCAGGTTTTAATAATCCATTTTGGGTAATTAATAACAGTAAAAATAATAGTGAAGTCAATCGATTCATAGACGCGGTAGAGGCGAAAATAAAACTAGCAAAATGGTTTTCAGTTATTAACAGAGTGGGACTTGACTATTTCACAGATAGGCAGATTAATTATTTTCCTTATTATACAGCTAATGCAAATACTGGCTCCTATACAAGAGAAGAGTATAATCAATATCAGTTAAACTATGATTTAATTGCTCAAATAGAAAAAGAGATTACATCAAAAATTGAAGGAAATATTTTATTTGGATACAACAACAATATATATAAATCTTCAGTTGTAGGTGCTACCACTCTGAATTTTATTCTTCCAAATGGCCCTTCTGATTTTGACAATGCCACTCCAACAAATATAACAACGGTAGATAATTTTATTACGCGTCTCACCAATGCAGGTTATACAAGTATGGGACTTGGATTTAATGATCAATTATTTTGGAATGCAACGGGTCGTTTAGAAGCAGCATCTACTTTTGGTGAATTGGCACCCAAAACATTCTTCTATCCATCTACAGACTTGGCATGGCAGTTTACCAAATTAAAATATTTTGAAAATTCTAGCTTCATTTCTTTTGGTAAATTAAGAGCATCTTATGGAGTAGTTGGTGTACAGCCAACCCCATACAATACTTCAACTATTTATTCATCAAGAACGTTCCAAGATGGATTGGGCGGTTATCTTGATCCCGCATTGTATGGAACAGGAACTTACATGCAAAGTGTAAACAAGGGAAATGCGTATTTAATGCCTGAAAGAAAAGAGGAGATTGAATTTGGTATTGATATGCGATTTTTAGATAACAAAATTACATTGGGTGTTACTAGATATAATAATAAAACTACAGACGCATTAATAAATATTCCACAATCACCATCTGCGGGTTTCAATACAAGTTATGCGAATGCAGGTATCATTGAAAATAAAGGCTGGGAAGCAGATCTTTCTTTTACTGCATACAAGAAAAAAGATCTTGAGATTGGAATTTATGGAACATTTACAAAAAACAAGAATCAAGTAGTTAGTTTGAATGGCGTAGAATCAATAAATCTTGGTGGAACATCAGGTATTTCTTCGAGAGCAGTAAAGGGATTTGCTTTAGGCGAATTGTATTCAATAAAATTTCAGAGAAATGCAAATGGTGGTTACCTACTTGATGCCAACGGATTTCCAATCCCTGGATTAACAGCAGAAGCTATTGGTGATCCTAATCCAGATTGGAGGGGCTCAACTGGCATAAATATTAAGTATAAAAATTTTAAATTAAATGCGCTTGTTGAACATTCGCAAGGTGGAGTAATTGCAAATGGTACAGAAGCAGTACTCCTTGATTATGGTACAAGTGCGGCAACTCAATTTGAGTCTGTATCAACAAAAGATTTGAAACGTTATGATGGAACAATTATTACTGCAAATACACCATTTAGGGGAAATATTAAAGATTTTGGTGGAGGTGCTGTTGCACTAGACCAAAAATGGTATACAGGACCTGGTGGTTGGTTTGGTAATGTTGGAGAGCAATATTTAGAAGATGCATCATGGACAAGATTTAGGGAATTAAACCTTTCTTATTTGATCAATGGACGCAATTGGAAATATTTTGGTTTCAAATCATTAGAGATTACTTTAAGTGGTAGGAATTTATTTTTAATTAGTAATGTTAAAGGATTTGATCCTGATAGTAATGTTAATGGATCTACATCTGCAAGAGGGGTCAATTATTTTGTGAATCCTCCAACAAAATCCTATTTATTTAGCATTAAAGTTAATTTTTAATTTAAAAAAATGCAACGATGAAAAATTTATATATTTCAATATTAGGTTTATCGATATTATTTACTTCATGTAGTAAATCATTTGAAGGTGTTAATAACGATCCCAACAATCCAACAGATGCTCCAGCCTCTGCCATTTTTACGGGTGTCTTAGTGGCAAATATGAATGTGCAAGAGGGAGAATTAACTAGAGTAGCAGGTATGTGGTCAGGTTATTTTAAAGGGCAGCAGCAACAATATTTAAACTACTTCCAATACAATATGCGTGCTACCAATTTTGATGCAACTTGGCAAAATATTTATTCTGGAGCATACAAAAACATAAAAATTTTAAAACAAAAAGCAATCGCTGTAAATAATTTACGAATGCTTGGTGTAACTCAAGTTATTGAAGCTAATATTATTGCAACTGCAGCAGATCTATGGGGTGATATCCCTTATACGCAAGCATGTGATGATAGGTTTCCGAATCCAAAATATGATGCACAAGCTGATGTTTTTAATAAAGTTCAAGCGATGCTGGACTCTGCAATTATTAATTTGAATTCATCTTCTTTTGTTGACTTTTCTGCACAGGATATTCATTTTGCTGGCAACATGGCAAAGTGGATTCAAACTGCTAATACCTTAAAAGCTAGATATTATTTGCATGTTAAAGATTACAACAATGCCTTAAAGTTTGGGGCACTAGGAATTAACACTGCAGCAAATAACTGGATGGCACCCCACAACGCATCAGGTAAGGGAACCTATAATCAATATTATCAGTTCTTTGCCCAAGATAGACCATCTTGGATGGATGCAAATGGGTCCTTCTTTGTTGGATTGGTTAACTCAGCAGCAGCAACTACATATCGTGGCAATAGCAAAACTATCGAAAAGTCAAGAATGAGTTATTTGTGTACAGGAACTACCAATTTGAATTATACAACAAATGGATTCTTTGGTCAAATTTCTTCATTCCCATTAGCGACATATGCAGAAAACTTACTAATACTAGCCGAAGCTGATACAAGATTAAATGGTGTAAATGCAGGGCTTATAAGACTTAATAATTTTAGGTCTTATATGTCAACCGGCGGATATATTAATGCAGCTTATCTTACAACAGGAAACTACAAATATGATCCTTATGTTGCAGCGGATTTTAATGTTGGCGGAATCGAAAATGCAACTTCTAGAGTACTTACTCCAACGGAAGCCTTATTAAGAGAAATATTAGAAGAGCGATATATTACTTTGATTGGGACATTTGAGGGTTTTAATGATATGAGAAGAACTTTTAAAGAAAGTAATATCAAAGTTCCTATACCCGTAAATTTTGGTTCTGTTTTACCACAAAGAATGTTATATCCACAAGTTGAAGTAGATAGAAACACGAGTATGCCTTCAAATTATCCTGATTTGTATACTGTAACACCTGTAAATCAATAGAAATTGAAAAAGTATATAGTTGTTTTTTTACTCTGCTTTTTTATTTTGGGTACAAATGCGCAAATTAGAGTTAAGTTGTACAATGGCACACCTCCAGGAAATCTATTTTCTGTAAACAATGAAAACATTGTAACTACGGGAAGAGGTAGGGTTGAAAATGTTTCAATCCCCGAGATTGTAGTATATAAACCAACAACTCAGGATGAAAAAAAGCCTGCTGTTGTAATTTGTCCAGGAGGAGGTTTTACCAGTCTTTCTATTTTCGATGGCGGATATCAAATTGCAGAGGAGCTCAACAAATATGGTATTGTGGCCATCGTATTAAAGTATAGAACATTTATCAATCAATTTTACGCAGATTATAAGAAATGTCCCAATAATGATGTAGAAAGAGCTTTCGAGATTATTAAAGACAGTGCTTTAGTTTGGCATATTGATACTACGAATACAGGTATTATGGGATTGTCTGCAGGGGGACACTTGGCTTCTATGAAAGCTGTTAGTAAAGTAGGATTTAAAACTGCATTCAATTTTTTAATTTATCCAGTAATTAGTTTTAGAGATGAGCTAACGTCTGCTAAAACTAAATCACGAAGTGTCTTATTGGGTAAAGATCCAACTGAAAATGAGAAAAATAATTTTTCAGCTGAATTGCATGTTTCATCTTCTACAAAGCCGTGTTTTATTGTCCATGCTCAAAATGATAGTACCGTTTTAGTGCAAAATAGCTTAGCATTTTATAATGCCTTGGTTAAAAATAAAGTCAAATCAGAAATGATAATTTATCAGTACGGGGGTCATGGATTTGCTTCATATAATAAAGAGCAAGACATAGGTTGGATGCCCATGGCAATAAACTGGTTAAGAGCAAATGATTTTTTAAGAAAATAATTTACTGAATAATGAATTTATTTAAAAAACTCACTTTTTGGGTTTTGTTGGCAATTGTCGCTGGAGTGATAGTGGGGCATTTCTTTCCTGAAACAGGGGTTGATATGCAACCACTTGGTAAGTATTTTATAGAGCTTGTAAAACTTTTCATAAATCCTATAATTTTCACAACAATTGTAATCGGTATATGTGGGATGGATGATTTAAAGCAGGTAGGTAAAATTGGAGGAAAAGCAATTTTATATTTCGAAATTGTCACGACTATTGCACTGGCGATTGGAATACTTGTTGGATATATTGTACAGCCTGGTGTTTCAATTAATACGGGAGAAATAGATTATGAATCAATACAGAAATTTAAATCTTCTACCTCAATTTCGTGGGCTAAATTTTTCCAAGAAAACATTACCATACAAGTTTTATTATTTTCAATATTCATTGGAATAATTCTTGGATATATTCCACAAAAGAAAATAGTTATTGATAAAATAAACTTTATTTCAAAATACCTATTTAAAGCCTTGCATTATATTATGAAACTCTCACCAATTGGTGCATTTGGTGGAATGGCATATACAATAGGAAAATATGGAATTTCAACTTTATTGCCACTTGGAAAATTGATGTTAAGTGTATACATCACAATGTTTTTATTTGTCGTATTAATTTTAGGTGGAATTTTATTGATATACAGGATCAATATCTTCAAATTACTTTCTTATTTAAAAGATGAATTATTAATTGTATTGGGTACATCCTCTTCTGAAGCTGCTTTACCGTCTTTGATGAATAAATTGGAAAATTTAGGTTGTAGTAGACCTGTTGTTGGACTTGTTGTTCCTACGGGGTACTCATTTAATTTAGATGGGACTTCTATCTATCTTTCGATGGCTATCATTTTTTTAGCTCAGGTTTTTAAGGTAGACTTAACGACAGAACAGATTTTCACGATTATCGGTGTTTTAATGATTACTTCTAAAGGTGCCGCGGGTGTTTCAGGAAGTGGTTTTGTGATTTTGGCATCCACATTAAGTGCTGTAAAAGTCATACCTATTGAGGGTTTAGCCCTCTTGTTAGGGGTAGATAGATTTATGTCTGAAGCACGTGCTATCACTAATTTTATTGGGAATAGTGTAGCGACCATATTTATATCTAATAGTGAAAATCTTTTTGATCGAAGTAAAATGTGTAAAGCATTTGAAAAATAAATATTCACGTTAAAAATTATAGCAATAAAGTTTATGTTAGAGCAGCTATCAAACGATAAATTAAAGAATTTTATCAATGAAGTAAAAGATAAGTGTAATCCAGATTCAGTAAAAATTTGTGATGGCTCAAAAGAAGAATATAATGCTTTGTGTCAGTTAATGGTAGATCAAGGCACATTTGTAAAACTAAACGAAAATAAATGGCCAAATTCTTATGCTTGTAATTCTGATCCAAGTGATGTTGCTAGAGTTGAAGAATTCACTTTTATTTGTTCGAAAATAAAAGAGGATGCTGGTCCAACCAATAACTGGATGGATCCAGATGACATGAAAAAAAAATTAGATATCTTATTAAATGGGTCTATGATTGGTAGGACAATGTATGTGGTGCCTTTTTGTATGGGTCCAATTGGTTCCTCTTTTTCAAAAATCGGTGTTCAAATCACAGACTCGCCTTACGTTGTTGTGAATATGCATATAATGACAAGAGTTGGGTCTGCAGTTTTAGCTGAGTTAGGACCTGATGGTGACTTTGTCAAATGTTTACATACAGTTGGCTCTCCATTAAATACTGGTCAACAAGATGTAAAATGGCCATGTAATCCTACTGTTAAATATATTGTCCACTATCCTGAAGAAATGTCAGTAGTTTCTTATGGTTCTGGATATGGCGGCAATGCACTTTTAGGAAAAAAATGTTTAGCACTACGACTAGCATCTAAAATTGCTAAAGATGAAGGTTGGTTAGCAGAGCATATGTTGATACTTGGTGTTGAAGAACCTTCTGGAAGAAAAACATATGTAGCTGCAGCTTTCCCAAGTGCTTGTGGTAAAACAAATTTTTCAATGCTAATCCCTCCTGATGATTTAGAGGGATGGAAAGTGACAACAGTTGGAGATGATATTGCTTGGATCAAACCAGGAAATGATGGTAAACTTTATGCATTAAATCCTGAGTATGGATATTTTGGAGTAGCTCCTGGTACTAATTTTACTAGTAATCCAAATGCTATGAAAGCACTATCCGCTAATAGTATTTTTACAAATGTAGGGATTACTCCAGATGGTGATATTTGGTGGGAAGGAATGACAGATAAAGCTCCTGAAATTATATACAATTGGAAAGGGGAATTGCATGATCCAAATTCTGGGGAATTGGTTGCACATCCGAATGCGCGTTTCACAGCTCCTGCTAAACAATGCCCTAGTATTGATGACCAATGGGAAAATCCTAATGGAGTGCCTATCAACGCTTTCATTTTTGGAGGAAGAAGAAGTGATACAGTCCCTTTAATTTATCAAGCTTTTAATTGGAATTTTGGTGTTTATCTTGCATCAACAATGGGTTCCGAAACAACGGCTGCTGCATTTGGTGAACAAGGAAAAGTTAGGAGAGATCCATTTGCTATGTTGCCATTTTGTGGCTACCATATGGCATCGTACTTTGATTATTGGTTACAATTTGGACAAAAAATCCCCAATCCCCCAAAAATATTCAGCGTAAACTGGTTTAGAAAAGACGAAGAAGGAAAATTTATTTGGCCGGGTTTTGGTGAAAATATGCGGATGCTAATTTGGATTATTCAAAGAATACATGGGGAGGTAGTATCTGTTGAAAGTAAAATTGGATGGTTGCCAAGGTATGAGGATATCAAATGGGGTTCATTGACATTTTCAAAAAATTCGTTCGAGAAAGTAATGAAAGTTGATAAAACAGCATGGGAAATGGAATTACATGCCCATGAAAACTTATTTGATCAAATGAAAGACAAAATTCCAAAAGAATTCATTTACATAAAAGAGTTAATTTCATCTGGATTAGATAGAAGTAATTAGTGTATAGCCCATCCATTCACTTTTTCGTTGCTCTTTCTAATTTATCATTAATGGCAATTCCAAGTTGAGCATTGGGAAGCCTTTCTGCGATAATTATATCCAGGTTTTGTTTATCTAACCTGTGCATGGCAGCATATAAATTTTTAGCAGCTTCTTCGGTATCTCCTGTATTTGAAAGAACTTCTACAGTAGTTATAATATCCGGTACCATCGTATTTTTAAATAAGAGCAAGCCAATTTTATATCTTTCATATTGTTCAATGGCAATATCAATATCGTCAGTTAAAATGGTTGTTGTATTGGGGGCGTAATGTCTAGAAAGCATGCCTGGTGCTGCTGGAGCACTATTATCATTATGAACACGCATCTCTACTTTGCCCGTTATTTTTTCTATATCTTCTATAGAAATACTTCCTTGTCTGTATAAAATAGGTTGTTCATTTTCGAAACCAATAATGGTAGATTCAATCCCTTTTGTACAAGGTCCGCCATCTAAAATTGTTTCTAGCGTATCAGTAAAATAATCATGTACATGTTTTGCCGTTGTTGAGCTAATAGATCCAAATGGATTGGCACTTGGGGCTGCTAATGGAAAATCTAGTTGGTCTAGTAATGCTAGTGCAACGGGGTGACCAGGAAC